>NZ_BAAJPG010000018.1:135009-135607 GCF_057547025.1 Thermus sp. KWY1
ACCCGTACCGGTGGTACCGGTACCACCGGTAGCCGACGTGGTAGACGGCCCCTACGGTCGACCTATGGACGGTGCACCCGTAGTGGTGGGTCTAGCTCTGCGACCTCCTCCGAAACCGGGTGCCCGATTTCGCGAAGCACGGGGTCCTGGACCTGGCCCGCCACCTCGTGGAGTGGGCAAAGAAACTCCGGTTCCCCCTCCGGGACGCGCTCGACCACCGGCGGAACCCCCGGGCGAGGGAAGCCCTCGACTCCCCGGCCCACCTGGAGGAGATGGTCGCCCTGGTGGACCTCCTCGACCTGGAAAGGATGAAGAAGGACGGGCACCTCCTCGGGCTCACCGAATTCCTGTGGAGCCGGGTACACGACTCTTTCGGGAACTTGGTCGAGTGGGCGTGGTAGTGGCTCCACCACTACCCCCGAATACCCCTCCCTTCGGCGTTCGACCAGAAGGTCCTCCCGGGCCACTTGAGGTGGCTGGCGCGGGACCCCCGGGTGGACCGTCCCCTCTAGCGTTCTTCCGCCGAAATGCCGTTCCCGAAACTGCGGCTTCACCTCGAGGCGAAACTACGCCCTTCGCACCGGCCCTTACCGGACCG
>NZ_BAAJPG010000018.1:135663-163215 GCF_057547025.1 Thermus sp. KWY1
GATGGCCACCATGGCCATGGTGGCCATGCCCACCCGGTCCGCCCCCAGAAGGACCATGCGGAGCACATCGTAGGCGGTCTTAAGACCACCATCCGCCCAGATCTCCACCCGGTCGCGAAGCCCGGCCCGCACCAAGGCCCGGTGGGCCCGCCGCACCCCGATCTCCACGGGAAGCCCCGCATACTTGAGGGCATGGAGCCTGGCCGCCCCCGTCCCCCCCTCAAACCCCGAGAGGGTGATGACATCCGCCCCCGCCTTGGCGATTCCCACGGCGATGGTGCCGATCCCGGGGATGACGGGCACCTTCACGGAAACCAGGGCCTTGGGGTTCACCGTCTTCAGCTCTTCGATGAGCTGGGCTAAGTCCTCGATGGAGTAGAGGTCGTGGTTGTTGGAAGGGCTGATGAGGTCCACCCCGGGCACGGCGTTGCGGGCGGCGGCCACCTTGGGGGAAACCTTCTTCCCCGGCAGGTGCCCTCCCTCCCCCGGCTTGGCCCCCTGGCCGATCTTGATCTCGATGACCGTGGCGGAGTTCAGCATGTAGGCGTGGACGCCAAACCGGCCCGAGGCCACCTGCTGGCCGCGCCAGTGGGTGTACTTGCCCAGCATGTCGGGGATCTCCCCACCTTCCCCGTTGATGCAGAGCATGTTGAGGCGCTTGGCCGCCTCCACATAGGCGCGGAAGGAGGCCTCCCCTTGGGAACCGAAGCTCATGGCGCTGATCAGGAAGGGCAGGGAGTGGCCCCCCACGGAAAGGTCCACCTCCTCGGGGGAAACCTCGCTCCTTTCGGGGAAGCGCACCTCCAGAAGCTGCCTGGCCGCCACCGGGCTTTCCCGTTCCAGGGAGCGGACCTTTTCCTGGAAGTGGCTATAAGGGGCCTGGCCGCTTGCCACCTCCTGGGCCGCCTTGTAGATCCTGGGGTTGAAGCGGAAGTCCTTGGCGGGCATGACCTTCTCCGCCCGGAAGAAGCCCTCCCGCTCCAAAAGGGTGCGCTCCAGCTCCAAAAAGCCGTATCCTCCGGTCTCCGAACCCAGGAAGTTCCGGGTGCCGAAGTAGTCGGCCAGCTCCGGCTTGAGCCCGATGGCGCTGAAGATCTTCCCGTAGCCCCGAAGCTCGTGGATGCCCATGGTGGAGATGACCTTCTCCAGGCCCTTGCGCAGGGCCTCGAGGACATTGGCCACCCCCTTCCTCCCCTCCAGGGCCCGGGCCTTCTCCTCCAGAAGCCAGGGGGCCACCGCCTCCGCCCCCAGGCCCAGGAGGAAGGCCACGTCGTGGAGGTTGCGCACCCCCCCGGAGTGGACGAGAAGGGAGGTGCGCCGCCTGAGGGCCACCCCCTCGGCGTCCTTCTGCAGGAGGGCCCGGTTCACCGCGGCCACCGCCAGGCCGATGTCGATCCAGATGCCCCCCTGGAAGGCCCCCCGGTCGGAGAGGATGAGGACCTCGGCCCCTTCCTCCACCGCCTTAACCGCCTCCTCCTCCAGGCGCTTAAGCCCAAGGAGAAGCCCCTCCTCCACACCGAACTGGGGCACGAGGGTGGCGGTCTTGAAGCGGGATTTCACCTCGCCCAGGGTCAGGGTGCCGAAGCCTTCCGCCAGGCCCTGGTCCTCCTCCAAGACGATGGGCAAAAGAAGCTCCTCCACCCTTCCCCCACCCCGTCCGTCGGGAAGAGGGCGCCGGCCCAGGAGGGTGCGGGTGGAGAAGTGCTCGATTTCCCGCTCCCGGTCGATGGCCGGGTTGGTCACCACCGCCACGGTCTCCTTGAAGAACTCGGAGAGGTTGGGCTTCTCCGGGTTCAAGGCGGCCAGGGGGCCGTCGTAGCCCAGGGAGCCGATGGGCTCGTTGCCGGTCTTGGCCAGGGCCTCGAGGTAAGCTCCATCCCACCGGTCCCAGCCGAAGGCCCGCTCCAAGCCCAACGGGGGCGGGGCCGGCTTCTCCTCCACCTGGGGCTCGCTCCCCCCGGCCACGGGGGGCGGAGCCTGGCGGATGGGCCCCGAAAGGTGGACCCGGTACCCTGCCACCGGGGTGCGGGCGGCGATCCGCTCCAGCACCAGGCGCTGGTGGCGGTCAAAGGGAAGGACCCGGGGGCCCTCCGGGGTCAGGCGCAGGTAAACCTTTTCCCCGGGAGCCAGGGGCTTGGGTTCGCCCACAAACTCCTCGGCGTTGAAAACCCCCCTTTCGGAGGAGAAGACGATCTCGTAAGGGGTTTCAAACTGCCACAGGGGGCGCAGGCCCATGGCGTCGGTGGCGAAGACCGCCTCGTCCCGGTGGCGGCTCACGATGGCGGCAGGCCCCTGGGCCAGGGGGCCAAAGCGCTGCCTTAAGGCCATGTAGAGGTCCTGGAGGTCCTCGGGCAGGGCCTTGATCTCCCCCAAAACGGGGGGGAAGACCAGGTCCATGGCCTCGGGCAGGGTGAGGCCAAAGCGGTAGATGAGCCCCTCCAACATGCGGTTCAGGTCCTGGGAGTCCGACCCCCCGGTGCGGGGGATGCCCAGGTAGTCCAGCTCCCGCCTTAGGCGCTCAATGGTGTTGATCTCCCCGTTGTGGCCCAGCAGGCCAAAGGGCTGCACCTGCTCAAAGGTGGAGAGGGTGTTGGTGGAGTAGCGGTTGTGCCCCAGGGCAATGGCGCTCTTAAACTCGGGGCGGGAAAGCTCGGGGTAGTAGCGCTTCAAAAGCTCCGCCGCCCCCCGCACCTTGTAGACCACGCTGTAGGTGGAAAGGGAAACCACGTGGACGGGGAAGCTGGCCTCGAGCCTCAGGCCCAGCTCCCACAGGGGACCGTCCCCATCGGGGCTAAGCCCCGCCACCTGGAGGAAGATGGGCTCCGTGCGACGGCCCACGGGGCCCAGGACCTCGCTCACCACCTCCCCCCGGCGGAAGAGGACCGGGCGCACCCCAAGGGGCTGGCCCTCCCGCCTCAGGAGCTCGTAGAACTCCTCGAGGCGCCCCGCCTCGGTTTTGGGCAGGAAAAAGTGCCCCACGAAGAAGCGGGGGTTAAAGGCCAGCTCCGGCTCGAGCCCTGCCTCCTCCAGGAAGCGGGCCCATAGCTCCCGGGGGATATCGGTCTGGATGCCTGTCCCATCCCCTTCTCCCCGGATGGCCCCTGCCCGGTGGGCCATGCGGTAAAGGCTTTCCAGGGTCCTCCGCACGATCCGGTGGGAGGGCTTGCCGCTTTTCTCCGCCATGGCGATGATGCCGCAGGCATCCTGGCCTAGGGGGATATCCGGGTAGGCTTCCTTCCAGGTCATCTTGGGGCTCCTTCTTTACGCTAGGGGTTTGGTGTAGGCAAAGGTATGCACGTCGTTCCTGGGATTATACACCCCCCGGGGGGTAGGGTCAAGGCGTTTCTTCCAACCCCCGCGGGCGGTCAAACCCCCCTGGCCCGGCCAAGCCGTTAGTATAGGGGCAAATGCGGGTAGCCCTCTTCATCACCTGCCTGGCCGATCAGTTCTACGCGGAAGCGGGGGTGGCCACGGTACGCCTCCTGAGGGCCTTAGGGGTGGAGGTGGACTTCCCCAAGGAGCAGACCTGCTGCGGCCAGCCTGCCTTCAACGCCGGCCACTGGAACGAGGCCCGGTCCCTGGCCCAGCGGACCGTAGGCATCTTCCAGGATGCCGAGTACGTGGTCCTGCCCTCGGGAAGCTGCGCCAGCATGGTGAAAAACCACTACCTCGAGCTTCTTCCCGGGGACGGGGAAGCCCTTAGGCTTTCGGAGAAAACCTACGAGCTATCCCAGTTCCTGGTGCGGGTGCTGGGCGTGACCGAGCTGGGGAAGGGGCTTCAGGGGAAAACCATAGCCTACCACCACGGCTGCCACGCCTTAAGGGAGCTTGGGGTCAAGGAGGAACCCCTTTTGCTCCTGAAAAACAGCGGGGCGGAGATCCTTCCCTGGGAGGCGGCGGAGGAGTGCTGCGGCTTTGGGGGGCTCTTCTCGGTGAAGCTTCCCGAGGTCTCCCTGGCCATGGCCGACCGCAAGATCTCCACCTTGCCCAAGGCGGATGCCCTCACCTCCACGGACGCCGGGTGCCTCCTCCACTTAACCGGGCGCATGGGCACGCAGGGAAGGAACATGCGGGTGGTTCCCCTGGCCACCCTTCTATGGGAGGCGTATGCAGGTTAAGGCCAAACTCTACCCCAAGGAAGCCGCCAAGCTCTTAAGGGAACACCCCGGGGTGCGGGAGGCGGTCACCGGAGCCACCCTGCACTTCGAGGAAGGTCGCAAGAGAGCTTACCAGGAGATCGATGCCGAGGCCTGGCGGGAAAGGGCCAGGAGGGTCAAGGACCACCTCCTCACCCACCTGGACCATTACCTGGAGCTGGCGGAAAAGCGGCTACAGGAAAAGGGCGTCCGGGTGCACTGGGCGGAAGGCCCCGAGGAAGCCCACCGCATCCTGAGGGAGATCGTGGCCCGCCACGGGGTGAAGCGGGCGGTGAAGGCCAAGAGCATGCTCACGGAGGAGCTGGGGGTGAACCCCCTCCTCGAGTCCCTGGGGGTGGAGGTGTACGAAACCGACCTCGGGGAATACCTGATCCAGCTCCTGGGGGAACCTCCAAGCCACATCGTAGGCCCGGCCATCCACCTGGCCCTTCCCGACATCCAAAGGCTTTTCCACCAGCGCTTCGGGACCCCCCTGGACGCCTCCCCCGAGGCCCTGGCCGCCGTGGCCAGGAAGGTCCTGCGGGAAGCCTTCCTCACCGCCGACCTGGGCATCAGCGGGGCCAACTTCCTGGTGGCGGAAACCGGCACCCTGGCCCTCATGGAGAACGAGGGGAACATCCGCCTTTCCACCAGCCTCCCCAGGGTGCACGTGGCCTTCGTGGGGATCGAAAAGCTCCTTCCCCGCTTCGCCGACCTGGCCCTCTTCCTCCCCCTCACCGCCCGGGCCGCCACGGGGCAGCGGCTTTCCACCTACGTTTCCCTCATCCAGGGCCCGGCGAAGGAGGGAGAGGAGGGGCCTAAGGAGGTCCACGTGGTCCTGGTGGACCACGGCCGCACCACCCTTCTCCACGACCCCGAGGCCTGGGAGGTCTTGCGGTGCCTCCGTTGCGGGGCCTGCCTGAACGCCTGTCCCGTCTACCGCCAGACCGGGGGGCACCCCTACGGCTACGTCTACTCGGGGCCCATCGGGGCGGTTCTGGACCCCGGGCTCCTGGGCCTCGAGGACACCTACCCCCTTCCCTACGCCTCCACCCTCTGCGGAGCCTGCTACGAAGCCTGCCCGGTGAAGATCCCCATCCCCAAGCTTCTCCTCACCTGGCGGCAGAGAGCGGTGGAGCGGGGACTCGCCCCCACCTGGGAAAAAGGTGCCATGCAGGCCTTTTCCAAGGTGATGCAAAGCCCAAGCCTCTACCGGCTTTTCTCCAAGGCCTTAAGGGGCCTCCCCCTGCCCCAGGACCTCCTTCCCCTTCTTAAGGCCTGGACCGAGGGACGGGGTCCCTTACGGCCCAGCCCCAAGCCCTTCCACGAGCTTTGGCAGGAACTCAAGGAGTAAGGCCATGGACGCCAAATCCCGCATCCTAAGCCGCATACGGCATGCCCTTAAGGAAAGGCCCAAGGCCCTTCTCCCCGAGCATCCCCACCCGGCTTTTTCCCAAGATCCCCTGGAGTTTTTCCTAAAACGCCTGGCAGAGAACGGGGCTGAAGGCCACGTCGTGGATAAGGAAGGGGCCAGGAAGCTTCTTGCCGACCTGGCCCATGGACTTCCCGGGGCTGCGTACGGCAAAGGGGTACCCGACGCCCTCCGCCTCCTGCCGGAGCTTCCTCCCGAAGAGGCCCCCTTAGGGGTTTCCCGGGCCCTTTTCGCCGTGGCGGAAACGGGTACCGTGGCCCTCTCCTCGGAGGATGGCAGGAAGGCCCAGCTCCTGCCCCCCGTTCACCTGGTCCTGGTGGAGGAAGAGAAGGTTTATCCCAGCCTCCTCGAGGCCTTTTTGGACCTGAAATCCCTTCCCAGCACCATAGGCCTTCACTCCGGCCCCTCCAAAAGCGCCGACATCGGCCAGGTGATGGTCAGAGGGGTGCACGGCCCCGGCCGGTTGGTGGTGGCCGTGCTTCAGGGCACCTGGTAGGCGGGGGGTGGGGAAAGCCTCCTCAGGTTCAGGCGAATCTTCCCCTCCTCCCGCACGAAGATGGGCCACCACACGAAGCTGGCCCTGCCGGCGATGGCCTCCAAGGGCACCGGGCCAAAGGTGCGGGAGTCCTCAGAACCCCCCAGGGTACGGTTATCCCCCATGACGAAGTAGTACCCCTTCTTGAGGCGGATTTTCCCCACCTCGCAGGCCTCGGTGAGGCGGCTTCGGGCCAGGACCTCCTGCGAAGGGGGCAGAAGCATCTCCCTTAGGGGTTTCAAGTAGGCGGGAAGAAGCTCCACGGGGAAATCCCCTTGCTGGGTGAGGATTCGGGTCATGCGCCCGTCCTTGTAGCATACCCCGGGGTAAGAGTCGGGCCAGGGAGCGATGCGGTCGGTGATGTGCCTCTCGTCCAGGGGCTTGCCGTTGACGTACACCACCCCCCGCTCCACATAGACCTCGTCCCCGGGCACCGCCACGATGCGCTTGATGAAGAAGGCCCTGAAGCTAAAGCCCAGGACGGGAAAGCGGGCCGTGGCGTTTGGGGTGCCCTCCGGAGGTTTCAGGATGGCGATCTCCCCCCTTCGCCACTCCATCAGGCCAAAGCGCACCAACCAGGTTTCCCACTTGGGCACCAAAACCCGCTCCCCGTTTTGCAGGGTGGGAAACATGCTCTGCCCCACCACCCCCACGGTGGTGAAGACAAAGGTGGTCACCAAAAACGCCACCAGAAGGGCTTCTCCCACCTGGCGGAACCACTCCTTGAAAAGATACTCCCAAAACGCCTTCATACTCCTCCCACTCTACCCGTTATCGCTTGCCTTGCCGCCTTGCGCCCTGCTTCCACAATCTCCTCCAGCCGGCGGAAGTCCTCTATACCCACCCCAGCCAGATGGGGCCTCACGTACACCTCGGGGGCATACAGGGTGAGGCGGACCGAGGTGAGGTGGAGCTGCATGAGGTCCACCGCCCGCCGGGCCAGGGCCAGAAGGCCCCTAGGAGCCCCTGCCACCTCCCGCTCCGGCGTGACATCCACGGCCCAGACCTCTGTGGCCCCCAAAAGGCGGGCGGCGTCCACCGGCAGGTTGTCCAGGACCCCCCCATCAAAGAGGAGTTGCCCCTCCCGCTCCACCGGGGCAAGAAGCCCGGGATAAGCGGCGGAGGCCAGGATGGCGCTTGGCAGGTCACCCTGGGTGAGAAAAAGAAGCCTCCCCGAAACCACGTCCACGGCAGTGACCGCCAGAGGCTTCTTCAGCCCGTCAAAGCTCTTAGGAAGGTGCTCCGCCAGGAAGTCCAGAAGCTTTCGCCGGGAAAAGATCCCCTCCCGGGGCGAGAAGCCCAAAAGGCCAAGCCAGGGGGTCCGGCGGGCTAAGGCCAGCATCTCCTCCGGGGTTTTGCCCGCGGCGAAAAGCGCTCCCACGATGGCCCCCATGCTGGTCCCCGCCACCACCTGGAAGTCCAAACCCGCCTCCAGGAAGACCTCGAGGGCCCCAATGTGGGCAAGCCCCCTGGCCCCCCCACCGGAAAGCGCCAAACCGCGCACGCCAAAAATCCTAACGGCTTCTGGGTGAAAGAGGTGAGGGCTGGATATAGTGGAGGCGGTGAGCCTGGCGGGGAGGGTCCTTCTGAACCGATACCGGGTGGTGCGCCCCCTGGGCCAGGGCGCCCTGGCCACCGTCTACCTGGCCTTCGACCGCTTCGGCACCCCTTACGCCCTCAAGGTCTTCCCCAGGGGGGCCGAAGCCAGGCGCAACCGGGAGTTCTGGGTGGGTAGGCAGCTTTCCCACCCTAACCTGAACCCCGTCCTGGAGAGCCTGGACCTCGAGGAAGGCCCCGCCCTCCTCCTGGCCTACGCCCCTGGGGAGGAGATGGGGCGCTGGATGGGACGCCACCCCGAGCGCCCTCGGGCCTTATACGTCTTCCGCCAGCTCCTCATGGCCTTGGCCCACATGCACGGCAAGGGCCTGGTGCACCGGGACGTGAAGCCGGAGAACATCATCGTGGCGGGAACGGACGAGGCCAAGCTGGTGGACTTTGACCTCTCGGGGCCAGCCCTCGAGGCCTTCAAGAAACCCTTAAGGGTGGGTACCCTTCCCTACCTGGCCCCCGAACAGGTCCTGGGACAAAGCCCGGGCCCCGAGGCGGATGTGTACGCTGCGGGCATCATCCTCTACTGGATCCTCTCCGGGGAACACCCCTTTGTGGGTGGGCCGGAGGAGGTCCTCCTCGGCCACCTCCAGGAACCCGTTCCCCCTGTCCCCGGCCTGGCCCCTCCGCAGCAGGCCTATCTGGAGCGCCTCCTGGCCAAGTCCCCCAAGGAACGCTTCCCCTCGGCAAAGGAGGCCCTCGAGGGGTTTCCCTTCCCTTGAAATGGCTTCCTGCTGGATCCTCTCCACCCTTCTGGGCTCCGCCCTTTTCGCAGGGCTGGGGGAGGTGGTGGTGGGGAGGCTTCTGGTGGAGGGGGGCCACCAAGCCCTGGTGGTGACTCAAGAGGGTGCCCACATTCTGGCAAAGAAGGATTCCGCCCTCTATGGGCTCGCCCGTACACCCGAGGGGTTCCTGGCCGTGGGCCACCTGGGAAAGAGCCTCCTCCGGGTGGGGCTGGACCCCAAGGGGAAGCCCCTTTGGGCCGAAGCCGGCGGCCAGGGGATCCTCTGGGGAACGGATGGCCGCTTCGCCTGGGGAGGGTATATGGGCCCTGGGGGCTGGGAGGCTTTGGTGCTAGACCTGCTTGGGGAAAGGGCCTTCCGCCTTCCCCTGCCCGGCCAGGGGTACGCCTATGGGGGCTTGTACCGGCAGGGCGTTCTTTTCCTGGTGGGCCGGGTGGAGGGGGCAGGAGGGTTTGACGGCTTCCTTCTGGGCCTTCCGGTGGCCCGCCCCGGGCAGCCCTGGGCCTACGGGTACCGTAGCGGCTGGCCGGAGAACGACTACCTTCGCTTCCTGGGAGAAAGGGGGGCGGTGGGCCGGCTGGAGGTCAGGGGGGATTCCGAGGGGCTCCTTTTGGACTGGCTGGGCCTTAGCCAGGGAAAGGCCCGGCTTCTTCGCCGCCCCGGTTTTGACTACCTCAGGGCCTGGCGCGGGGCCTTCCTGGTGGGGGAGGCGGAGGTGGACGGGGTTTTGGAGGGTCTTTGGATCAGCCCACAAGGAGCCCAGCACGCAGGGGGTCCCATGGCCTCCCTGCGCGTCCTGGATCCCCCTTTGGCCTATGGGTACTCCTACCGTTCCCTTTTCCAGGGAGAGGGTTTGGTCCTGAACCTGGAGGAACAGGGGGGTAGACCCCTGGCTTACCGCCTCGAGGCCTTACGTCTTCCCTGGTTGCCCTTCAGGGCTAGGCCCAGTGCCCTCTCCCTAACCTGGAAACCCGTGGCCTGGGATCCCGAACCCACCCTAAGGCTCAAGGCCTGCCCTCCTGGCCCCGATCCCAAGCCGGACTGAGCGTTCCCTTCCCCCTCCCTAACCCTCAGCGGGCATAGGCCCCGTTGGCCAAAAAGGTGAGGATGCCCGAAAGAAGCCCCTGGGCCACCTTCTCCCGGTAGGCGGGGTCGGCAAGCCGCCTTCCCTCCACCGGATGGTCTCCGAAGCCGATCTCCACCAACACGGCGGGCACCTTGGCGTACCGCAACACGAAGAAGTCGCCGGGAAAGGTCCCCCGGAAGGGGCTCCCCGTGGTCTGGGAAAGCTTCCTCCCTAAGGTTTCAGCCAAGCGCTGACTGTAGCGCTGGTTGGCCTGGGCCACGATGTCAAAAAGAATCCTCTCCGCCACAGTACGGGCTTCCTGGGTCAAGCGCTGCCCCAGCTCCCCCCCGCCGTTTTCCCGGATCACCTGGGCCAGAACCCCTGAGCTCTGGGCCTGGCCGAAGTAGAAGACCTCGAGCCCCTGGGCAGTGCGGGTGGGGGTAGCGTTCACGTGGATGGAGATAAAAAGGTTCACCTGGGAGCTATCGGCCAAGGCCGCCCTTCGGGAGAGGTCCTCCCGCTTATCGGGGGAAAGGTGCGCATCCCGATCCCGGGTAAGGCGCACCTCTATTCCCTCCTTCTCCAGAAGGCGCTTAAGGCGCAGGGCCACGTCCAGGACCACTTCCTTTTCCACCACGTATCCCACCATCCCCGGGTCCATCCCCCCGTGGCCGGGGTCCAGGAGGACCACGGGCTTGGGAGGCTTGGGCGGACGGCTGCGGGGCGGGTCTTGGGACGGCTTGGCCGGGGTGGAGGCCTCCTTTTTCGGGCTTAGGTCCACCACCAGCCGCTCCGGGTCGGAATAGCGGCGCACCGTGGCCTCCACGGCCCCTTTCAAGCGCACCACCACCCGCACCTGCCCCTCCTCGGGTAGGGTCTGCACCGAGGCCACCTCGGAAGAGTTCACCACCTGATCCAGGGGGGCTGCCTTAACCCCTTTCAGGATCAGGACCAGAAGGC
This sequence comes from Thermus sp. KWY1, assembly GCF_057547025.1. Classification (NCBI taxonomy): domain Bacteria; kingdom Thermotogati; phylum Deinococcota; class Deinococci; order Thermales; family Thermaceae; genus Thermus; species Thermus sp. KWY1. The sequence goes on from NZ_BAAJPG010000018.1 coordinate 146,144, forward strand.
CATTCTCCTGGGAAAGGGTGTGCTGGACTTCTTTAGAGGGCAGATCAAAGACCAAGCGGGTGAAGCCCTCGTGCACCCCTATGCGGGGAAAAGCTAAAGCCAGGCTCCATAGCCAGACGCCAACCAAAAGAAATACCCGCATCTACGCCCATTCTAGCGGGAAAGGTTAAAGCCTGATAAAATCCGGCTCATGACGAAGAAGGTCGTGATCCACCATCTGGTAGGCCACCGCTTCCTGGGAATGAACGAGCAAGGGGACAAGGTGATGATCGACGGGGACCAGCCCGCCACCGGCCCCCGTCCCATGGAGCTCCTCCTCATGGCCCTAGGGGCCTGCACCGCCTACGACGTGGTGGACATCATGAAGAAGAAAAAGCAGCCCCTGGCTCGCTACCGGGTGGAGGTGGAGGGCATCCGGGCGGAAACCCACCCCAGGCGCTACACCCACATCACCGTGACCCACATCGCCTCAGGGCCCAACGTGACCCTGGAAGCCCTGGAGCGCGCCGCCCACCTTTCCCACACCAAGTACTGCTCCGTTTCCGCCAGCCTCAACGCCGAGATCACCGTCAAGGTGGTGCTGGAGCCCTGGGAAGAAGTCCAAGAGGCCCAAGGCTAAGCGCCATGCTCCTGGCCATAGACATCGGCAACACCTCCACGGTCCTGGGGGTCTTCTCCGGGGAGGAGCTCGTCGCCCACTTCCGCATCCACACCGATCGGATGCGCATGGAAAGCGAGTACCGGGTCATCCTGAAAAACCTCTTCGCCCTCGAGGACCTCCCCCCTCCCAATGCCGCCCTCCTCTCCAGCGTGGTGCCCCCTGTGGAGAGGGAGATGAAGGAAGCCATAGAGAAGCTCTTCAGCATCAAAGCCCAGGTGGTGGATGCCGGGGCCACAGGGCTCGAGGTGTGCATAGATAACCCCAAGGAAGCTGGCACCGACCGCCTGGTGAACGCCGTGGGCGCTTTGGGCTACGAAAGCCCCACGGGCCGCTACATCGTGGTGGACTTCGGCACCGCCACCACCTTTGACCTAGTGGAGGCCCCCAACCGCTACCTGGGCGGGGCCATCACCATCGGCCCTCAGACCGCCGCCGACGCCCTGGCGGCAAGGACCGCCAAACTCCCCCGCATAGACCTGGTCCCTCCCACCCAGGTGGTGGGCAAGAACACCCTGGACGCCCTGCGCTCGGGCCTGGTCCTGGGCTATGCCGCCTTGGTGGAGGGCATGGTGCGCCGCTTCAAGGAGGAAGCCGGAGAAGCCCTGGTGATCGCCACCGGGGGCTTTGCGGAAACCCTAAGGGATCTCTGCCCTTCCTTTGACGTGGTGGACGAGGACCTAACCCTTAAAGGCCTTCTTCGCATCCACAAGGGGCAAGGGTAAACCAGTACACCCACCGACCCTCCTCAGGGAGAAGGCTGTACCGGTGCCCTTCCACCCGGTACCACCCCAGGTCCCGCCAGAGACCGGGCCGCTCCCGGAGGAAGACCCTAAGCGGGGTGCCTCTTTTCTGGGCCAAAAGCAGGCAAAGATTTCCCCCAACGGGCTCCTGGTTTCCCCGCTTGCCCTCCCCCTGGTAGAGGATGCGGCCATCGGGCAAGAAAACATTCCGGTACCCAGATTCCCCCCGGTCCACCAAGAGGCTACGCTTCCCTATGCCCTTCCGGGTCCTGTGGTAGGCGAAGACCTCTCTCCAGCTTAAGCTTGACACCGCCCTTTCCCCCGGCTATCATCCTAAGTGCCCGGTCGGACGCCCCCGACCCGGCAACAACCCAAGGCCCCGTGGTGTAGTTGGTTAACACACCCGCCTGTCACGTGGGAGATCGCGGGTTCGAGTCCCGTCGGGGCCGCCAGGCCGAGGTAGCTCAGTTGGTAGAGCATGCGACTGAAAATCGCAGTGTCGGCGGTTCGATTCCGCCCCTCGGCACCAGGGAGAAAGCCAAACCGCCCTCCTGAAGAGGGCGGCTTTCCTTTGTTCCTACCCGGGATTGACCCTTTTGCTACACTACCCCTCAAGGGGGTGGGAACCTGGAAGGAAACCCTACGGATTCCGGGTGGGCATTCAGATAAAAGATTTCTCGGCGCAGAAGGCATTGATTTTTAGGATATTGCCGGTGAATTTACGGGGTGTATTCCAAAAGGTGTATTGGGCAGCCCGTGGGAGCAGGGGCTCCACGGCCTCCCTGTTTTTTTAAGGGCATTCCCCCCAACCCGGAAGGTCCCCCCTCGCTCCCCAGGGTACTACCCAGCTGGCCAGGGATGTGCTAGGTTGGGTAGTATAAATCTGACTCACTCCCGAAAATCGTTAGGGTAATAACTATTTTCACCGTTCTGATACCTATTCTTTCCCTCTTGACAGTATTGACAGACCCCCCTAAAGTGAAAGACAAGCAAACGGGGCCAACCCCCCGGAAGCTCTAGGAAAAGGAGGGATGAAGATGAAGAAGCTGATCGCTAAGGTTCTGGCGCTTCTCGGCTCTCTGGTGGCTTTGGGGCTGGCGGCTGGGGCTACCGTGCACTGGAAGTAACGAACGGCCACAAGCTGGCCGTTTTTTCTTTGGCCCCCTAGAGGGGGCCTCGTGTTATGCTTAGGCCAGTATGCGGCAAAGGCTTCGCGGCCTGGACCTGCCCCCACCCCGGGTGCTGGTCTATGTTCTCAGCGTCTTCGCAGCCTTCCTCCTAGCGGAGGGCTACCTCCTTTTGCGCCACGGGTTCAGCATTCCCCCGCCCGGGCTAAGCTGGTTAGACCTCCTCTTCTGGGCCGGCTTGGTCTTCTGGAGCGTGCGGGTGGAGATCCGCCTGCCCCTCAATGCCAGCGTAAGCCACCTTTTCCTCTTCGCCCTGGCCCTGGTGGCCCTGGCTCCCCCTTGGCTGGCCCCCCTTTGGGTCTTCCTCTTTCAACCCAGCGATAACGTGTGGTACAAACAGCTCTTCAACCGCTCCCAGGACGCCCTGGCCACCCTGGCCGCCGCCCTGGTCTGGGGGTTTTTCCAGGCCAACCCCCTCCTTCTGGGAACCCTGGACCTAAGTGCCGGAATGGGTATTGGCTTGGCGACAATGGCGCTTTTCTTCGTCAACACTAGCTTAGTTTCCCTGGCTATCCACTTAGCCAGCGGTACCCCCTTGAGGGAGGTGTGGAGAAAAAACTTCGGTTGGCTTACGGTCAGCTACTTCCTCCTCTCCGCCCTCGCCCTCCTCCTGGCCCGGGCCTACGAGACCCCATTGTTGGGCGGCTGGGGAGGGTGGACGGTCCTTTTCTTCCTGATACCCCTCTACTACAGCCGCTTCTACTGGGACGAGAAGGTGCGCTTGGAGCAAGCTTTTGACGCCACCCTGGAAGTCCTCATGCACGCTTTGGAGGCCAAGGAACCGGAAACCCGCCTGCACTCGGAGCGCGTGGCCGACATCGCCCGCGACCTGGCCCGGGTCCTTTACAACGACGAGGCCAAGGCCCAGGAAATCTACCGGGCCGCCCGGCTTCACGACATCGGCAAGATCGGTATTCCGGAAGCCCTTCTCTTAAAGCCGGATAAACTCACCCCAAAGGAGTACCAGATTGTGCAAAGCCATACCACCAAGGGGGCCGAGCTCCTGAAGCCGGCGCAAAAGGTGGCCTTTGGCCCCGTGGTCTATAACGTCATCCTCCACCACCACGAGCGCTGGGACGGCCGCGGCTACCCCAAGGAACTTGCCGGTCACGAAATCCCCGAGGAGGCCCGCATCGTGGGCCTGGCCGATGCCTACGAGGCCATGACCGCAGGCCGCCCCTACCGCCCGGCCAAATCCTCAGAGGAAGCTCTCAAGGAAATCCAGGATCTTTCCGGCATCCAGTTTGACCCCAAGCTGGTCAAGCTCTTCACCCAGCTCTGGCACCAAAACCCCTTGTGGCGCGACCGCCAGGCCTACCTGGCAGCAAAGGAGGGATCGGTATCAGCCTCTATCTCTTCGCCGCACTCTTCGGATTCGGCCTCGCCCTCGCCCTCGGAGCCAGACCCAAGGACCTCGGGGGAATAGAGCTAAGGGTACCTTGGGCCTTCCTTCTGGCCGCCTTGGCAGAGGGAGGGTTAGCCTACGGCACCTACCGGGGATTTTTCCGGCCTGAGTGGGCTGGCCCCCTTGCCAAGGTCCTTGTCCTCCTTCTTGTGGGCTATGGGCTCTACCAGAACCGGCACCTGAAAAGCCTCTACCTGGTCCTTCTGGGCCTTTTCCTCAACACTTTAGTCATCTTCGCCAACGGGGGCCACATGCCCGTGAGCCTGGAAACCCTGAGGAGGGCAGGCATAGAGGGCTGGGAGGAACTTTTAAGGAACAAGGGCGATGCCGTGCATACCCTCCTAGACGAATCCACCCGCCTTCCCTTCCTGGGGGACGTTATTCCTCTTCCCCCCTTGCGCAAGGCGGCGAGCCTGGGGGACCTCTTCATCCTGGCGGGGATAGCCGGGGTGGTGGTGGAGGGAGCCTTGAGGGCAGGGGGAAGGCGGCTTCCCAGGCGCCAGGCAGCCCTTAGGGTGCTGGCCTTTCTCCTGCTGGTCTTTCTTCTACTTGCCCTTCGCATTTGAGGCCGGCACCATCTAGGCCCGGTGTAGTGTATATTCCCAAGGAGGGGGCTTACCCCTAAGTCCGGAGGCAATATGGCGTATCGCATCTGCTTGATTGAGGGCGACGGTATCGGCCACGAGGTGGTCCCGGCGGCCAGGAAGGTCTTGGAGGCCACCGGGCTTCCCCTGGAGTTCGTGGAGGCCGAGGCGGGCTGGGAAACCTTTGAGCGAAGAGGGGTTTCCGTGCCCGAGGAAACCGTGGAGAAAATCCTTTCCTGCCGGGCCACCCTCTTCGGGGCTGCCACCAGCCCCACAAGAAAGGTGCCGGGCTTCTTCGGGGCCATCCGCTACCTCAGGCGCAGGCTGGACCTCTACGCCAACGTGCGCCCTGCCAAAAGCCGCCCCGTGCCGGGAAGCCGGAGCGGAGTGGACCTCATCATCGTGCGGGAGAACACCGAGGGGCTTTACGTGGAGCAGGAACGCCGCTACCTGGACGTGGCCATCGCCGATGCGGTGATCTCCAAGAAGGCCAGCGAACGCATCGGCCGCGTGGCCTTGAAGATTGCGGAAAGCCGCCCCCGCAAAACCCTGCACATCGCCCACAAGGCCAACGTGCTCCCCGTGACCCAGGGGCTTTTCCTGGATACGGTGCGGGAGGTGGCCAAGGACTACCCCTTGGTGAACGTGCAGGACATCATCGTGGACAACTGCGCCATGCAGCTTGTCATGCGCCCCGAGCGCTTTGACGTGATCGTCACCACCAACCTCCTGGGGGACATTCTCTCCGACCTCACCGCTGGCTTGGTGGGGGGCCTGGGCCTTGCGCCTTCCGCCAACATCGGGGACACTACGGCGGTCTTTGAGCCCGTGCACGGTTCCGCCCCCGATATCGCCGGCAAGGGGATCGCCAACCCCACCGCCACCATCCTCTCCGCGGCCATGATGCTGGTGTACCTGGGGGAGAAGGAGGCGGCCAAGAAGGTGGAAAAGGCCGTGGACCTGGTTCTGGAAAAAGGCCCCCGCACCCCGGACCTGGGGGGAACCGCCACCACGGAAACCTTTACGAAGGCAGTGGTGGAAACGCTAAAGGCCCTGTAAGACCTTCGCCTGAGCGCCCCTCGAGGGGAGGTCCTCGAGGGGTGTGAGCTTTCCTTAAGGTACACGTGGCTAAAATCAACGAGGGAATGCTGGCGAGTTCCTCTTCCCTATTCCAGGCAGGAGCGTGTATACTGCAAGCAGGTTCGCTTATGGCTTATAGTGGCTGCACCGCCCCGTGTTAAGGAGGCAACGTGTTTTCGGGTTTTAGCAAGCTATTCAAACCCCGCGTGGAGGCGCTGGGCCTGGAGATCGGCGCCGCCAACCTAAAGCTGGTGGAACTCTCCGGAAATCCTCCCGCCCTCAGGGCCCTGGCCACCCGGCCCACTCCCCCGGGAATGCTGGTGGAAGGAGTGATCGCCGAACCCCAGGCCCTGGCCCAGGAACTCAAGGAACTTCTCGCCGAAGCCCGGACCAAAAAGCGCTACGTGGTCACCGCCGTGCCCAATCCCAGCGTGATTCTGCGCACCCTTCAGGTGCCCAAGATGCCCCTCAAGGAGATGGAGGAGGCGGTTCGCTGGGAAGCGGAGCGGTACATCCCCTTCCCCATTGACGAGGTGGTCCTGGACTTCGCCCCCCTGGATCCCCTGGCCGAGGTAGCCGATGGGGAGCAGGTGGAGGTCATGGTGGGGGCCGCCCGGCAGGAAGCAGTGGCCTCCTTGCTGGAAGCCCTGCGGGGAGCAGGTCTGACCCCCATCATCTTGGATGTGAAGCCCTTTGCCGGGCTTTATCCCCTGGAAGCCCAGCTCAGCAGCGACCCGGAAGGGGTTTCCGTGGCCGTGGAAATCGGGGCAGAAAGCACCAGCCTGGTTCTCCTTAAGGGAGACCGTCCCTTGGCGGTGCGGATCCTCACCCTCTCCGGCAAGGACTTCACCGAAGCCATTGGGAAAAGCTTTGGCCTGGACTTCCTCACCGCCGAGGAGGTGAAGCGCACCTACGGCCTCGCCACCATCCCCACCGAGGACGAGGAGCTTCTTCTGGACTTTGACGCCGAGAGGGAACGGTACAGCCCTGCCAAAATCTACGATGCCATCCGGCCCATCCTGGTGGAACTTACCCAGGAGATCCGCCGGAGCCTGGAGTTTTTCCGGGTGCAACTGGGGGACATACAGCCGGAGGTAGGGTACCTCTACGGCGGGGGAAGCCGGCTTAGGGGCCTGTCCACCTTGCTTACCGATACCCTGGGGGTCAACTTCACCGTCCCCGACCCCTGGCAGGGCATACAGGTGGATCCCAGACGCTTTGACCTGGAAAAGATCAAGGAGATGGGACCGGAGTTCCTGGTGCCCGTGGGCCTGGCCTTACGGGGGGTGATGCCCCTTGATTAGGCTTAACCTTCTCCCCAAAAACCTGCGCCGCCGCATTGAACCGGGTTGGTGGCGCCTGGCGGCAGGGGCTTTTGCCCTGCTGACCCTTTCCCTTCTGGGCTTTCTCCACTACACCGCCTACACCGAACTTACCCTGGCCAAGCAGGAAAGGGATGCCCTGAAAGCGGAGGTGGAGGCCTTAAAACCCTTCATCGCCGAACAAAACCGCCTGGTGCAGGAGAGGAAGACCCTCGAGGCCCTCCTCGCCATCCGAGAAGGCCTCAAGAAGAACTTCGTCCCCTGGTCCGAGTATCTGGCGGCCTTTATCCGGCAAATCCCCCAGCAAGGCGGACGCCTCCCCGTGGCCCTGCGCTCCGTGGGTACCCGGGCCATTCCCGAGGACGAGGCCAACCGGATGGCTCAAGCCGGAACCTATGACGGCAAGAAGGTGCAGGTGGAGTTCACCGTGCAAGGGGAAGCCCTGAACCAGAATGCCCTGGTGAGCTTCGTGCGGGCTTTTGAAACCTCGCCCCGATTCGGCATAGAGTTCCAGGGAGCTTCCCTGGACCAGAACCGGGGGCTTTACACCTTTAGCGCCCGGGTGGGCCTGGTGGGAGGTGGGGAAAGTGCTCGCTAGACTTGGACAGCGGGAATGGGCCCTGATCGCCATCGCCCTCACCTTGGTGGTGGCCCTCCTCTGGTACTTCCTCCTCATCGTCCCCATGCGCCAGGAAACGGAAAGCGTGCGCCAGGAGATCAACACCCTTATCCCCGAACGGGATAAAGGAAGGCAAGCCCAGCGCGCCCTGCCGGAACTCCGGGCCACCATCGCCGAGCTGCAAGCCGAGCGCCAAGCCTTTCTGAGGGCGCTTCCCAAGGAGGAACGGCTTTCCCAGGTTCTGAACGAGATCCTGACCGAGGCCCTAAGGAGCGGCGTCACGGTGCGCTCCTTCACCCGCTCCCCCACCTCGGCTCCAGTACCGGAGGTGCGGGCGGTGAACCTGGCCCTTTCCCTCGAGGCCCCCTTCCCCGAAACCTACGCCTACCTACAGCGTCTGGAAGGGCTTTCCCGCTTCAGCTCCATCTCCGGGCTGAACCTGAGCGTCCAGGGTCAGGAGGTTAACCCAAGCCTCAACACCAGCCTGACCCTCACCCTCTACGTTCTGGCCAAAGACCTAGGCCAGTCTGAAGGAACCACAAAGACGCAAGCAACCCCATCGCCGCAAACAGGCCAAGGAGGTGGTCGGTGAAAGCCCTTCTAGCGTGCCTGGCCACGGCTTGGCGCAACCTACCCCAGTCCACCAAGCTCCTCCTGGCGGGCCTTCTCCTGGTGAGCGCTGTGGCGCTTTGGTATGTGGGTTTCTACCTGCCAGCCCAGGCACCCATGGAGGTGCAACCCACCCCCGGCCAACCTCAGGTGCCCAGCCAGGGAGCGGAGGCTCCCAAGGCCATAGAAGCTCCACCCATCCCGCCCCTTGCCGAAACTGCCCCCCAAGACCAAGCGGCGAAGCCTAGCCCCGAGGCTTCTCCTTCCCAGAAAGCCCCTAAAGCAGGCGAGCCCGTCTTGACCACAGCCTTGCCCATCCCCAAAACGCAACAAGAGGCCCCGCTTCCAAACCCCTTTGTGCCCCTGGTGGTGGAAGCTCCACCTTCTCCCCCCGTGCCCTCCCCTGCCCCGGCACCTAGGCCCACCCCCGTACCCACAGGGGCCCCTGTCCGGGTAACCCAGGGAACACCCTTGCCCACCCCAAGCGTTCAAGCTTCACCCCGGCCTCTCCCGGGAAGCCAAGGAGCCCTGCCCGCTCCCAAGGTGCTGGCCCCGGTATTGCAGGCGGAGGCCCCTAAGACCGAGCTGGGTGGAACCCCACCCGTCCTCACTCCCCCGTCCGGGCTTGTGGAAACCCCGTTGCCGGTTCAGAAAAAAGAGGGGGAGAAGGCGGAACCCCCTCCGCCTCCCAAAACCCCCTTGCAGACCCTGGTGGAGGAAAGGGGTCTCAAGCTAACCGGCACCCTTCTGGGTCCGGTGAGCGTGGCTATCCTGGAAAGCAAGGAGGGTTACTTGGTGCTACCCGTGGGTAGCCTTCTTCCGGGTAGCGAGGCGGTGCTCCGCCGCATAGAAAGCGACCGCGTGGTGTTGGCCTTGAAGGATGAAAGCCTTGAGATTGTCCTAGACAGCATGCAAGCAGGAGGTGGCCAGTGAGAAAAGCCCTTATGAAACTTCTGATCCCCACCCTTTTGGCCCTGGGTGCCGGGGCATGGGCGGGAAGCCTTCCCCAGGAACCCCGCTTTGACGCCAAGGTAGACCTGAAGGTATCCGAAAGCCAGGTGCGGGCCGGGCTCACCATGCCTCTGGATGTGGTCCTGGAAGCCCTAGCCCGGAGCGTGGGCCTTCAGCCCCTTATCTACCGGGCCTACGATGCCTCCGGCGATCCAGCCAAGGCCCAGCCCCCCTTACCCAACATCAAGTTGGACTTCCAGGGCAAACCCTTCCGGGAAGTCTGGGACCTCCTCTTCGCCACCTACGGCACCCAGTTCAACCTGGACTACCTCTTCCTGCCTCCCGACGTGGTGGTGGTGGCCCCCACCCAGGTGATCACCGCCTTGGTGGACGCTCCAAGCCGCACCGGGGCCATGGAGCGGAAGCCCTACCTGGTGGCCATCCCCGAGATCGCCTATCGGCGCACGGAAACTGACGCCCAGGGCCAGGCCCGCACCGTGGTGAACATAGATGGGGCCAAGGCCTGGGTGCAAAACGATCTCCTGCCCTTCCTTTCCCGGGAAGCCAGCGGGCTTAGCGTGAACTGGATTGTGGTGGAGGAAGGGGGTAAACTCAGAGCCCTTCTCTCCGTTCTAGCCACTCCCGAACAGCATACTCGCTTCTCGGACATCCTGCAGCGGGCAGGGATTGACTTCCGCCCCTTGCCCGCCCTCACCCTGCCCAAGCCTCGGGTAGAGCGCACCTATGTCCTGACCCATTCCACCTTCCCGGAGATCCTTTCCTTCCTGCAAACACAGGTCCCGAACGCCCAGGTGGCCGTGGTACCCACCGATCCTAAACGGGCCCTCATCATCGCCACCGAGGAGGACCACGCCCGCATCGCCGAACTCCTGAAGGTGGCCGATGTACCCAAGCCCACTCCCGTGGTGCGCCGGGTCTACGCCTTGCAGAACCTCACCTTCCAGGAAGCCCAGGAAAGGCTTAAGCCCGTCCTGGAAAGGGAGTTGAAAGGGGCCCGCCTGGAAGGTGTCCCGGGTAACCCCAAAGCCCTTCTTCTGGAGGCTACCGAAGCCGACCAGGCCTTCTTCGCCGAGATCCTCAAGGCCGCCGATGTGCCTCCCCAGGTGGCCCCGCCCACCCAGGAGGCCACGGTGCGGAGGCTCTACCCCTTGCGCTTCGCCGACGCCGAGAAGGTGGCCCCCTTCCTGGCCCGGGAGGTGCCGGGGATCGTGGTACAGACGGTGCCCGGGCAACCGGTCCTCTCGGTGCGGGGCACGGAAAAGCAACTTTCCGAGGTGGAAACCCTCCTGGCTCAGATCGACCGGGCTCCCGAGCAGGGGCCACCTGTCTTCCAGCGTTCCTACCAGCTCTCCAACGCCAAGGCCACCGAGCTAGCCAAGGTGCTCCAGGAGGCCTTGCAAGCCCGGCAGGCCCAGGTTCCCCAGAGCCAGGCCCAGCCCCAAGCCCCCACACGCCAGGCCACGGTGGTGGCGGACGAGCGCACCAATACCCTGATCGTCACGGGCACACAGGAGGACCTAGCCCTGGTGGAAGGCCTCATCCCCAAGCTGGACCAGGCGGTGCCCCAGGTGAACCTAAGGGTGCGCATCCAGGAGGTGCAGTCCAACTTCACCCGCAACCTGGGCATCAAGTGGAACACCATTGCCGGGGGGAACGTGGCGGCCAGCATCCTGGACTCTGGGCTTTCCCTGATCTTTGACAGCACCAGGAGCCTGGCGGCCTTGAACATCCTGGCCACCCTCGAGGCCCTCCAGCGCCAGGGTCTTTCCCGGGCCCTCAGGGATGTGAACCAGACCGTCCTCAACAACCAAACCGCCCGCCTGCAATCCGGGGAGACCTTCCTCATCCGCCGGGTGGTGAACGACCGGGTGGAGCGCGTACCCTTTGACATCGGCATCATCGTGGAGGTGACCCCCCAGATCACCGCCGACGGGCAGATCCTCCTCAACATCAAGGCGGAGGTTTCCGGAAACGTCCAGCGCAACCCGGTGGATGGGGATGTGGACCGCTTCACCAAGCAGGTGGTAACCACCACCTTAAGGGTGCGGGACGGGCAGACCGTGGTCCTCGGGGGCCTCACCTCCCAGGAAAACACCCAGGTGCAACAGGGCGTGCCCCTTCTCATGGATATCCCCCTGATTGGGGAACTCTTCAAGCAAAGGAGCCAGGAGACCACCGACCGGGAGCTACTGGTGGTCATCACCGCCGACATCTTGAAGGAAACCGCAAGCCGCTAGGGTTCTCGTGCCCTCCAACCCGCCAGGGGAGTCCCCTGGCGGGTCTTTTCCAGCCGCTTGCCCTACAATGGGCCCATGAGGTTTCTCACCGCAGGCGAGTCCCACGGCCCCGAGCTTTTGGCCATCATCGAGGGCCTGCCCGCCGGGATTCCCCTAACCGAGGAGGATATCAACCCCTGGCTGGAAAAGAGACAGAAGGGATACGGGCGGGGCAGGCGCATGGCCATAGAAACGGACCGGGTGGAGTTCCGGGCCGGAATTCGGGCCGGGCGCACCACGGGAGCCCCCGTGGCCCTGGCCATCCGAAACGCCGACCACCGCAACTGGGTGGAGATCATGGACCCCGCCCCGGGGAACGAGCCCCGCAAGAAGGCCCTCACCGCCGCCCGCCCCGGCCACGCCGACCTTTCTGGGGGCATCAAGTACGGCCACAAGGACCTAAGAGACGTGCTGGAAAGGGCCAGCGCCCGGGAGACCGCCATGCGGGTGGCGGTGGGAGCGGTGGCCTTGAAGTTCCTGAGCCTTCTTGGAGTTGAGGGAACTGGGTACGTGCCGGGTATGGCGGGGGTGTGGGCCCAGGTTCCCTTCTCCTGGGACCTGGTACCCCGCATAGAGGAAAGCCCCTTGCGCATGACCGACCCCGAGGCCGAGGCCGAGGTTATCCGCCGCATAGACCAGGCCAAGGCGGAAGGGGACACGCTAGGCGGGGTGATCGAGGCCCGCTTCCGGGGGCTCGTGCCGGGCCTCGGGAGCCACGTCCACTGGGACCGGAAGCTGGACGGCCGTCTGGCCCAGATGGCCCTTTCCATCCCCGCGGTGAAGGGGATGGAAATCGGCCCCGCCTTTGAAAACGCCATGAAGCGGGGCTCGGAGGTTCACGATCCCATCTACTGGAGCCCGGAGAAGGGGTTCTACCGCACCACCAACCGGGCGGGGGGCCTCGAGGGAGGCATGACCACCGGGGAGGAACTCATCCTCAGGGCTGCCTTAAAGCCCATCGCCACCCTGATGAAACCCCTCCCCACCGTGGACGTGGTGACCCACCAACCCACCGATGCCGCCAGGGAACGCTCCGACGTCACCGCCGTGCCCGCGGCCAGCGTGATCCTTTGCGCCCTATCCGCCATCGTCCTGGCCCAGGCTTACCTGGAGAAGTTCGGCGGGGACACCATGGAGGAGATACAGGAACGGGTGGAGCGGTACAAGGCTCGGGTCCTAACCTACTAAAGGCGTAGGATGGCTCCATGACCCGCCTGGAGATTCCCCGCCCCGCCACCTTCATCAGCCTCACCGGTTTCATGGGGGCGGGGAAAAGCCGCATCGGTAGGGAGCTGGCCCGCACCCTCATGCTCCACTTCATCGACCTGGACCGCTACATAGAAAGGCGCACGGGGCTATCCATCCCCGATATCTTCCGCCACCTGGGGGAAGAGGCCTTCCGGCAGATGGAGAGAGAGGCGGTGCAGGAGCTTCTCGGCAAGGAGTACCTGGTTCTCTCCTTGGGCGGGGGTACCTTCGTGGATCCGGAAAACCGCAGGAAGCTTTTGGCCAGAGGCCCGGTGGTGGCCCTCTGGGCCAGCCCGGAAACCATCCTGGAGCGCACCCTGCGCAAGCCAGGGGAAAGGCCCCTTTTGCAAGGGGAAAACCCCCTGGAAAGGATAAGGACCCTCCTCGAGGCCCGCACCCCCATCTACCGGGAGGCCCACGTGCACGTTTCCACCGACAACCGGAAGGTGGAGGAGGTGGTGGAGGAGATCGTGGAGAAGCTTTGGAGCTATGCGAAGGCTCATCGTCCGTAACCCTGTTTCCTACCCCATACTGATTGGGGAAGGCGTGCTCGAGGAGGTCCGGACCCCCGAAGGTCCTTCGGCCCTTCTTTACGACCGGCGGGTGGAAGGCTTTGCCCTGAAGCTGGCAGAACGCCTCGGGGTTCAACACCAGCTAGGTCTGGAAGGGGGCGAGGGAGCCAAGACCCTGGCCGTCTACGGTCAAGTCCTCTCCTTCCTGGCGGAAAAGGGCCTACCCCGGAACACCACCTTGCTGGTGGTGGGGGGAGGGACCCTCACCGACCTGGGGGGGTTTGTGGCCGCCACCTACCTCCGGGGAATCCCCTACCTCTCCTTCCCCACCACCACCCTAAGCGTGGTGGACGCCAGCGTGGGGGGTAAGACCGGCATCAACCTTCCTGAGGGGAAAAACCTGGTGGGAGCCTTCCACTTTCCCCAAGGGGTGTATGCGGAGCTTGAGGCCCTCAAAACCCTCCCCCCCTTCACCTTCAAAGAGGGCCTGGTGGAAGCCTTCAAGCACGGGATCATCTCCGGGGAGGAAGGGCTTTTGGAGGTGGAGGACCTCACGCCGGAAAGCCCCCGCCTCGAGGCCTATCTGGCCCAGGCGGTGGCGGTGAAGGTGAGGATCACCGAGCAGGACCCCACGGAAAAGGGGGAAAGGAGGCTATTAAACCTGGGCCACACCCTGGGGCACGCCCTGGAGGCCTACACCCACCACGCCCTGCCCCACGGGGCAGGGGTGGCCTACGGCCTCCTCTACGCTGCCCTTCTCGGCAAACTCCTGGGAGGGGAGGACCTCACCCCCCTGGTCCTCCGCCTCCTGAGGTGGCTTTCTCCCCCTCCCCTCCCCCGGGTTTCCTGGGAGGACCTCCTTCCCTACCTCCTCAGGGACAAAAAGAAGGTTTCCGAAAGCCTCCACTGGGTGGTGCCCCTGGGCCTGGGAAACCTCACGGTGAAGCCCCTTCCGGAAGCAACTCTAAGGGAGGCCTTCGGCCTTTGGCGGGAGGTCCTCGAGGGGCTTGCTTCTTTTGAGGCAGGGTAAGTGTACATGAGGCTAAGGCCAAGCTCTCCGAACTCCTCGAGGCGGCACGCCGGGGGGAGGAGATCGTCATCACCCGTTACGGCCGCCCCTTGGCCCGCCTGAGCCCCTGGGAGGAAGGGGTACGACTAGGCACCTTGCGGCATCTGGGCCCTGGGGATTGGGAAGCCTTCCACCCTACCCGGAAACCACCGGGACCCCTTTGACCGCATGCTGGTAGCCCAAAGCCTCCTGGAAAGGGCATTCCTTGTATCCCATGACGAAGCCCTGAAGAGCCTGGGGGCGGCCATCGTATGGTGAGAGGCCTAAAGCCCCACCCCCACTGGCCGGAGCACCCCGGCCTTGGCCTTGCCGAAGTCCAAGGGAAACTCCCCTACCTCCGTCCTTAGGACCAGAAGGGCTAGCGGAAGGTCCTCCCCTTCCCACACCACGCCTGCCCCCGTGGCCAGGGCCAAGGCCCGGGGGTCTTCCGGGGGGAAGGCCACCCGGGGAAGACGGGGCCAGGGAAGGGTGGCCCCGAAGGCCAGGGCGAGGGCCTTGGCCGGGCGGAAGCGTCCCTTCTGCACCAGACCCAGGTAAAGCCCGGGAGCCGAGGCCTTAAGGCCAGCCAGGGAGGGAAGCTCCTCCGGAACCAGGTAAAGGTGGCCTGAGCGCTCCCAGATGGGGCCTTCCAGGTCCAAGCCCGCTTCCCCCAGAAAGTTCGCAAGGGCCTTCCGGGCCTCCTGGCTCAAGGGGGGAATGCGCTCCTTTGGTGGCGTGCCCCAGCTGCCTCCCTCCTTGCGGAAGCGGGCCAGGAAGTGCCCCTCCCCCTCGAGGCGGTGAGGCCAGAGGCGGGCGGCCTTCCTGAGCTCGGGGTTTCCGTCCCCCCACTCCGGCACCCCGGGAGCAAACAGGGGATGGTAGCAGGCATCCTCCAGGTGGAACTCCGGATGCTCCCGTAGGAAGTGGGCCACCACCCCCTCGTTCTCCTCCGGGGCGAAGGTACAGGTGGAGTAGACCAAAACCCCTCCCGGCCCCAAAAGCCTTGCCGCCTGGGAGAGAAGCCCCTTTTGCACCTCGGAAGCCCGCCTGGGGGCCCCAGGACCCCAGTGGCGGATGGCCTCGGGGTCCTTGCGGAACATTCCCTCCCCGGAGCAGGGAGCGTCCAGGAGAACCCGGTGAAAGTACGGGCCAAAGGCCTCCGCAAGGAATCGGGGCGGGGCCTGCACCACGGCGAGCCTACTCCCCCAGCGCTCCACGTTTTCCAAAAGGCCCCGGATCCTCTTACCGTCCACCTCGTTGGCCAAAAGAAGACCCCTTCCCCCCATGCGGGCCAGGAGGTGGGTGGTCTTCCCCCCGGGAGCCGCCGCCAGGTCCAAAACCCGCTCTCCAGGTTGAGGGTCCAATAGCA
The DNA here is from genome assembly GCF_057547025.1 of Thermus sp. KWY1. Taxonomy (NCBI): domain Bacteria; kingdom Thermotogati; phylum Deinococcota; class Deinococci; order Thermales; family Thermaceae; genus Thermus; species Thermus sp. KWY1. The sequence continues at coordinate 161,776 of NZ_BAAJPG010000018.1, forward strand.
CCCCCACCGCCTGGGCGCTTGGCTCCTGGATGTAGTAAAGCCCGGCGTAGAAGAAGGGATGGGGCCCCGGCCGGGCCTCCTTTGGGTAGTAGAACCCTTCCGGGCACCACGGGATGGGCCTCAAGGGCCAGGGGGCGATCCTTGTAAAGTCTTCCGGCGTTATCTTCAGGGTGTTCACCCTAAGGCCATAACTCCTTTCCCCTTCCGTAAGGGACCTGAGGAAAAGGGGAAACTCCTCCCCCAAAAGCTCCGCCATGCGGGAGAGGAAGGCCTTGGGCAACACCCGAGTACCCTAGCACGAAAAAACCTCTGGCTCAAGGAGCCGGGCTAAAATGGCCCTATGGCTCCTGTGGCGGAAAGGCCTGCCCCCGGGGCCTACCTGACCCTCAAGGGAAAGAAGTCCCTGGGGTACCGGGAAGGCCAGCTCCTGGCCCTGGCGGGGGACAATCAGAAACCTCACCTCCCATGATTCAAGCCATCGGAACCGATTTGGTGGAAATCGACCGGGTGCGAAGGCTCCTGGGACGGCACGGGGCAAAGGCTCTAAAAAGGCTTTTCACCGAGGAGGAGTTAACCTACGCCCTCCGCCACCAGGACCCTGCCCCAAGCCTTGCTGCCCGGATCGCCGCCAAGGAAGCCTTCCAGAAATGCTGGCCCGAAAGCCTTTCCTGGAAGGAAGTCTGGGTGGGGATGGAGGGAAGGAAACCGGTCTTGCGCTTTGCCCCAAAGGTAAGGGCCCGCCTCGAGGCGGAAAACCTTTTCGCCCACCTCTCCCTAAGCCACGAGAAAAGCCACGCCCTGGCAGTGGTGGTCCTGGAAGCTAGGGCACCAGGCGCAGGATAAGGACATAGGCATAGGTCCCTCCCCTGCCGGCTGCCAGGGCTCCCTGGATCATGTTCCAAAGGACCAGGACCACCAGGGCAAAGGCCAGCGGAACCGCTATCACCAGCCCCACCACGGTCATCGCCAGAAGAAGGAGAGCCAAGCCGTAGAGGGTGTAGCTGATCTGGCCGTTTAGGGACTCCTTGGCGTGGGCCTGGACGAAAGCGCTTTTCGGACCCCAAAGCAGGATGGCCAAGGGCAGAAGGATCTGACCTATAAGGATGAAGTACCCCACCAGGGGAGCCAGGTGGGCCACCGCCGCCCAGGTCCGGTCCGCATCCGTCAAAGGGGTGGGTTGTTCCATAAAGCAAGTTTATCAAGAAGATGGGCCAGAGGCTAGCTTCTGCCTCAGACTTGACCTATATGCGGCTCCTGGAGTAAAGAGGGGGCATGACCCTGCGCGAAGCCCTGTCCCAGATCCCCGACCCCCGGGCCCGCAACCGGCAGTACCCCCTTTGGGGCCTCCTGGCCCTCATCCTGGTGGCTTTTCTTTCCCGCGTGGACTCCCTGAGGGGCGTGGAACGCTTCGCCCGCGCCAACCCCCACCTCTTGCCCCAC
>NZ_BAAJPG010000019.1:0-1127 GCF_057547025.1 Thermus sp. KWY1
TCATGGAGGAGGACGTCCCGTACCCAAAAGGACCGGTTCTCCACCTCCCACCGGGAAAGGAGAAGCTCCCCAAGCCGCCTCGCGTCCGCCTCCTCGGCTCCCAAGCTGGTGAGGGCGTAGCTCGCCGCGCGCCGTACCTCCCCCGTCCCCTTGTGCACCACCTCCCGCTCCACCCGCACCACCTGTCGGCACCCGGGAAAGGCCAAGAGCGCATCCGGCAGATAAGGGGAAGCCCAGACCCGGTAGGTCCACACCTCCCCGTCCCGCACCACCTCCCAAGCTGACTCCGTCTCCCCGGGAAGCCGCCTTTCCTCCATCCCCTTGAATACCTCCAGAGCCCACTCCAGCAGTTCCCCCTGGTTGGCCTTCAGGACGAAGAGGTATGCCCCCCTTTTTCCACCACCTTCCCCGCCACCTCCGGGTACAGGTACCCCGCGTCCCCCACCACTACCTTCCCTTTGAGCCCCTCCGCCCCCAGGCGGTCCAGGAGCTCCAGAAGCGCTTGGTCCTCCCTCCCTTCCACCCGGGCCTGGGCCAGGGTGGTCTTGAGGTGCAGGGCCAGGACCTCCACGAGCCTGACCTGGGGGCTCTTCCCCTTGCCGCTTCCCCGGAGGTGCTTCCCGTCCACCACCAGAACCCCTCCCAGGTCCACCTCGGGGAAGACCTGGAGGAGGGCCTCCTGGAGTTTCTTTGGGTCCAGACGGTGAAGGAGGAGGGTGAGGATGGTGTGGCCCGGGGGGTTGCGCAGGCCCAGGTGGGGCAAGAGGTGAGGGTTGGCCCGGGCGAAACGTTCCACGCCGCGCAGGGAGTCCACGCGGGCGAGAAAGGCCACCAAGATGAGGGCCAACAAGCCCCACAAGGGATACCGCCGGTTGCGGGCCCTGGGGTCGGGGACTTGGGACAAGGCCTCGCGTAGGGTCATGCCCCCTCTTTACCCCAAGGCCGCATATCGGTCAAGTCTGAGGCCTACCCCCACGGCCCCCCTTGACAGTCTTGTGTTGGTCTGGTAGTTTTTTCTTTGCGCTGCCTGAAGGGGCGGCGGGGGATCTTGAAAGCTGGGGTGGAGGATAGGTAGTTGGAGGCCGTGATGAGCGGCCTTTGAGGGTCAAGATGCTAAGGGCCCACGG
>NZ_BAAJPG010000020.1:0-259 GCF_057547025.1 Thermus sp. KWY1
ATTACCGCTGGCGGAAACGCCTCAAGGAAGAGGGCCTTGCCGGTCTTAAGCCTCGGTCAAGACGTCCGCTTTGGGGCCCCTACCCCAAATGAACCGCAGCGCTTGCGGCGGAGGATTTACTGGTCTTCCGATCTGCTGATCCGGGTGGAAGCCCTAAGGAAGGAGAACCCCACCTGGGGCCGCTGGCCGATTTGGCTGACCCTAAGGAAGGAGGGCTTTGCGGTGAGCGAGCGCACCGTGGGGCGGATCCTGGCCTACC
>NZ_BAAJPG010000021.1:0-20552 GCF_057547025.1 Thermus sp. KWY1
AGTAGCCGTTCTTGCGTCCCCCGTGCTGGCGCAAGAAGGCTTCCCGGTCGGCGTCCAGGAGAATCTGCAAGACCTCGGTCACCGTCTGCCTCACCGCTTCCCTTAGCATCACCTGCAAGGTATCCTGGTCCACGGGGTACCTCCTTCCTAATCCTGGTACCCCCCTTTTATACACAAACCCCTACACATAATTCCTTACACGACCGGCCACGCTGTGGAGGATCCAGTAGACGGGGTTTAAGAGGGCGAAGGGCGCCAGGGCGTAGAGCCTGCGCTTAAAGGCCGCCAGCATGTTGAGGTAGATGGCCAAGGCGTTCCCCAGGAGGAGGTTAAACAAGGAAAGGTAGAGGACAAAGGGGGGAAAGTAGGGTTCCAGGGCCTGCGTTCCCGTGAGGAGCCAAAGGAGGAAAAGCCCCCAAAGGAGGGGGGAAAGGAGAAAGGTAAGGGGGGTTCCGGCGATGAGGAGGAAAAAGGCCAGGAACTGGCGTATGCCCACCTGCTTCACGAGCCTAAGGGGCTTACGGCTGTGGACCAGGGCGGTCTGCATGTACCCCTTAATCCAGCGGGAGCGCTGGCGGATCCAGTTGCCCACGTGGTTGTTGGCCTCCTCGTAGGTGGTAGAGTTCACCACGCCCACGGTGTAGCCCCGCATGGCCGCCCGGATGCCGAGATCGGCGTCCTCGGTCACGTTGAAGGGGTCCCAGCCGCCAAGCTCGCGCAGCTTCTCCGTTTTGAAGTGGTTGCTGGTCCCCCCGAGGGGGATGGGGAGGCCGAGGCGGTCCAGGCCCGGGAGAAGGTAGTCAAACCAGTAGGAGTACCCCCCTTTCGGTTATTCACTCCGAGGCCCTTCACGCTGCCACCCTGGCCACCCAGGTGGGAGGCAAGCCCTCCCGGGCTAGAACTTGGGCCACAAAGGAAAAGGCCGTCACCACCGCCGTCACCTGCCGACTAACCGCCTTAAGGCCCCGCACCCGTCGCAAACAAGCTGCCAAACCTAAGGAGCCCTTCAACAAACCAAACACCGTCTCCACCTCCCACCTCCGCCGGTACAACCGACGGTAGGCCCCACGCTGAAGCCGCCTCAAGTTCTCCCCCCTCCTTCTCCCCCTCGGCTTCCCCCGCCTCCGGTTGTGCCCAGAAAGGAGCAAAAGCCCCTTCTCCTCTGCAGCCTGAAAAAGCCCCTCGGCATCGTAGGCAGAATCCCCAAGGAGCAGGGAGGGCTTTTCCCCTTCCCAAGAGGCTATCCCCCGCACAAGAGCCCAGCCCACCGGACCATCGTGCCGGTTAGCCGGGGTCACGGAGGTCAGCCCCGTAGGGGCTATCTTGTGGGCCAGGATCTCCCCCGTGTCCAGGTCCAAAAGCAGGTGGAGCTTATACCCGTAGACCCACTGCCCCTTGGAATCCCTCCCCCAACGGGCTTCGGGGTCCGTGGCCTGAGCAGGCAGGGCGGTGGCGTCTAAGGCCAGGACCCTTCTTTTGGTCTTCTCCCCCCCTTGCCTTTGCCAAAGGGCCTGCCAGGGGAGGTGTTTACTCCGCTCGCTTACCGTGGCCCGGCTGGGAACGCTGGGCAGGCCCAGGGCCCGGCACAGGGAGGGATCTCGTCGGAGTTCCCGCAGCATGCGTTCCACGGACCAGTCCATAAAGGCGCGGTAGACGTGGGTCACGCGAAGCGTACCTTGGGGCGTAGGAGATGGGTGTGGGTGTAGGTTCTGGGGCGACCGGGTTTGGGGCCAGGTTCTGGGACCTGGAGGGAGCGGATCAGTGTGCGCAGTTGCCACTCGGGGAGTTCTGGTAAGCTGGGAGGGGGCTTGGGTGTTCCCACACATTTATCCAAGCCCCTTCCTTATTGGCGTGTCAATGCATATGCAGGTGAATATCCGAAAGGGGGGTAAATGGCTTCTCTTTGAAGCAAACGCCCTGATAGCCCAGCAGGCGTTGGGACGGATGATGGAGGCGTTGGAGATCTTACCCCTGCGCCTGGATGACCTCGAGGCCATCCAGATCCTCCTCCTGGGGATGCAAGGGTGGAGGGGAACTTTAGAGGATGCCAGTGTGGCGCTTCTTGCCCTCAGGCTGAAAGCCCCGGTGTGGACCCTGAACTACCGCGACCCGGAGGCGTTAAAAGGATTATCGTTCTGGGCAAGGGTGACGATTCCCTGGAGCTGGGTTTAGGAACCTGCAACTCCTCGGTGAGGCCGCGCGAGGGTTACCTGAGGACCGCTCGGGGGGATATCTCTTTGCTGCCGTGTAAGTCGCAGAATATCTGCGGAGATCTCGTAGATTTTCCGCGAGGATCGGGTGTACAATCCTCCCATGTACCCCCGCTTTCTCACCCCCCGTCTCCTCGAGGCTCTCCAGGACACCCCCGTGGTTTTTCTGGCCGGGGCCAGGCAGGTGGGGAAGAGCACCCTGGTGCGCAGCCTGGGATACGGCCGCTACCTGACCCTGGACGACCCCCTGGTCTTGGCCTCTGCCCAGCACGACCCCCTGGGCTTCCTTCAGGCGCAGGAAGGCCCTCTGGTCCTGGACGAGGTACAACGGGCTCCCGGCCTTCTTCGGGCCATCAAGCTCCTGGTGGACGAGGACCGGCGGCCAGGTCGGTTCCTGCTCACGGGTTCCGCCAACGTCCTTGTCCTGCCCCAGGCCTCGGGGGAGCTGGTGGGCAGGATGGAGGTCCTCACCCTCTGGCCGCTTTCCCAAGGGGAGCTGGAGGGCAAGGAGGAGAAGTTTCTGGACCTCCTGTTCTCCCCCCGCTTTCCCTCCGCCGGACGGCTGGAGGCTGTGTCCCTGGAGGAGCGGGTGTTTAGAGGTGGGTTTCCCGAGGCCGTGACCCGGAAGGGAAGGCGGCGCCAGGCTTGGTTCGAGGCCTACCTGAAGGTCCTGTTGGAGCGGGACCTGCGGGACCTCTCCCGCATCCACCGGCTTCTGGAGGTGCCCAAGGTCCTGGGCCTTCTGGCCCTCAGGCTGGGAAGTCCCATGAACCAGTCCGAGGTGGCCCGGGGGGCAGGGCTTCCCCTTTCCACCCTTCGGGATTACCTGGCCCTCCTCGAGGCCCTCTTCCTGGTGGTGCGGGTTCCCGCCTGGACCCCGGGGGGTGAGGGCCGTCTGGTGAAGGCGCCCAAGCTCTATTTTGTGGACTCGGGCCTGGCGGCAAGCCTCTTACGCTACGGGGGCCTGGCCCTGGATCAGGCTTCCAGCTTCGGTCCCCTGCTGGAGAACTTCGTGGTGTTGGAGATCCTCAAGGGCCTGGGTTGGAGCCAGGTGGCCCCAAACCTGTACCACTTCCGCACCCACACGGGCCAGGAGGTGGACCTGGTCCTGGAGTGGGAGGGAAGGGTGGTGGGCCTCGAGGTCAAGGCGAGCCGCACCTTGGGGCTAAGAGACTTTTCAGGACTTAAGGCTCTGCGTTCCCTGGCCAAGGATCGCTTCCTAAGGGGTGTGGTCCTTTATGGGGGAGAGGAGATCCTGGCGGTGGAAAGGGACCTGTTAGCGGTTCCCATCCAGGCCCTGTGGCGGCTGACGCCTTAGAAGGGGCTTGGCCCGCATGCGGGCCAGTTCCCGCGCGGACGGCAGAGAGAATTCGGGCGCATTGCTCCGTGTCCTTAATCTGTTTGCCCTTCGCGCAACGCAACCCTAGGCGCCTGAAAGCATATACGAAAGGCCACGGGAACGCTCTTGGCCACCTCCTCCAAAAGCTCCAGGTTACGTAAGATGGCGTCCAGGCGCAGGGGATCCGTGAACACCGTTTCCCGCCCCAAGCCCTGCCGGTAACGGAGGGCCCTAGAGGCAAACTCCCGCATGTCAACAAGGTTTAACCGCCAATCACGCAACTTTTAGGGCCTCCCGCTCCACAAAAGGCTGCACTTCCGGCCGCAGGGTGTGCTCCATGACCAGGTCCACGGGTCTGCCTAGAAGGTCCTCGAGAAAGAGCTTCAGGCCCATGCAGCCCAGAAAGCCCGGGGGACGGGAAAAGCGCACCAAAAGGTCCACGTCGCTTCCCTCACCCGCTTCCCCTCGAGCCGAGGAGCCAAAGAGGTAGAGGGCCTCCACCCCAAAACGCTCCCTCAACTCTGCCCGGTAAGGTCCTATCCTGGCCTTGACTTCCTCGGGCCCCATGGCATTTCCATGGTACTACCTGGCCCCCAAGTCGGCCTGGAAAGAAGTCCCTAGCTCCACACTCTCGTAGATCTTCTCCAGGGAAAGCCCCACGCCCAGGCGGGCGACTCTCCACTTCTCCCTCCTCACGCCTACGGGCGCGTTACAGCTAGCCCTCCGGCCCCTGGAAATGGACCTCCAGCGAAGGCTGGAGGCCCTCCTGGCCGAAGCTTTGGGGGGCTTATCCTACGGGGCAACCTTGTACATTCTCAGGCCATCCCCACGTGCGTGGGGACTACTTGCCCTGCGCATCATCCCACCTCCTCCGATGCGGGCCATCCCCACATGCGTGGGGACTACGGTCGGAGCCACCCCGGTCCCGTAAGTCGTCTCGGGCCATCCCCACATGCGTGGGGACTACGGTGGACGCCCGGGATGCGGTCGTGCTGGCGGCCGGGCCATCCCCACATGCGTGGGGACTACGAGGCGGCTAGAACCAGTCAACCCCTTCATCGCGGGCCATCCCCACATGCGTGGGGACTACCTTGGCCTGCCGGTGAACCTTATCGGCCCTCTCGGGCCATCCCCACATGCGTGGGGACTACTGAGGCGGGGGAACGTCGGAGAAGGGCCAGCCCGGGCCATCCCCACATGCGTGGGGACTACCGCCCGGGAGTGGGCCAGGGCGGTCCGGGGGTAGGGCCATCCCCACATGCGTGGGGACTACACAACCCGCCACTTCGTCTTCTTCTCCATCTCCGGGCCATCCCCACATGCGTGGGGACTACCCTGGCCTTCCCCCGGAGTACCCCCAGGGAAGCGGGCCATCCCCACATGCGTGGGGACTACAGGAGCTCCAGCATGGCCTCGTTCACCCGCTCCGGGCCATCCCCACATGCGTGGGGACTACTAAATGTGCCCGGTGGGCTGGGGCGGAATGGACGGGCCATCCCCACATGCGTGGGGACTACGGAGTACCGGGACATCCTAGAGGGGCGGCGGGTCGGGCCATCCCCACATGCGTGGGGACTACAGGTCGTGGGAGGGAAAGGCCCTGTATCTGACCGGGCCATCCCCACATGCGTGGGGACTACTCCCTCTCCATGTCACTCACTCTCCGCCAGGCGGGCCATCCCCACATGCGTGGGGACTACGCCACGGTGGCGCTATCGTCCGGGGTCCAGGTCGGGCCATCCCCACATGCGTGGGGACTACGGCGTGCCTGGGGAGGAGATCGCCGTGTGCTCGGGCCATCCCCACATGCGTGGGGACTACGGCCGCACCCTCCAGCCCGATGAGGCTAGGAGAGGGCCATCCCCACATGCGTGGGGACTACACGATGTTAGCCACCACCCGGTCCCCCTTCTCCGGGCCATCCCCACATGCGTGGGGACTACTAAATGTGCCCGGTGGGCTGGGGCGGAATGGACGGGCCATCCCCACATGCGTGGGGACTACGACAGGATATTCACGCTTACACAGCCAAACTCCGGGCCATCCCCACATGCGTGGGGACTACACGTAGACGGGAGCCAGCACGATGACCTTCACCGGGCCATCCCCACATGCGTGGGGACTACTTGCCGAAGCGATTGAGAACGCCCTGCTCGCCGGGCCATCCCCACATGCGTGGGGACTACTATGGATCTCCGATCCTCGCTGAAGGTGTGGGAGGGCCATCCCCACATGCGTGGGGACTACTCTTCTTTGATCTCGTCGCCTCGGACCTCTACCGGGCCATCCCCACATGCGTGGGGACTACGGATGCCTGACGGGGTAGACTCTGACCCACGTCGGGCCATCCCCACATGCGTGGGGACTACCCCGGTATCCCGGTTGGCAACCACAAAGGGGTCGGGCCATCCCCACATGCGTGGGGACTACACCACGGCGCGGGCCTCGAGGGTCAGCGCCCACGGGCCATCCCCACATGCGTGGGGACTACGCAAACACGTAAACTAGAGGAGATTGCAGAGATGGGCCATCCCCACATGCGTGGGGACTACACTCCGGTCCACGAGGCTGGCGTAGACTAACGCCGGGCCATCCCCACATGCGTGGGGACTACTTCCGTCAGGAGTTCCTGGCGGAGTTCGTGGACGGGCCATCCCCACATGCGTGGGGACTACACATGACCTAGACGGCAAAAACCCCCGCTGACCCCCCTCTATGTGTCTGTAAAGGGGGCTATTCCAGACAATAGGCCCGTTTAAAGCCTCGAACCCCGTGAGAAGCGAGGGATGTTTTGTCAAGAACCCCCCCTGCCCCAAGGTGCCCTGAACGTCTAGCTAGGGATAGGGCAGGTAACCCCAGTATAGCGGAACTTGGGCTATAATGCTTCCAACTATGGACCCGAAGTCCAAGGCGGAACGGTTTTTGTCCCTGGTGGAGCGCCTTAGCCTTCGCCCGCACCGGGTTTCCGAACTGGCCCAGCTTTACGGTGTGAGCGTGCGCACCGTGGAGCGGGACCTCGAGGCCCTGTCCCATGCCGGTTACAGGATAGAGCAGCTTGGCCGCGGCCTTTACCGCATTCCGGACCGACCTCCCACCTTGCATCCGGTGGAGGCCCTAGCCCTTTTCGCTGCCGGGAGGCTCTTATATCATCAGGCCCCGACCCGCCAGTATGAGAACGCCTTGGAGAAGCTGGCCAAAATGCTTCCCGAGCCTTTGAGGTCCTTGCTTTTGAAAAGCACCCAGGGGCTAGAGGAACGCCGGGGAGATTCCCGCACCCTGGAAATGGTGGCCCGGGCGCTTTTGGAGCGCAGGGTTCTGGCTTTTGAGTACCGCTCGGGTGGTTCCAAAAACTGGCGCCCCAAGGAGGTCTTGGTGTACTTCCTCGAGGCCAACCGCACCAACCTGGGCCTTTACGCCATCGGGTACGAGCGCACATACCACCGCCAGATTCTTACCTTCAAACTAAACCGCATGCGCAACGCCCGCCTTTTGGAGGAGACCTACGAGTTTCCAGAGGACTTTGACCCCAACGTCTACCTGCGCCAGGCCTGGGGGGTGGTGGGGGCCCGGGAGGAAACCGTGGAAGTCCGCCTCCGCTTTGCTCCAGAGGCAGCCTGGCGGGCCCTCGAGGGGGATTATCCCGGTCTTACGGTGGATAAGGAGCTTCCCGACGGGAGCCTTTTGGCTCGTCTCAAGGCGGTCCCGTTCAAGGGTGGGGTGCCCTGGGAGGTGCTTTCCTGGGTTCAAAGCTTTGGGCCTCGGGTGGAGGTGCTCTCGCCTCCTGAACTCCGCAGCCTGTGGCTGGAAGAGGCCCGTCAGGTTTTGGCCAAGGCGACAGAGTCTGTCGGGATAAGGGGATAGGGTGGGAACATGGAGGTGCAAACCCAAGCCTTAACACTTTGGGCCAAAAGCGGGGACCCCTTTCACCCCTTGCTGGCTCACATGCTGGACACCGCGGCGGTGGCCTGGGCCATCCTGGAAAGGGAGCCCGGGCGCACTCGAAAGCTCTATGCCACAGACTGGAACCTGGGCGAGAAAGAGGCGTTGCCTTGGGTGGCCTTTCTGGCAGGGCTTCACGATCTGGGCAAGGCCAGCCCGGTTTTTCAGGCCGCCTGGGATGAGGGGGCTAAGCGGGTGTGGGATGCGGGCCTCACCTGGGACGAGGAGCTGGTTCGGGAGCAGTGGGTTGCGCATGGGGTCTTTACGGAGCTGTATGTAAAGGACGTCTTGAAAAGGCACGGGCTCCCCTTGCGACTGGCGGACCCGCTGGCCAAGGGTTTAGGGGCCCACCATGGATTCCTGGCGCAGGGCGAGGAACTCAAAACCGCCCGTCTTCATGTGAAGTCCGAAGCTTCAACGTGGCAAGAGGTTAGGGATCATTTGGCCCTGAGGCTGGCCCAGTCCTTGGGCCTGAATTTGCCTTTGGTGCTCCCAGTGGAAGATGCGGAGGCACCTGCCATTCTGCGGGTCATGGCCCTGGCCTCCTTTGCCGACTGGATTGCCTCCGACCCCCGGTTCTTCCCCTACGGCAGGGATCCCGAGGCATTGGAGTACTGGCAGGACGCCCTGGAACTGGCCCGCAAGGCCCTCGAGGACCTCCCCTGGCCCAGGGTCAGCCCAAGGGGGGTGAGGCGCTTTGAGGAACTCTTCCCCTTTTCGCCCAACCCCCTTCAGTCCAGCGTCCCGGAGCTTTTGGAGAAAACCCCTGGGGATTCGGTTCTCCTCTTGGTGGAGGCCCCCATGGGTTTGGGGAAGACCGAGGCCGCCCTTTACGCTTCGCACCTCTTGAGGGAACGCTTGGACCACCGGGGCCTTTACGTGGCCCTGCCCACCCAGGCCACGGCCAACGGCCTCTTTAACAGGATCAGGGAGTTCCTGGAGCGGCTTTCGGGAGGGGAGCGGTGGGAGCTCCAGCTTCAGCATGGGGCGGCGCTCTTGAACCCCCAGTACGCCGAGCTCTTGGAGCGGGCCAGGCCCATGGAGGTGTACGACATCGAGCTGGAGCGGAATCCAGGCCAGGAATCCGGTGGTGTGGCCGCTTCCACCTGGTTTTCCGCCAAGAAGCGGGCTATGTTGGCGGGGCATGGGGTGGGAACCTTAGACCAGGCGCTCCTTGGCGTCCTAAAGGTGAAGCACCACTTCATTCGTCTGTGGGGCCTGATGAACCGCGTGGTGGTGCTAGACGAGGTGCACGCCTACGACACGTACACCTCCGGCCTCCTGAAGTCCCTTTTGCTCTGGCTTAGGGCCCTGGGTTCCAGCGTGATCCTGATGACGGCCACCCTTCCCAAGAAGAAGCGGGAGGAGCTGCTTTCCGCCTGGGGAGTGGGAGGGGTGGAGCTTCCTCCGTACCCTAGGGTGGCCGCTTTTTCCGGGGGTGGGTTGCTGGGTGCCCGCCACGTGCCCTTAGAGGAGAAGACCTTGCACCTCCAAGGGGCTCCCACGGAGGTTTCCCAGGTGGCTGAAGCCCTGAAAGAGCAGCTACCCGGTGCCCTCGGGGCCATTGTGAACACGGTGGATCGGGCGCAAGCCCTCTACCAGGCCTTGGGCGAGGGGGAGCGGCTTACGCTGGATGAGCTTCTGGACTCCTTCGGGGCCGGGCCCAACCAGGGTGCCTGGCCTGGCCTTTGGGAGATCCGAGAGGAGAAGGGCCGGTGGGTGGTGGGCAAGCGCCTAAAGGATGGAACTTTGGTCTTCCTCCTGCACGCCCGTTTTCCCGCCGAGGAGCGGGCCTTGAGGGAAGCGGTAACCCTGGCCCTTTTCGGCAAGCACGGGCCCCGGCCAGAGAAGGCCATCCTGGTGGCCACCCAGGTGGCGGAACAGAGCCTGGACCTGGACTTTGATCTCCTCTACTCGGACCTGGCGCCCGTTGACCTCCTTTTCCAGCGGGCTGGGCGGCTCCACCGGCATACTCGGAAGCGGCCCGAGGGCCACCAGACCCCGGTGCTTCTGGTAGGCGGGCTCACGGACGAGCCCGAGTTTGGCCGGGAGCTTCACTGGAACAGAGTTTACGAGGACTATGTGCTCCTATCCACCTGGCTTGCCCTTCAGGGAAGGGAAACGGTAAAGGTTCCTGCAGACCTCGAGGGCCTCTTGGAGGAGGTCTACGAGCGCCTGCCAGAGGGGTTCCCCGACAGCTTGAGGGATAGGGCGAGGAAGAGTTACCAGAATCTGATAGACAGGCTGCAAAAAGACGCCAGCATGGCGGGAAACCTTTCCTTGGCCGAGCTGGATAGGCTTCTTTCCCAGCTGGATGCTTCAGCGCTGGCATCGGACTTCCGTCTGGACGATGAGGAGGAAAACGCCAGTACCCAGCGCTTCCTCACCCGCCTGGGGGAACCCTCGGTTTCCGTGGTGCCCCTTTACCGAAGGGGAGAGGAGTGGTTCCTAGATGCCGATGGCCGTCGGCCAGCCAAGATGAAGGGTGACCTGGGGAAGGAGGATGTCCTGGCACTCTGGAGCCGGGCGGTGCGGCTTTCCAGGTTTCCGATTCCCCAGACGCTCTTGGGGGAAAAGCCTCCATCGGCCTGGGCGAAAAGCGGCCTCTTGCGAGGACTCAGGCCGTTAGAGGTGGAGAGGGTGTTTGCTAGGGAGGACTCGGTTTTGAAGGTTGTGGTGGACGAGGAGCTTGGGGTGGTGTATGTTGATGTTTAGTCCCCTGAGTTCGGGGATGGCCCGTGTTTCGCTTTTGAGTTAGCGAGTCCCCACGTTTGTGGGGTTTTTGTTTTTGGGGTGAGCCGGTGCTTAAAGCCAAACACTTGATAAGCGGAGGCGATTAAGCTACCCTTTGGGAAGGATGGGAGCTTGGATTGCCCGAACCCTCATTGCCCAGGAGAGTATGGAAGCTGCCTTAGATGCCATGATGAAGTTCATACAGCTCCATGTGCGTTCCTGTAGGGATTGTGAAGTTCGCCATTTGCTAGAGGACAGCATTGAAGAGGGAAGGGGGATCTTCTACGAGACCTTATGGCAGAAAGAACGCGAGCGTTGGTGCATTCTGTCAACGGGTGATTTGGACTCCGAACTTGATTCCGACAGCGGATGTCGCGAGGGGGACCTAGCCTGAGAAGGAGGGGAGAGGAGATGAGTAAGTTTAACTTGCTTCTGGAACCATGGATACCTGTACTCAGGAACGACAAAGTTGAAGAGGTAGGGGTAAGGGAAGCGCTCGTCAACGCCCACACCATAACCCGCATTGAAACTCCCTTCCCCCTCGAGGAGGCGGCCCTGCACCGCCTGCTCCTGGCGGTGCTCTACCGGGCCCTGCCCCCCGTGAAGGGAAAGTATGATGCTCTGGACCTTTTGGATAGGGGAGAGTTTGACCGGGGTAGCCTCGAGGGGTACCTGGACAAGTATTGGGATCGTTTTTACCTTTTCCACGACACCGCCCCCTTTTTGCAGATCCCCGACCTTCCCCAGGAGGACCTCCTCCCCTGGAGCAAACTCCTCCCCCAGCTGGCCAACGGCAATAACCCCACCCTCTTCGATCACACCGTGGACGAGAACCCTCCTCTGGCTTCCTACGCCGAGGCAGCCCGGGCCCTGGTGGTGCACCAAAGTTTCGCTCCGGGAGGGCTTTTGCGAAGGCTTGGGGTCACATCGGCCAAAGACGCACCCCTGGCCCGCCCGGCGGCCTTCCTGGTCATGGGGGCGAATCTGTTCGAAACCCTGGTGCTGAACCTGGTACCCCAGGGCGATCCCGGCATGCCCGTCTGGGAACGGGAACCCCTTAGGGTGAAGGACGTGGAGAAACACGCCACCAAGTGGTCCCTGAGCGGGGTGAGCTTGGTGTACGTCTGGCCCAGCCGGGGGGTTCGTTTGGTGGACGAGGGCCAGGGGGTAAGGTGGATGGATTATGGCCCCGGGGTGGAACCCCAGGAGGTGGCCTGGCGAGATCCCATGGTGGCCTACCGCCAGGACAAAAAGGGAAGCATCCTTCCCCTGCGTTTGAGCATGGAAAAGAGCTTCTGGCGGGATTTCGGGGCCATGCTACCCGCTGCAGGCGGCACCTGGCCGGCGGTCTTGGTGCATGCGGGAGAGCTGGAGGAGGAGGGTGTTTCCTTCACTCTCCGCGTCCTCGGCCAGGTGTCGGACCAGGCAAAAATCCTGGACATCCGTCGGGAGGTTTATCCCATTCCCAAGGACCTGCTTACCCCGAAGGGCGAGGGTCTTCTCGATAGGGGCCTGAAGGTGGCGGAGGAAGTGGCCAGGGGCCTTAAGCAGGTGGCCTGGCGCGTGGCCCAAGGGGTTCTCGGGAACCGGGATGCTTCCGAGCTGCAAAACTTTGCCAACTCCCTGCCTCTTCTTTCCCTTTACTGGGCTCAGCTGGACTTGGACTTCCCCGACTTCTTAGGTCGTTTGCCTGAACAAGGGGCGTTGGACCTTTGGCGGGAGCGCATCCAGAAGGCCGCTCGAGGTGCCTGGGAAGAAACCCGCCGCTTCGTGGGCACGGAGGCCCGGCACCTCAAGGCCCTGGCGGAGGCGGAGCGGGCTTTCCGTGGCCTACTGGCTGGAATGAAAGAGGAGGTGAAAGGGTGAGCGGTAAGAGGTTCGTGGAATGGCTAAGCGAGCTGAAGTCTCGCCAGGGGTGGACACCGGCCCGGGCAGTCCTGAGGCGGAGCCTGGCCTTTGACCCTGGGGGGTATCCACCGGCTATGCCTTACGTGGAGCCTCTCCTCCAAAACTTGGGCGATGACGGCTGGCGGCGGGAAGCCTATTACCTGGTGGCTGGCCTCTTCGCCCTGAAGGACGGAGAGCACCAGGAGGGACGCACCCTGGCCCGAGCCCTTTGGGAGGCCCGGCAGACTCGGCAGTCCGACAGCTTGGAAAAGCGGTTCCTGGCCCTGTTAGACGCGGATCGGGACCAGATCGCCCACCGCCTTAGGCAAGCGGTAGGCCTGGTGGAGGGGGCTTTGGACTTTGCCCAGCTCCTCGAGGACCTGCTTCGTTGGTTTGACCCCAAGAGAAGGGTGCAGGCCCGCTGGGCTAGGGAGTTTTACGGCGCTCAGGAGTTTGGTCAGGAAGCTTTGGCGGAAGGCCAAGGCTCGTGATGGGGAGGTGAGAACATGAAGCTTTTGGAAGTGCACGTGATTCAGACGGTGGCCCCTAGCAACCTGAACCGGGACGACACGGGAAGCCCCAAGGATGCCCTGTTTGGTGGGTACCGGCGGGCCCGCATCTCCAGCCAGGCTCAGAAGAGGGCGGTGCGGGTGGCCTTCAAGGACTGGCCCTTGCTTTCCGAGGAGGAGCGGGCCGTGCGCACCCGGCGCTTGATGGACGCCCTTTTGGGTAAGCTTTCGGATATTCCCGAGGATCAGGCTCGCCTGGCGGTAGAAAACGCCCTCAACGCCCTGGGTTTTGGCGTTAAGGAGGGAAGGACCGAATACCTCCTCTTCCTGGGGAACTACGAGCTTTCCAGGCTGGCAGAGTTGATACGGAATAACCTGGAAAAGCTTAGCGCCGGTCCCGCCAAGGGCAAGAAGGGTGCGGAGGTGGATGCGGACCTCAAGAAGGCCCTGGAAAGGGTCCTGGACGGGGGCAAGGCGGTGGATCTGGCCCTCTTCGGCCGTATGCTGGCGGACCGGCCTGAGCTCGGGGTGGATGCCGCGGCGCAGGTGGCCCACGCCCTTTCCACCCACAAGGTGGACCGGGAGTTCGACTTCTACACCGCCGTGGATGACCTGAATCCCAAAGAGGACACCGGGGCAGGGATGATGGGGGACGTGGAGTTTTATTCCGCCACCATGTACCGGTACGCGGTGGTGAACCTGGACCAGCTGGCGGCCAACTTGCAAGGGGATGTAGAGCTGGCCCTGAGGGGCGCCCTGGTGTTCCTCGAGGCGTTTGCACTGACCCTCCCTTCGGGCAAGCAGAATAGCTTTGCCGCCCACAACCCGCCCCTGTTCCTGGCCTTTAGGGCTGGGGTAGGCCTGCCCCGCAACCTGGCCACGGCCTTTGAGCGGCCTGTCTGGTCTAAGGACGGCAAGGCCCTCTCCGCCCTTTCCGTGGAGGCCCTGGTGCAGGAGTGGAACAAGTTTGACCGGGCCTATGGCCCCTTAGAGCCCGAGTGGAAGGGTGCTTTAAACCTCACCGAGGCGGAGGTGGTGAACCTTCCCGTGGTGGAGAGTTTGGGATCGTTGAAACAGGAAGCGGAGAAGGCCCTTCGGGAGCTCTTGGCCTTGGGAGGTTAGTATGCCCACGCTCCTGTTGCGGCTTCAAGGCCCCATGCAATCCTGGGGTACCCGGAGCCGCTTTGACCACCGGGACACCTGGCCCTACCCCACCAAAAGCGGGGTCCTGGGCCTTCTGGCAGCGGCCCTGGGGCGGGACCGGGAAGAGGACATCTCCGACCTGGCCGCCCTGCGCATGGGGGTGCGGGTGGACCGGAAGGGAGTGCTGCGGGTGGACTACCAGACGGCCCAGGAGATCATCGCCGCCAGCCTTAAGGCGAAGGTTAACGTGCAGAGCTGGCGCCACTACCTTTCCGATGCCGCTTTCCTGGTGGGCCTCGAGGGCCCTGCTTTCCTTCTCGAGGAGGCCCACCAGGCCCTTTTGAACCCCCGCTATGTGCTGTACCTGGGCCGGAAGGGCTACGTGCCAAGCCCCCCCGTTTACCTGGCGGATGGTGTTAGGGAAGAACCCCTGGAAGTGGCCTTGCGGAACTACCCCTATCTCCTGCGCGAGAAGCCCAAAGAAGACCTCCTCCTGGTCCTCGAGGCCCAGGCGGGGCGTCTGGTCTACGACCAGCCCATAGCGCCCTTTGCCCAGCGCCGGTTTGGAGCCCGCTACGTTCGGGAGGAGGTGCTTTCTAAGGACCAGATCCAGGTGAAGGGGGAGGATTCCCTGGGAGAGGACCATGTGGATTAGCAAGCTCAAGCTGGACCTGCGCTCCAAGGCCGTCCGGAGGGACCTGGCCAGTCCCTACGAGATGCACCGCACCCTGTCCCGGGCGGTATCCCAGGCCTTGAAGGAGGGGAAAGAGCGGCTTCTTTGGCGCCTAGAACCCACCCGGGGTACGGAACCGCCGGTGGTCCTGGTCCAGACCCTAACCCTACCGGACTGGGATGCCCTGGAGAAGGGTTATGCCGAGGTGTATCCGCCCAAGCCCTTCCAACCCGCTCTGCGGGAGGGCCAGATCCTACGCTTTCGCCTGAGGGCCAATCCCAGCAAGCGGGCCCGGGACAGGGGAGAGCGTATAGCCCTCAAAACCCGGGAGGAAAAGCTGGTCTGGCTGGTCCGAAAGTTTGAGGAAGGAGGGTTTCGCTTGAGGGAGGAAGGAGGCCAGTACCTGGCCGCCATTCGCCAGGATACCTTCTTGGAGATACCTAAGGCAGGCCACCTGATTCAGGTTCAGGCCGTGCTGTTTGAAGGGGTCCTCGTGGTGGTGGACCCCGCCAAGGCCCTGGAGACTCTGAAACGGGGGATTGGCCCTGGCAAAGCCTTGGGGCTCGGCCTCCTTTCCCTGCACCCTTAAAGGGAAGATGCCACCGGTACCGAGTGCCCGCAACCTGAAGGAGCTTCCGAAGTTTCGCGATGGCCTTACCTACCTCTACGTGGAGCACGCCTTCATTGAGCAGGAAGCCCAGGGAATCGGCATCTATGACCAGCAGGGGCTCACCTTGGTACCGGTGGCGGCCTTGGGGGTGCTCTTTTTGGGGCCAGGGACCCGTATTACCCATGCGGCCATAAGAACGTTGGCCGCAAACGGATGCACCGTGGCCTGGGTGGGGGAGGGGCTGGCCCGCTTTTATGCCCAGGGTCTAGGGGATACGAGAAGCGCCCTCAGGCTTCAAAGGCAGGCTCGGGCTTGGGCAGACCCCAAGCTCCACCTGGAGGTGGTTTTCCGCCTCTACCAAAAGCGCTTTCAGGAACCCTTGCCCAGGGACTTCAGCCTGGAGCAGGTGCGGGGCCTCGAAGGGGTGCGGGTGCGGGCCGCGTACACCCGCTGGAGCCGGGAAACCGGGGTTCCCTGGCAAGGGCGCAGTTACGATCGCCGCAACTGGGCGGCCTCGGATCCCGTAAACCGTGCCCTTTCCTCTGGGGCTGCGTATCTTTATGGCCTTGCCCATGCCGCCATTGTTTCCAGCGGCTTCAGCCCCGCCCTGGGCTTCATCCATACGGGCAAGCTTCTCTCTTTCGTGTACGACGTAGCTGATCTCTACAAGACCGAGGTTTTGGTCCCAGCCGCCTTTCTAACGGTTGCCGAAGGGGACCATCAGGTGGAGCGGCGCGTGCGGCAAAAGCTCAGGGAGGCGATCCTCGAGGCGAGGCTCCTTGAACGGATGGTGGAGGATCTCCTCGACCTTTTCGCAGGCTTGGGCCTGCCAGAGGAAGAGGTGGACGAGGAGGACCCGACCCGTCCGGGTGGCCTGTGGGACCCGGAGGGAGTGGTGGAGGGTGGGGTGGCCTATGGTGGTGATGATCCTGGAGAGGGTGCCGAGGAGCCTGAGGGGTGAGCTTACTCGGTGGCTGGTGGAGGTGGATACTGGGGTTTTCGTGGGCCGGGTGAGCGCTGCGGTGCGGGAACTCTTGTGGGAGAAGGTGGTGGAAAAAGCGGGTGAGGGCCGCTGCGCCATGGCCTGGCGCACGAATAACGAGCAGGGCTTCGCCCTCCGGCTGCACGGGTATCAGGACCGGGTCCTCAGGGATTTTGATGGTATAGTGCTGGTAGCGGTGCGCAACGCCGAGGCTATGCGAAAGGCGGATAAGTTAAATGGCATAGCCCGGTTCGCACGCGGGGATCTTGACAGTTAATCCTTAGACTGGCTCCCTTTATATACACATAGAGGGGGGTCAGCGGGGGTTTTTGCCGTCTGGATCATGTGTAGTCCCCACACGCGTGGGGATGGCCCGACATGGTCCTTCCCGTCGGCGTTCGCCGCTCCGTAGTCCCCACACGCGTGGGGATGGCCCGAGGTGTGGTATGCTCAAAGCGATGGAGGAGAAGTAGTCCCCACACGCGTGGGGATGGCCCGCTTTCGCGAAAACTGGGGCGGCAAAGCTAAGGGTAGTCCCCACACGCGTGGGGATGGCCCGAAGGGCCGGGCGGGGAGCTCCACCTGGCTGGCGTAGTCCCCACACGCGTGGGGATGGCCCGAGGGCACGGACGAGTGGAGACGCTACGCGGATGTAGTCCCCACACGCGTGGGGATGGCCCGAGTTGAAACTTTTCAACTCATCCTTTACAAATGTAGTCCCCACACGCGTGGGGATGGCCCGAGGAGAGGGTAGACCATTGGACGTTTAGCCCCGTAGTCCCCACACGCGTGGGGATGGCCCGGAACATGACCGCTGGCCTGGCGGAATCCACCGTAGTCCCCACACGCGTGGGGATGGCCCGAGAGGGTGGCCCATTGGGAGGCGGCAAAGCGCGTAGTCCCCACACGCGTGGGGATGGCCCGTTAACCCCCAAGGCAGTCCAGGGAGCCATCTCCGTAGTCCCCACACGCGTGGGGATGGCCCGTCATGACCGACGCCGCCCGGCACGGGGACACGGTAGTCCCCACACGCGTGGGGATGGCCCGGAGGCAAAGATGCAGGAGGCGTTCAACCGGATGTAGTCCCCACACGCGTGGGGATGGCCCGTTAACCCCCAAGGCAGTCCAGGGAGCCATCTCCGTAGTCCCCACACGCGTGGGGATGGCCCGCAACTGACGCAACTCGCAAGCGAAGGGGTGGTGTAGTCCCCACACGCGTGGGGATGGCCCGAGTTGGGACCGCTTAACGCTCAATAATCCAGCGTAGTCCCGATACGGGCGGCGATGGCCCGGTAAGGGGAGCAGTGAAAAGGCTTTTGCGCAAGCGCTAGAGGGCAAGTAGCTTCTCGAGGGCCTTGAGGTAACGGCCCTGTCAAGGAGCCCTCCCCACCGGGTTTGGGGCCACTCTCCGCTTAGGGATGCGGGCTCAAGCCTAATACCCTCCCCGGGCTAAAGCACTGGGTGTGGTGCGCGAAAGCTACGTTTCGCGAACAAAAGGAGATAGGGGAGAACGGCCCTCGATAGGCTTCCGTCAAACCGGGGGCTCCGGTAGGGGCATGTGCCGGAGTACAGTAAAAGGTGGTGGACCAGGTAAGGGAGCGCCAGGTGCTCTTTGTCCTGGAACCTCCAGGGTAATCAGGGAAGGCGGTGAACTTCAAAGAGCCAGGATGGGCTTTCTAACCCGGGTCGTTTTCCAGGAAAGCCATAGTCCTGCCAAAAGTGATACCTTGTAGCTAAGATGGACCACTTCGACCACCTCTACCTCACCCTCCCCCGTCGCCTCGAGGTCCTCATCCAGGAGATCCACCACCTCGAGGCCCGCATGGCCGAGGAACGCAAAGCTCTTGAAGCCATGGTCCCCGTGCCCGTGCACTGGCGCAAGGTGAAATGCGGGAAGGATAGATGCAAGCGGTGCCCGCATGGTCCCTACCCCTATCTCCGGGTGAAGAAGGAGGGCAAATGGCGGTGGAAGTACCTGGGCAAGGATTGGCAGCCCCCGGAGGGGTTCACCCGGGCCGGCGAGTTTCAGGAACGGCTTGGCCGCTACCGCCGGATCGTGGAGAGGCTGGTGGAGCTGAGGGAGAAGCTGAGGGAACTGGAAAGGGGGCTTGAACCGTGAACGCACCTTGGGGTTGACTTGGGGGCTAAGTAGTACCATGGGTATGCCATGGGGCCCGAGGAAGTAAAGGCCAGGATAGGACCTTACCGGGCAGAGTTGAGGGAGCGTTTTGGGGTGGAGGCCCTCTACCTCTTTGGCTCCTCGGCTCGAGGGGAAGCGCGAGAGGGAAGCGACGTGGACCTTTTGGTGCGCTTTTCCCGTCCCCCGGGCTTCCTGGGCTACATGGGCCTGAAGCTCTTTCTTGAGGACCTTCTAGGGAGACCTGTGGACCTGGTCATGGAGCATACCCTACGGCCGGAAGTGCGGCCTTTTGTGGAGCGGGAGGCCTTAAAAGTTGCGTGATTGGCGGTTATACCTTGTTGACATGAGGGAGTTTGCCTCCAGGGCCCTCCGCTATCGGCAGGGTTTGGAGCGGGAAGCGGTGTTCACGGATCCCATGCGCCTGGACGCCATCCTGCGTAACCTGGAGCTCTTGGGGGAGGCAGCCAAGAGGATTCCTCCGGCCTTTCGTGAACGTTATCCTGAGGTTCCCTGGCGGGAAATAGCTGGCCTCAGGGATGTTTTGGCCCACGACTATTTTGGCCTAGACCAGGACATTCTTTGGGAAGTTCTGACGGAACATCTTCCTCGGCTTTTGGTGCAGTTGGAGCAGATTCTTGCTGAAGAAGAAGGATCGGTCTAGGTTTGTGTCCTAGGGAGTGAAGACCAAGCCAACCCGTAATTCAAGGTGGCGCTCTTCAAGTAGCGCTATCGGGGTGTTAGGAGTAACCGCGTCCAGGTAGTGCTCGTTGTTGTTGGAGTCCACCACCCGCACCACTTGGATTAAGAAGGGATCGAAGCGCAACTGATTGTTGCCCCCGTCGGTGGCCACTAAGGAAACAGCGGTGGCTCTACGAGGGATGATCTTTCGCACGTTGTGCCGAAGGGGTGCGATCTCTCTACGGAGGTTATCCAAAAGCTCTCGATCCGCCTTGACACAGGCTTTGATGGCTTCGGCTAGCTCATCCCGGCTTTTGGGCTCGATCATGACCAAAATGATTTTATCACAATCGTTTGTCACAATTCGCCTCCCAAAGCGAACTCTTCAGGGAGGTGTGGGAAACCATGCCTCGGTCGTGTCAAGATTTATGTGTAAGCGTCTGTGTACGGGGGGCATACCTTTCCCGAAGCATCCCTTCCAACACCTCCTGCACCTCGGCAACACCCTTCAACCTCCGCTCCGCCCACCTCCCTTCCTGCCGCTCAGACTCCAGGTACAAAAGCTTGTACACCGCCTCTCCCTTGGGAAACTTGTGGTCCCGCACCTTCGTCCCACGCCTCACTTCCCGAATAAACCGCTCCATCAGGTTAGTGCTGCGAAGATAGGGCCAGAGCACCTGGGGGTAATCGTAGGTCAGCCCCAAAGGGGCTACCTTGAAGCGAAGCAGGGCCCCCGAGTTCTCCCACCAGGCCGCCACCAGGGAGGGGTACCGGGCTCCCCAGGCCTCCTTGAGCCTCTCCAAGGCCTCAAGGGCTTCCACCCGGCTCCTCGCCCCGTAGATCCCCTTCAGGTCCTGAGCCAGCAAGGCCCGGTCCCGGGAACGCACCTGGGCCAGGCTGGAGCGCACCCTATGCACCACGCACACCTGCCACTGGGCCAGGGGATACACCCGGCGGATCGCCTCTTCCATCCCGGGTAGGCCATCGGTGATGAAGAGCAAAACCCGCCGCAGGCCCCTTTGCCATAGTTCCCTCAAGCTAGCCCTATCGGGCTGACCAAGACCTCTTCCCAGGCAGTGGCGCTTTCCGTAGGCAAAAGCCAAAAGCCCAGAACCTGCCTCTGCCCACCAGGGGTGACGCCTAGAGCCACATAGACCGCCTCCCGCTCCACCCCAATCCCCTCCCTTAGGACCTTCAAGAAGAAACCGTCCAGGTAGACCCAGGCCATATCTTCCGGTATAGGCCTATGACGGAAGGCCTCCACCTCCTTCAGCACCTGGTCGGTAAGGGCGCTGATGGTCTCGTGGGTGTAGCGGTGGCCCAGAAGCAGGCTCAGGTCGTGTAAGGAATTATGTGTAACCCAAGTTGCTACCCAAGCATTTGTTGAGCCAAGAGATTTAGGTTGTGGGCCAAGATGAAGGAGAGCACCTTGATCACAAAACCCTCCTGGGTCACCGCATGGATGCGCCGCGGGAAGAGGGCATGGAGCATACTGCCCACCGTCTCCACCACCCCCTAGGTGTTTCCCTCACGGGAAAGCAGCCGCCCCACAATGGCCAGGTACTGCAACCAAGGCACATACCGCCGGCTGTTCCTTCTACGGATGACCATGGGCACAATCCCCCCCGCCTCCCGGAGGAGGTCTCCAAGGTAGCCCTTCGGGCTGACCATAGAAGTGGCTTTCGTACCCCCGGTCCAGGTAGAGCTCC
>NZ_BAAJPG010000022.1:0-1144 GCF_057547025.1 Thermus sp. KWY1
CAGACTTGACCGCTATGCCGCATAGAGCCCCAGGAAGCGCAGGGCGGAGAGGGGGTTGAAGGAGAAGGCCTCCAAGGCCGCCTTCTTCTCCCTGACCCCTTGGCGGTGAAGCATGGAGACCAGAAAGGCCCGGAGGGCCGCCAAGACCTGTGCCCCCACCCCCCGCACCTGGCAGGCATCCTCGTGGAGGAGAACGTCCCGTACCCAAAAGGACCGGTTCTCTACCTCCCACCGGTAAAGGAGAAGCTCCCCAAGCCGCCTCGCCTCCGCCACCTCCGGCCCCAAGCTGGTGAGGGCGTAGCTCACCGTCCGCCGCACCTCCCCCGTCCCCTTGTGCACCACCTCCCGCTCCATCCGCACCACCTGCCTGGCCCCAGGGAAGGCCCGCACCTCTTCCGGCAGGTAGGGGGAAGCCCAAACCCGGTAGGTCCACACCTCCCCATCCCGCACCAGATTCCACACCGCCTCGGTCTCGCCAGGAAGCCGCCTCTCCTCCATGCCCTTGAACACCTCCAAGGCCCACTCCAAAAGTTCCCCCTGGTTAGCCTTCAGGACAAAGAGGTACGCCCCCCTTTTTGCACCACCTTCCCCGCTAACTCCGGGTACAGGTACCCCGCGTCCCCCACCACCACCTTCCCCTTGAGCCCCTCCGCCCCCAGGCGGTCCAGGAGCTCCAAAAGGGCTTGGTCCTCCCTCCCCTCCGCCCGGGCCTGGGCCAGGGTGGTATGGAGGTGCAGGGCCAGGACCTCCACCAGCTTCACCTGGGCGCTTTTCCCCTTGCCGCTTCCCCGCAGGTGCTTCCCGTCTACCACCAGGACTTCCCCAAGGTCGGCTTCGGGGAAGACCTGGAGGAGGGCCGCTTGGAGCTTTTCAGGATCCAGGCGGTGAAGGAGAAGGGTGATGGCGGTGTGGCCTGGGGCCTTGCGCAGGCCCAGGTGGGGCAAGAGGTGGGGGTTGGCGCGGGCGAAGCGTTCCACGCCCCTCAGGGAGTCCACGCGGGAAAGAAAAGCCACCAGGATGAGGGCCAGGAGGCCCCAAAGGGGGTACTGCCGGTTGCGGGCCCGGGGGTCGGGGATCTGGGACAGGGCTTCGCGCAGGGTCATGCCCCCTCTTTACTCCAGGAGCCGCATATAGGTCAAGTCTG
>NZ_BAAJPG010000023.1:0-94242 GCF_057547025.1 Thermus sp. KWY1
TTGGGTACGGGACGTTCTCCTCCACGAGGATGCCTGCCAGGTGCGGGGGGTGGGGGCACAGGTCTTGGCGGCCCTCCGGGCCTTTCTGGTCTCCATGCTTCACCGCCAAGGGGTCAGGGAGAAGAAGGCGGCCTTGGAGGCCTTCTCCTTCAACCCCCTCTCCGCCCTGCGCTTCCTGGGGCTCTATGCGGCATAGCGGTCAAGTCTGCCTCGCGGGCTCCTTCCCCCACCCACGCATTGTAGCCCGTATACTTAGGCCATGCGCGGCCTTTCGCAAAGGGTTAGGGCCATGAAACCCTCGGCCACGGTGGCGGTGAACGCCCGGGCCCTGGAGCTTAGGCGCCAGGGGGTGGACCTGGTGGCCTTGACGGCGGGGGAACCGGATTTTGACACCCCCGAGCACGTGAAGGAAGCAGCCCGGCGCGCCCTGGCCCAGGGGAAGACCAAGTATGCGCCCCCGGCAGGGATTCCCGAGCTTCGGGAGGCCCTGGCGGAGAAGTTCCGAAGGGAGAATGGCCTTGCCATCACCCCGGACCAGACCATCGTCACCGTGGGGGGGAAGCAGGCTCTGTTTAACCTCTTCCAGGCCATCCTGGACCCCGGGGATGAGGTGATCGTCCTGGCTCCTTACTGGGTGAGCTACCCGGAGATGGTGCGCTTTGCCGGCGGGGTGCCGGTGGAGGTGGAAACCCTTCCCGAGGAGGGCTTCGTGCCCGACCCCGAGCGCGTAAAAAGGGCCATCACGGCCCGCACCAAGGCCTTGGTGGTGAACTCCCCCAACAACCCCACGGGGGCGGTCTATCCTCGGGAGGTCCTCGAGGCCCTGGCCCGGCTTGCCCTGGAGCACGACTTCTACCTGGTTTCCGACGAGATCTACGAGCACCTCATCTACGAGGGGGAGCACTTCTCCCCGGGGCAGCTGGCGCCTGAGCACACCATCACCGTGAACGGGGCGGCCAAGGCCTTCGCCATGACCGGCTGGCGCATCGGCTACGCCTGTGGCCCCAAGGCGGTCATCAAGGCCATGGCGGACGTTTCCAGCCAGTCCACCACCAGCCCCGACACCATCGCCCAGTGGGCCACCCTCGAGGCCCTCACCAACCAGGAGGCCTCGAGGGCCTTTATCGAGATGGCCCGGGAAGCCTACAGGAGGCGGCGGGACCTTCTCCTTAAGGGGCTTTCCGAGATCGGGCTGAAGGCGGTGCGCCCGAGCGGGGCCTTCTACGTCCTCCTGGACACCTCCCCCTTCGCCGAGGACGAGGTGAAAGCAGCGGAAAGGCTCCTTGAAGGGGGGGTGGCGGTGGTGCCGGGCACGGACTTCGCCGCCTTTGGGCACGTGCGCCTCTCTTACGCCACCAGCGAGGAAAACCTGAGGAAAGCCCTGGAGCGCTTTGCGCGGGTTTTGCAAAGAGTCTAGGCCCTTAGGTTCCATCCCAGACCGGGAGGGCCTCCAGGGAGAAGCGCCTTAGGGCCTTGGGGTCGGAAAGCCGCTTGCTGGCATCCAGGATTTCGATGCCCAAGAGTTTTCCCTCGGCATCCCAGTCCAGGGCAATGCCTTCTCCCACCTCTTCCACGGTGGCCGGCCCCTCGCCGAAGGCGATGTACAGGGCATCGGCCTCGGGGTCATAGGTGATGCGCATGGTTTTCCTCCTTCAGTCCCCCCTTGGGCAGGAAGTAAACGTACACCGTGATGACCACGATGGCGTCCGCTTCCTCAACGAATATGGGGCGCACCTGTTTTCTATTGTAGCGCCTTCCGTTCCAAAAGCCCTCAAAGGAGACCTCCAAAAGACATTCCCATCGTCCCCTGGTGGTGGGCTTCCAGGGAGCTACCCGGATGCAGGTAATCACTTCTTCCACCGTGGTTCCCCGGGCCAGACGTAGCCTGGCGTGTTGGGTAAAGCGAATGGGTTTGTCCCGGGCTTCCATGGGCTCTAAAAGCGGCGCTTCCGCCTGGGAGCCAGGAGGAGCAGGGCCGCCCCCACCGTCACGCACACATCCGCCAGGTTGAAGACGGGGAAGGTGGCGATAAGAGGGATGGAGGTTCCCAGGTCCAGATAGTCCACCACCCAGCCGCGGCCCAGGCGGTCTATCCCGTTACCCAGAGCCCCCACGGTGATGAGGGAAAGGGCCAGGGTTTGCCAGAAGACATAGCGCCTTCGGGCCAGAAGGTAAAGGAGGAGGGTTCCCACCCCCAGGCTGAGCCACCCCAGGAGGAAGGCCCGGCCCTCGAAAAGGCCAAAGCCCGCCCCCGTGTTCTTGACCAGGGTGAGGTAGAGGAGGTCTCCCAGAAAGGGCCTCGGCACCGGGGAGAGGTTTTCCAGGGCCCAGAGCTTAAGGATCTGGTCAAAGGCGAGGAGGAGGGGCACCAGGATCGTGGGCATCCCCTAGAGTCTACCCAATGCCCCCCTTTGTGCTATACTCCATAGGGTTTGCCTTCGGGCACGGGAGGGTCTTATGTCCAAGGTGTGCGAGATTAGCGGAAAGAGGCCCATCGTGGCCAATAGCATCCAAAGGCGGGGTAAGGCGAAGCGGGAAGGGGGCGTGGGTAAGAAGACCACCGGCATTTCCAAGCGTCGGCAGTACCCCAACCTGCAGAAGATCCGCGTCCAGGTGGCCGGCCAGGAGATCACCTTCCGGGTGGCGGCGAGCCATATTCCCAAGGTTTACGAGCTTCTGGACCGGGCCAAGGGGCTTAAACTGGAGGGCCTTTCCGCCAAGGAGATCAAGGAAAGGCTCTTGAAGCTACTCTAAGGCCTTCCTCCCTTGGAAAAGCCCCCCTTGGGGGGCTTTTTTTGTAGCATGGGTTCATGGTCTGGAAGCCGGGGCATTATCTCCTTCTGGCCCTGGCCCTCTACAGCCTGGTGGTCACCCTGGGGTTTTCCCTAAGGGGAAGGCAGCTTGCCAGTCTGCGCCAGGAGGTGGGGATTCTAAGCCAGAAGGCGGCCCTGGCGCCCGAGGGGTATGTTCTTCCCCTACCTGGGGCCTGCCTGCCCACCAGGCCCGAAAACCTCCCGGGTGCGCCCCGTCCCTACCGCAAGGGGATAAGCGCGGGCTTCGTGTTCATCCAAGGGGATGCCTGCGTGCCCGTGGTGCGGGGGATGGGGGTGGTGGCCGCTTTTGGGGGAGAGGTGGTGAGGGTGGAAGGGGATTACAAGGAGCCTTCTGCTGAGGAGTACCAGAGGCTTCTGGAGGCGGTGCGAAACGGGGCTTCCCCGGAGCAGATGGACCTCTTGCGGGGCCTCGAGGTCTGGATCCGCCACCCGGATGGCCGCACCAGCGTCTACGCCCACCTCGAGGGGCCCTACCCTGGCCTCAAGGTGGGGCAGAGGGTGTACCGGGGGGATCCCGTCGGCTATGTGGGCAGCACCGGGCTTATGGGCGGGGCTCCCAGGCTTCTTTTTGAGATCTGGGAAGGGGAGCCCGACCGGGGAAGGTTCCTCTTTCAGGGCCTGTCCCGGGAGGAGCTCCTCGAGGAGGCCAAGGCCTTTTTCCGCTTAGAATAGCCCCATGCGCGAGGCTTTCGCCCGGGTATGGGAGAACCCGTATGTGCGGGTTCTCGTTTACCTCCTTTTCTTCTTCCTCCTCTACCGCTTTCTCCTCCGGGCCTGGCCTGCCCTTTCCATCCTCCTCACCGCCTTTGCCATCGCCTACCTCACCCATCCCGTGGTGCGCTTCTTTGAAGCCAAAAGGCTTCCCCGGCTTCTGGGGGTGGTCCTGGTCTACCTGGGCCTGGGCCTTTTCCTGGGCCTCGCCTCCTTCCTCACCGCCCAGACGGTGCTGGAGCTCTCCCGCCTGGCTCAGGAGCTTCCTGCGCTCCTGGATCCCTTCCTTTCGTGGCTGCTGGACCTGCCCAATCGCGTTCGGACCATACCCATTCCCGAAACCCTAAGGCCCGTGCTGGCCGAGGCCAGCCGTAACCTCCAGGGCCTTTTGCAGGGATTTTTGGAAACCCTGGTTCGCTGGCTTCAGGGGCTTCTCTCCCAGGGGGGCAACCTCCTGGGCTTTTTCACCTCCTTGCTGGGCGGCATCTTCCAGCTCCTCACCGCCCTCACCCTTTCCATCTACTTCCTCTACGACCTGCCGCGCCTGGCCCAGGCCGCCCTGAAGGTGTTCCCGGAACCCTACCAGCCCCTGGTGGCCGAGCTGGCCCATAAGCTGGACCAAAGCGTGGGGGGGTATGTGCGGGGGCAGCTTTTGGTGGCCTTTCTGGTGGGGCTTCTTGTGGGGGTGGGGCTATGGCTGGTGGGGGTTCCCCTGGCCGCCAGCCTGGGTTTTCTGGCCGGGGTCTTTAACCTGATCCCCTTCGTGGGGGTGATTGTCTCCGGGGTGCCCGCCCTGCTCCTGGCGGCCACCGGGGGGTGGGGCAAGGTGCTTTTGGCCCTTTTGGTCCTCTGGCTGGCCAACCAGCTGGAGGGGAACCTCCTCGGGCCTTTCATCGTGGGCCGCTCCACCCGGCTTCATCCGGTGACCGCCATCGCCGCCATCTTGGTGGGGGCCACCCTTTTTGGCCTCTGGGGAGCGCTTTTAGGGGTCCCTACGGCTGCCTTCCTCAAGGTGCTTTTGGAGGAGTACTACAAGAAAAGCCGGTTCTACCGGGAGGGCTAGGTTATAGCCGGGGTCCCCGCCTTGGCGAAGCCAAGGTGGGGTGGCCTCACCGGGGTCCCCGCCCTGGCGCAAGCCAGGGCGGGGTGGCTTTACCAGTGCCCCCCCGCCGCCATGGCCTCCCGGAACCAGGGGGGTATCTCCTTGCCAAAACGCCTTTCGGCAAACTCCCGGGCAAAGGCCCCGTAGCTTCCTTGGCGGATGGCCTCCCGGGCCCTTTCCGTGAGGCGGTGCAGGAAGCGGAGGTTGTGCAGGGAAAGGAGGATGCCTCCAAGCATCTCCCCGGCGCGCACCAGGTGGGCGATGTAGGCCCGGCTGAAGGTTTGGCAGGCGTAGCAATCGCAGCCCTCTTCCAGAGGCCGTTTGTCCTCCAGGTACTGGGCGTTTTTCAGGTTTATTCGCCCTTCCGGGACCAAGGCCGAGCCGAAGCGGCCCGTGCGGGTGGGGTAGACGCTGTCAAAGAGGTCTACCCCTAGGCCCATGGCCGCCACCAGGTCCTCGGGGTGCCCCACCCCCATGAGGTAGCGGGGCTTTGCCTCGGGAAGGATCTCCGTGGAGAGGGCCACCATAGGGAACATCTCCTCCTTGGTCTCCCCCACGGCTAGGCCCCCGATGGCGTAGCCGGGAAGATCAAAGCGCAGGGTTTCCCGGGTGGCAAGGGCCCTAAGCCCGGCATCCGTCCCTCCCTGGGCGATGCCGAAGAGGGCCTGGTCGGGCCGGGTTTTGGCCTTCAGGCTCCGCTCCAGCCAGCGCAGGGTGCGCTCTAGGGAAGCCTTCAGGTATTCGGGGGAGGACGGGTAAGGAGGACACTCGTCAAAGGCCATGATGAAGTCTGCCCCCAGGGCTTCCTGGATAGCGATGCTTCGTTCCGGGGTGAGACGGATCAGGCTTCCATCCAGGTGGCTTTGGAAGACCACCCCTTCCTCGTCAATGCGCCGCAGGTGCCCCAGGCTCATCACCTGGAACCCCCCGGAGTCCGTAAGCCAAGGGCCATCCCAGCCGGCAAAGCGGTGCAGTCCTCCCAGGGCCCTCACCCGCTCGGGCCCCGGACGGAGGAGGAGGTGGTAGGTGTTGGCCAGGAGCACCTGGCTGCCGATGGCCTTCAGGTCCTTGGGCAAAAGCCCCTTCACCGAGCCCTGGGTGCCCACGGGCATGAAAAGAGGGGTTTCCACCCTTCCGTGGGGGGTGGTGAGAAGGCCTACCCGGGCCCGGCCAGAGCGGGCTTGGATGGCGAAGCAAAAGGGATCCATCAGGCTTTGGAAAAGCGCCGCTCCACGTAGTCTTCCAAAAGGGCCAGGAAGTCCTGGGCCAGGTTCTCCCCCTTGAGGATGGTGAGGAGCTTCCCATCCGCGTAAACCGGGGCCTTGGGCTCTTCCCCGCTTCCCGGCAAGGAGATGCCGATATGGGCGTGGCGGCTCTCCCCGGGGCCGTTCACCACGCACCCCATCACCGCCACCTTGAGCTCCTCCACCCCCGGGTACTTCGCCCGCCATTCGGGGAGCCTGGCCCTCAGGTGGGCGTTTACGGTTTCCGCCAGTTCCTGGAAGAAGGTGCTGGTGGTGCGGCCGCACCCCGGGCAGCTGGTGACCTCCGGGGCGAAGCTTCTAAGGCCCAGGGCCTGGAGGATCTCCTGGGCCACCTCCACCTCCTTGGTGCGGGGCTCCCCGGGGGCCGGGGTGAGGGAGATGCGGATGGTGTCCCCGATGCCTTCCAGAAGCAGGGGAGCAAGGGCTGCGGTGCTGGCCACGATCCCCTTCACCCCCATTCCCGCCTCGGTAAGGCCCAGGTGAAGGGGGGCTGGGGTGCGGCGGGCCAGCTCCCGGTAGACCCATACCAGGTCCGGGGCCTTGGACACCTTGGCGGAAAGGACGATCTTATCCTCCCCTAGACCCAGCTCCCGGGCAGCCTCATAGGCCCGCACGGCGCTTTCCACCAGGGCTTCCAGGAGGACCTCGTGGGAGCTTTTGGGCTCAGGGCGGCGGGCGTTTGCCTCCATGAGCTCGGTGAGGAGGGCAGGGTCCAGGCTTCCCCAGTTGGCCCCGATGCGCACGGGCTTGCCCAGGTCCAGGGCGATCTTTACCATCTCGGCGAAGTTCTCGTCCTTATGCCGCCCCCGGCCCAAGGTGCCCGGGTTGATGCGGAACTTGTCCAGGGCCTCGGCCATTTTAGGGTACTTCCTGAGGAGCAGGTGGCCGTTGAAGTGGAAATCCCCCACCAGGGGCACCTCCACCCCCTCCACGAGGAGCCTTTTCCTGATCTCCGGGACGGCCCGGGCCGCCTCCTCGTCGTTCACCGTGAGGCGCACGATCTCGCTTCCCGCCCGGTAGAGGGCCAGGATCTGCGCCGTGGTGGCCTCCACATCCTGGGTGGGAGTGTTGGTCATGGACTGCACGGCCACGGGGTGGGCGCCCCCTAAGGGAACGCGTCCCACCCAGACCGTAGGGGTAGGTCGCCTCATCCTTCCTATGGTAGCGGAAGGGAAGCCTACGGGCTAAGCCCTGGCGACGGGGGCTTCATTCCAGCTCCATCCCCATGATGTGGTACCCGGCGTCCACGTAGACCACTTCCCCGGTGATGCCGCTGGCCAGGGGTGAGAGGAGGAAAAGCCCCAGGTTCCCCACCTCCTCCTGGGTGATGTTGCGCTTGAGGGGGGCCACCTGGGCCACCTGGTCGTACATCTTCATGAAGCCCGGGATGCTCCTGGCGGCCACGGTGCGCACGGGGCCTGCGGAGATGGCGTTCACCCGCACCCCCCTGGGGCCAAGCTCGTAGGCCAGATAGCGGACGCTGGCCTCGAGGGCCGCCTTGGCGATGGCCATCACGTTGTACCTTGGCACCACCTTCTCGCTGGCGTAGTAGGTGAGGGTGACGAGGCTTCCCCCTTCCCGGAGGAGGGGTTCTGCCCGCTGGGCCACGGCCACCAGGGAGTAGGCGGAGACCTCGAGGGCCAGAAGCCAGTCCTGGCGTTTCGTGTCCAGGTACCGCCCCTCCATGGCCTCCCGGGGGGCGAAGGCGATGGCGTGGACCAGGTAGTCCAGCTCCCCCCAGGCCTCCTTGATCCCGGCGAAAAGCCGGTCCAGCTCCTCGTCCTTGGTGACGTCCGCCTGGAAGGTGAGGGCCTTAAGGGGAGCGGCCAGCTTCTCCACCTCCTCCTTGAGCCTTTCCCCCTGGTAGCTAAAGGCCAGCTCCGCCCCTGCCTGGTGGAGCTTCTCGGCGATGGCGTAACCCAGGCTCCGCTGGTTGGTGACGCCCATGATGAGGGCTTTTTTGCCGGAAAGGTCCAGGGTGAGCATGGGGGGATTATACCCAAGGGTTAAGGGACCCTGCTTAGGGTGAAGGGGAGCTTTGTTGTTCCACGTTTTCCAGAAGAAGAGACCAGGCTTCCTTCAGGGACAGGACCCATACCCCCCGTATCTTCCGCCCCATGAGGGAACCGAAATGCTTGCGGTCACCGGTGACGAGAAGGTCCGCCTTGGCTGCCCAGGCGGCCGCCAGAATGGGAGCGTCCTTCGGGGGCAACCCCTCCTTCAGGGCCTGGCGTACCAGGCGGATGGGTGCCTCGGGAACCCGTTCTACCCTGAGGGATAGTTCCTCAAGGGCCTTGAGGGTTTCCGGCCGCTTTAGGCTTAGGTTTCTTCGGGCTTCCTCCAGGGCGTGTGAGGAGGTTAGGAGATGGACTCCTGCCCTTTGCGCCAGGAGGAAGAGGCTTCTGGCCCTTCCCTCCTGCCAGGCTGCGGCGAAGAGGACATTGGCATCCAAAAAGAGGCGCATCAGCGCTCGCCCAGGACTTTGGCCAAGCGTTCCCTTTCCTCCTGAGTAAGCTGGTCCTCCTCCAGAAACTCTCGGATGCGGGCCTGGGAATAGATCTCCACGGGATAGACCCCGGCGGGCCGAAGCACGATGGCTCCCTCAGGGGAAAGCTCCACCAGGAAGTAGGCTTCCCCCTCGAGGCCCAAGGCCTTGAGGAGGCGCTTGGGAATGGAAACCTGTCCCTTGCGGCTGAGCTTGGCGAGCTCCATGCCTTTAGCTTACCCGATTTCCCTGAAATTTGGTTTCCTTACTTTCGGTAAACCGAAGGCTGGAGCTCGGCAATTTTGGGATAGGCCGACGGCCCCGGTTTCAACTGGAGGCCGGGGTTTGCTCGGCCTGGTACCTGGCCAGCCAAGCGTTGAGGGTGGCCGGGGAAACCCCGCGGATGGCCTCCACCTTGCCGTTCCACTCCAGGACCACCCCGGCGGTGGGGCTTCCCACCAGCTCGCTGATCTTCCTGGCCGCTTCCGGGTCCTGCCGGGCGTTGACGAACTCAAAGGGCACGCCCTTTTGCGCCAGGAACATCTTCACGATCTCGCAAGGACCGCAGCCGGGGATGCCGTAAAGCCGCACCATACCCCACCATGGTACCACAAGGGCTCCTTCCAGGGAGGTACAATAAAAGCATGGGGGAGGTTTCGGATAAGACCCACTATGTGGTGCAGGTGGGATCTAAGGGTCGAGTGGTCCTCCCGGCGGAGGTGCGGGAAGCCCTGGGGCTTAGGGAGGGGGATCGCCTCCTCTTGCGCTGGCGGGAGGAGGGCACCCTCGAGCTGGTGAGCTTCCGCGAGGTGGCCCATCGGGCCAGGGGCCTTCTCAAAGGCCTGGCGCCAGGGGTGAGCCTGGTGGACGAACTCATCCGGGACCGGCGGGAGGAGGCCCGGAAGGAGGACCTGGAGTGAGGGCGGTGCTGGACGCCTCGGCCTTGTTGGCCCTGCTTTTGGATGAACCTGGAGCCCAGCGGGTGGAGGAGGCCCTAGCCGAGGGAGCGGCGATAAGCGCTGTCAACCTGGCGGAGGCGCTTTTCAAACTTGCCGAACGGGGAGGGGATCCCAAGGGGGTTCGGGATCGGTTGAAGCGGGAAGGGATTCTGGGCGAGGTCCTGGTGGTCTTCCCTTTTACCGAGGAGGATGCCCTTGGGGTGGCCCGCCTTCGCCCCCTCACCCGCTCCTTGGGGCTTTCCCTGGGGGATAGGGCCTGCTTGGCCTTGGCCCAGCGCCTGAGCCTGCCGGCCCTTACCGCCGACGCTTCCTGGGGTGCCCTTTCCCTGGGGGTGGCCGTGGAGGTGGTGCGCTAGCCGGCTAGAATGTAGGCCATGCGCCTGGTGGACCGCCACCCCGAGGTGGATCTGGAAAGACTTCTGCAAAGCTTTGTGCCCCCACCCCGCTTCCGATCCGCCACCTTCGCCACCTATCGGCCCGATCCCCGCTATCCTTCCCAGACCCTGGCCAAGGAGCGCCTGCGACGATGGATCAAGGACCGCCCCCGGGGCTTCCTCCGGCCCCGGCTTCCCGGCCCCCAAGGGCTCTACCTGGACGGGGGCTTTGGCGTGGGGAAGACCCACCTCCTGGTGGCTGCCTACTGGGAGGCTCCGGGCCCTAAGGCCTTCCTCACCTTTGAGGAGCTCACCTACACCCTGGGCCTCATGGGGCTAAGGGAAGGGGCTAGGCGCTTTGCCGCCTTGCGCTACCTTTTCCTGGACGAGTTTGAGCTGGACGACCCCGGCAACGCCCAGATGATCACCCACTTCCTGGCCCTCACCATGGATAGGGGCCTGCGGGTGGCCACCACCTCCAACACCCCGCCCGGGGCCTTGGGGGAAGGGCGGTTTAACGCCGAGCAGTTCAAGCACCAGATCCAAAGCCTCGCCCGGCGCTTCGCCGTGGAACGCATCGAGGGGGAGGATTTCCGCCACCGCGACCCGGACCGGTTTCCCGAACCCCTTTCCGATTGCAGGCTCCTTGCCCTCTACCGGGAGGACCCCCGCCGGAAGACCCTGGACGCCTTTCTTGAGGTTCTCGCCCACCTGCGCGCCTTACACCCCATCCGCTACCGCTACCTGCTGGATGGGGTGGAGGCCGTCTACCTTAAGGGCCTCGAGGCCATCCCCGACCAGAACGACGCCCTCCGCTTCGTGCACTTCGTGGACCAGGTGTACAAC
This sequence comes from Thermus sp. KWY1, assembly GCF_057547025.1. Lineage (NCBI taxonomy): Bacteria > Thermotogati > Deinococcota > Deinococci > Thermales > Thermaceae > Thermus > Thermus sp. KWY1. The sequence continues at coordinate 10,577 of NZ_BAAJPG010000023.1, forward strand.
CTGGGGGTGGACCTCCGGGCCTCCGGGGTACCCCTCAAGGAGGTGTTTCCCGAGATCTACCGGCACGGGGCCTTTGCCAAGAAGTACGGCCGGGCCCTTTCCCGGTTGGCGGAGCTTTTGGGGTAGCATGGGGGCATGGAGCTGGCAGAAAGGCTTTCAGAACTGGCCCAGGCCCTATCCCAGGCCAGCGCCGCGGTGGGGATCCTCGAGGCCATAGAGGAGGTCTTGGACGATTACCAGGACGGGGAACTCTCCCTGGAAGAGGCCATGGAGGAGATCCAGGGCCTGGTGGAGGAGTTCCAGGCGGTCCGGGCCCTTTCCGAGATGACCCCAGAGGAGCTCATGGCCCTGGCCGAGGAGGAAGAGGAGGAAGAAGAAGGGGGCTTGAGGTCTTAATGAAGGTCACGGCCATCGTCCTGGACTCGGTGGGCCTGGGGTATCTGCCGGATGCCCCCTTGTTCGGGGACGAGGGGGCGGACACCCTGGACCACACGGTGCTGAAGACCGGGGTGGAGCTTCCCCACCTGGCCGCCTTGGGCCTGGGGTGGGTTCCCGGGGTCCACACCCTTCCCCGGCCTGAGCCCCAAGGGGCCTTTGGCCGCATGCGGGAGGTGAACCCCGGCAAGGACACCACCACCGGGCACTGGGAGTTCGTGGGGGTGTACCTGGAAAAGCCCTTCCGCACCTACCCGGAGGGCTTCCCCGAGGAACTCCTTAGGGCCTGGGCCGAGGCCATCGGGGTGAAGGGATGGCTTTTGAACCGGCCCTATTCGGGCACCGAGGCCATACGGGACTACGGCGAGGCCCACCTGAAGACGGGTTTCCCCATCGTCTATACCTCCGCGGATAGCGTCTTCCAGGTGGCCGCCCACCTGGAGGTGGTGCCCCTGGAGGAGCTTTACCGCTATTGCCAGGTGGCCCGGGAGATGCTGGTGGGCGAGCACCAGGTGGCCCGGGTCATCGCCCGGCCCTTCGCCGGGGAACCCGGGAACTTCTACCGGCGGGAGGATTTGCGGAAGGACTTCGCCTTAGAGCCTCCCAGGAACGTTCTGGACCTCCTGAAGGAGGGGGGCCTCGAGGTGGTGGGGGTGGGGAAGATCCCCGACATCTACGCCCATAGGGGCTTCACCCGGGAGGTGAAGACCAAGGACAATGCCGACGGCCTGGAGAAGACCCTGGCCCTCATGCAAGAGCCTTTTTCCGGCCTCCTCTTCGCCAACCTGGTGGACTTTGACGCCAAGTACGGGCACCGGAGGAACCCGGAAGGGTACGCCCGGGCCCTTAAGGAGGTGGACGATTTCCTTCCCAGGCTTATGGAGGCCCTGGGCCCGGAGGACCATCTCTTTCTGGTCTCCGATCACGGCAACGACCCCACCTTCTTCGGCACCGACCACACCCGGGAGTACGGGATGCTCCTCTGGGTGGGCCCGGGGGTGAAGGGGGACCTGGGTACCCGGGAGAGCTTTGCGGATCTGGGGGCCACCTGGGCCAGGCTGTTTGGCCTCACCTGGGAGGGCCCTGGGAAAAGCTTGGTGTAGGCCATGCCCCTCACCTGGCGCGACGTCCTGGATATCCTTCTCGTCGGCATCCTCTTTTACTACCTCTGGCGCCTCATGGCGGGAACCCGGGCCCTGAACCTGGTGCGGGGGGTCTTGGTCTACCTGGCGGTCTGGTTTCTGGCCAGCCTTCTTGGGCTTTCCACCCTTTCCTGGCTTTTGGGGAACGCCGCCACCCTAGGGGCCTTCGCCCTGATCGTGGTCTTCCAGCCGGAACTCAGGGGGCTTTTGGAGCGCATCGGCCGACCTCAGGGGCCGAGGGCTCCTTCTTTGGCCCTGGAGGAGCTCCTCTTGGGCCTAGCCCGGCTTTCCGAGAGGCGCTACGGGGCCATCCTGGCCCTGGAAAGGCGCACCCCCCTGGGGGAGTATGCGGCCACGGGGGAGATCCTCGAGGCCAGGCTTTCCGCCCGGCTACTCCAGACGGTGTTCTACCCCGGCACGCCCTTGCACGACGGCGGGGCCATCCTGAGGGGGGATCGGCTTTTCGCCGCGGGGTGCGTCTTTCCCCTCTCCGAGGCCCGCATGGGCCTGGGCACCCGGCACCGGGCGGCCTTGGGGCTTTCCGAGGTTTCCGATGCCCTGGTGATCGTGGTGAGCGAGGAAACAGGGGCCATAAGGCTGGCGGAGGGGGGAAGGCTTTCCCCGCCCATGAGCCTCGAGGCCCTGCGGGAGAAGCTGAAGGAGGTGCTCCGTGCGTGACTGGGGGAGCTTCCTCATCGCCCTTTTGGCGGCTTTTGCCGTCTGGTACTCCTTAAGGGAAAGGGCCCCGGTGGTGGAGCGGGCGGTGAGCGTGCCCCTCCAGGTGGTGGGCCTGGGGAGGGAGCGCACGGCGGAGGGAGTGCCCAAGGAGGTCATGCTACGCCTGAGGGGGCCAGCTCCCCTGGTGGAGGGGGCCAGGCTTCCCGTGTCCGCCTACCTGGACCTCTCCGGGGCCGAGGGGGCCTTTTCCCGGGAGGTGCGGGTGGCCGTGCCCCAGGGGGTGGAGGTTTTGGAGATCCGCCCCGCCCGGGTGGAGGGCCGGGTGGAGGCCCTCCTCACCCGCACCCTGCCGGTGGAGGTCCTTTCCCAGGGGGCATGGGTGGAAACCCAGCCCGCCTTTGTGGAGGCCAAGGGGCCGAGAAGCCGGGTGGAGGAGGCGGTGGTGGCCTTGGGCCTGGACCTTGGAGGGGATACGGTGGCCCTTACCGCCTTTGGCCCCCAGGGGCCCCTTCCCGGGGTGGAGCTTCTTCCCGCCCAGGTGCAGGTGGTGGCCCGGGAGGCCCCCCTTTTTCGCAAGCAGGTTCCCCTGGTTCTGAAGCCCCCGGCAGGTTTAAAGGTGGTGGACTATGCTCCCAGGGCCGTGGAGGTGGTGGGACCCAAGGAGGCTTTGGCCGGCTTGACCCAGGTGGAGGCGAGGCTGGAAGGAGGCTTCCGCCCGGGAGAGGTTTCGGCCCCCTTGATCCTTAACCTGCCTCCGGGGGTGAGGGTCTTGGGGGAGGTTTTGGGTAGGGTGCGGCTTGCGCTAGAATAGGTGGGATGATCTACCCCATCCGCCTTTACGGGGACCCGGTGTTGCGCAAAAAAGCCCGGCCCGTCCAGGATTTTCAGGGCCTCAAGAAGCTTGCCGAGGATATGCTGGAGACCATGTTTGAGGCCCGGGGAGTGGGCCTGGCCGCACCCCAGATTGGGCTTTCCCAGCGCTTCTTTGTGGCGGTGGAGTACGCCGATGAGCCCGAGGGGGAGGAGAGGCCCCTCCGCGACCTGGCGCGCCGGATTTACGTGGTGGCCAACCCGGTGATCACCCACCGGGAGGGGGAGGTGGAGGGGCTGGAAGGGTGCCTCTCCCTCCCTGGCCTCTACGCCGAGGAGGTACCCCGGGCGGAGCGCATCCGGGTGGAATACCAGGACGAGGAGGGAAGGCCCCGCGCCCTGGAGCTGGAGGGGTATATGGCCAGGGTCTTCCAGCACGAGATTGACCACCTGGACGGTATCCTCTTCTTCGAACGCCTGCCCAAGGCCAAGCGGGAGGCCTTCCTGGAGGAAAACCGGGCGGAGCTGGCCCGGATGCAGAAGGAGGCCAGGGCGCTTTTGAAGGAGCTTTCCCAGGGATGAGGGTAGCCTTCTTCGGCACGCCTGCCTGGGCGGTGCCGGTTTTGGATGCCCTAAACCGCCACCACCAGGTGGTCCTGGTGGTTACCCAGCCGGATAAGCCCAAGGGCCGGGGCCTCAAGCCCGCTCCCAGTCCGGTGGCGGAGTACGCCTTGGCCCACGGGCTTCCCCTTTTGAAGCCCGAACGCCTTAAGGGGAATCGGGAGTTTCTGGAGGCCTTTAAGGCCGTGGCCCCGGAGGTGGCGGTCACCGCCGCTTATGGCAAGATCCTTCCCAAGGAGGTCCTCGAGGTTCCCCCCTTGGGATTTTTGAACCTCCATCCCTCCCTTCTTCCCAAATACCGCGGCCCGGCCCCGGTGCCCTGGGCCCTCATCCGTGGGGAAAGGGAAACCGGGGTGGCCATCATGAAGACCGAGGAGGGCCTGGACACCGGCCCTCTTTACGCCCTCTGGCGCACGGAGATAGGCCCGGAGGAGGATGCGGTGGCCCTTTCCGAGCGCCTCAGGGACAAGGGCATTGAGCTTCTCCTTTGGGTTTTGGAAAACCTTCCCCACCTCACCCCCACGCCCCAGGAGGGCGAGGCTTCCTATGCCCCCCTCCTCACCAAGGAGGAAGGGCGTATCCGCTTTGCGGATAGCGCCCAGGCCATCTACAACCGCCACCGGGGGGTGCAGCCCTGGCCGGGAAGCTACTTCTTCCACGGGGGCAAGCGGGTGAAGGTCCTGAGGATGCGCCCCGAGCTGGGGGTGGGGGAGCCTGGGGTGGTGCTGGGAGTGGACCGGGAAGGGGTCTTGGTGGGTACCGGGGAGGGAGCCATCCGGCTTTTGGAGGTCCAGCCCGAGGGAAAACGCCCCATGCCCGCCGCTGACTGGGCGCGGGGGTATGGGGTGGGGCCGGGTACCCGCTTGGAATGAGGGAACTCCCCAACCTGGTTTAGCCGGGTTGGGGCCTTAAAACTCCTCGTCCCACTCCACGATGGTTTCGCTGGTGAGGGTGGTGGCGGATGGCCTTTGGTCTTGGGTGGCGATTACCTCCCGCCCCCGCTCCTTAAGAAGCCCGAACTGGGCGGCGATGCCCCTGAGGCCGGCCGCGCTGAAGGCCACCACCAGGAAGATGGCGTTCCCCCAGGCCAGGTAAGGCACCAGGCCCTGGCCGATGGAGAGGTTGCTCAGGAAGGCCAGGAAGGGCGCACCCCCGTAGTCGGCCATGATGGCGCCGAAGTAGGAGAGCCCCTCCACCACGATGGGCAGGAAGAGGAAGAGAAAGGCCAGGGCCAGCAGGTTCCAGTAGACGTTTCGCCCCCCGAAGGTGAGGCGGATCAGGTAGAGGGGAAACAAGCTTAAAGCCGCGGCCAGGAGAAAGAGGACAGCCCGGGGGATACCTGCGCTAAGGGTGAGCCAGAGCTTGAAGGAAAGCCAGGGGGTGGAGGCGGGACCTTGGGCGAACTGCCTCTTTAGTTCCTCGAGGCCTTCGTATACGGCGAACACATCCAGGGTGCGAAGGCCCGTTGCCGTGGAGAGGTGGATTAGGCTGGAGCTTACCTGCTGGGTGAGCTCGGGATTGATCAAGGAGAACAGGGGTTCCAGCTGCACCTGAAACCGCCAGAGCGTCCTTTGCAAGTGCTCCCTGGCCAGGTCGGGATTGGCCCTACCCAGGGCGTTGGCGGCAAGCCCCACCTCCAACAAGACCTGGTCTACGGCGTCCAGGAGCTCAAAGTTGTAGTTGTATCCCAGGTTGTGGGCTTGCTGGCGGAACCGTCTGGCGGTTTCGGGGTCCATCCAAGGGGGCGTGCGGAAGGTTTCCACCGTGGCCACCGCATCCGGAGAGGAGGAAGGTGCAGGGGAGGCCTGGGGGGCGGGGGAAGTGGGAGCGGAAGGCGAAGGGGCAGGGGGAGAGGGGGAGGAAGCCGCTGGAGGCGTGGTGGAGGGTTTCCCTGCAGGGGAACCCGTGGGGGATTGGGCTGGTGCGGGTGGAGGTGCGGACGTAGCCATAGGGGAAGGCGCCACCAGGGTTTGCAGATGCTTCCGCCAGGCCAGGGTCTTTTCCTGCAAATCCCTTACCGAGGGTCGGAAGTCCTCCCCGCTGGAGACCTTGCCCAGCGCCTGGATGAAGTCCTGGGCTTTAAGGGTGCTTTGGGGGCTATCCTGGATCACCAAAAAGCGGGCGTAGGCCCGGGCCAAGGCCAGGTAGGCCTGGGGTCGGGAGCCGGCGGAAAGAGCCTGGCCCAGGTCCTCGGTCAGGAGTTGCAGGTAGCTGGCTTCCAGCCTGCGCCGGGCTTCTTCGGGCGCCAGGTTTTCCGCTCCCTGGGCCAGGGACTGGGATAAACCGGTGGCCCGGACCAGGCGGGTGAGGTAAGGGGCTTTTTGGCCAGCGGGAGCCTGGAAGAAACCATCGTAAAGGGCCTTACCCAGCAGGTGGCGCACCAGGAGGAGGCGAGCCTCGAGGTCCACCCGGCTTTGCCTAAGCACCGCCTGCCGGGCATCCTGCAGGTGCAAGAGGGTGGCGTCGCGCAACACGGGGGGAAGCCCCTCGCTTTCCTGGCGCAGAAGGCTTTGCGCCCGGTCCAGGGCGGCAAGAGCCTGGGTGGGGCTCTCCAGACGCACCTGCCTTAGGGCTTCCTCCAGGCGGTCGTAAACCTGGGGCAGGGGGGCGGCCAAGGCCAGAAGGCTGAGGAACCAGGCTAGGGCTAACCATCGTTTCATCCGCTGACCTCCGCTAGGGATATGAGCCGCCTCAAGGCGTGAAGGAGGCGGCCGATGTTGGCTTCCTTTCTGGCGAGAAGGCCGATGTATCCCTGGGCCAGGGGTCTTAAGGCCACGATTTCCCTCTCCAAAATGGCGTAGAAGACCCCATATCCCTGGCGCCTGAGAAGGGGGTAGGCCAGGTCCAAGGGGACGGGCTCCCCGGAAAAAAGCTCCTCCTTGCCGTTTTTACCCGCCACCACCACCCCCGTCACCCCCTCCAGGCGGGCAAGCCTTTTGGCCAGGTGCTGGCGGGCCAAGGGATCCTCGAGGTCCACGGCCTCCACGGGTAGCTCTTCTTCCCCGGTTTCGGTGGCCTCGGCTTCCGCCACCTGGGAAGCGGCGAGCTCCCTCCATTCCCGGGCCAGGGCCTTAAGCTCGGGGGGCATTTCCCGGAAGGGCAGGAGGCGGCGGAGCTCAGGCCAGAGGGTTTCCTCTAGAAGGTGCGCCCACTCCCCTGGCGAGGTGGGCCTCCTCTGGGCCAAGGCCCGCCTCAGCAGGTTTTCCGCAGCCCGGGGGGAAACATACCGGCTCAGAACTTCCAAAAGGCTTTCCTCGTTCACCGCCATAGAGGGCACCCTGGGGCTTGCCAATCTGCCCTTCAGAGTGTACCATAACCTCTGCCCGAGGGATCGGGCAAAAGCCGCTGGGGTGTCGTCTAACGGCAGGACAGCGGACTCTGGATCCGCCGGTCGTGGTTCGAGTCCACGCACCCCAGCCAAAACCTGGCCCCATCGACTAGTGGTTAGGTCACCGCCCTTTCAAGGCGGCGGCGGGGGTTCGAGTCCCCCTGGGGTCACCAGAAGCAGTCCGAGCCGCGCGCGGCCCCATCGTCTAGAGGCCTAGGACACGGCCCTCTCAAGGCCGAGACGGGGGTTCGAATCCCCCTGGGGTCACCAGATGCGGCTCGGATTGCCTTTATGCCCGGTCCAGATTTCCCTTGACGGATGCCCCGGGCCTGGGGGAAACTGGGTGGGCTATACCCCCACTAGGTATGTGAGGGGTGTAACCTGGACGAAGGAGGAGGGATCCATGGAGTTCACCCTCACGGGGCTTGCGGGAAGCGGGGAAAAGGAGGAGCGGTACGATGTGGTCATCATCGGCGGCGGGCCTGCGGGCCTCACCGCGGGGATTTACGCCGGACGGGCCCAGCTGAAGACCGTCATCCTGGAAAAGGGCCTGCCCGGAGGGCAGATCGCCCAGACCGACGAGGTGGAGAACTACCCGGGTTTCCCCGAGGGCATCTCCGGGCCGGAGCTGGCCAGCCGCATGGTCCAGCAGGCGGAGAAGTTCGGGGCCAGGATCGTCATGGACGAGGTGCTGGGCCTCGAGGCCCAGGACGGGGGTTTCCTGGTGCGGGGGTTTGAGCGCTCCTACTTCGGGCGCGCGGTCATCATCGCCACCGGGGCCAATCCCAGGAAACTCGGGGTGCCCGGGGAGGAGAGGTTCTATGGCCGGGGGGTATCCACCTGCGCCACCTGCGACGGCTTCTTCTACCGCGACAAGGAGGTGGTGGTGGTGGGGGGTGGGGATGCGGCGGTGGAGGAAGGGCTTTTCCTCACCAAGTTCGCCCGCAAGGTAACCCTTGTCCACCGCCGGGACGAGCTGAGGGCCAACAAGGTGGCCCAGGCCCGGGCCTTCCAGAACCCCAAGATGCACTTCCTCTTCTCCCATATCGTCACCGAGGTCCTGGGGGAGGACCAGGTCACGGGGGTGCGGCTTAAGAACCTGAAGACGGGGGAGGAATACGTCTACCCCACGGATGGGGTCTTCGTCTTCATCGGCCACGAGCCCAACACCGCCTTCCTCAAGGGGGTTGTGGAGCTCAGGCCCGATGGCTACGTGGCGGTGCGGGATGAGGTGTTCACCTCGGTGCCCGGCATCTTCGCCGCCGGGGATGTGGCCGACCCCATCTACCGCCAGCTCACCACCAGCGTGGGGGCAGGTACCCGGGCGGCCATGATGGCGGAGCGCTACCTGGCGGAGGCCCACGAGAAGGTGAGTTAGGGCTTGGGGTGCGGGGCCTGGGGCTTTTGGGGCTTTTTCTTTGGGGTTTGGGCCTGGCCCAGGCCCCCATCCTTTACCTGCCCCTGGACGACCGCCCTCCCAACTGGGGCCCATGCGCCTGGGAGCGGGTGGCCTGCCCTCCCCGGGAGGTCTACCGGGGGCCTGAGGGGGCCGATCTTGCCGCCTTAAGGGCCTGGCTTTTGGCGAGCCCAGGGGAAAAGCTGGTGGCCAGCCTGGATGCCCTGGCCTACGGCGGGCTTCTCCAAAGCCGTCACCTGGCCCTGCCGGCGGAGGATGCCCTGGCCCGGTTTGCACCCCTGCTGGCCTGGAAGGTTCGTTACGGGGGGGAGCTTCTCCTTTTCGGGGTGGTGCCCCGTTGGGACGCCACCCAGCGGCAGAGAAACCTGGCGGTCCTCGAGGCCTTGGCCTCCTGGCCGGGGCTTTCCGGGGTTTATCTGGAGGCAGTTTGGGACGATGCCCTGCGCAACTCCCCCGCCCCCAGAGAGGCCCGGACCCTAACCTATCCCAGCCGGCCCGGGGCGGACGAGGCAGGGCAGGTGCTTCTCCTAAGGGCCTTCAGGCCAGGTTTGAAGGTGACCGTGGTCTACGAGGAGGAGGCCCTGGCGGAGCGCATCACCCCTTATGAGGGGGTTCCCCTGCGGGACACGGTGAGGGGGATGTTGCAGAGTGCTCTGGCCACGGAGGTTTCCCTGGCAGGGAGGCCGGACCTGGTCCTTTACGTCTACGGGGGTGGGAATCCCAGGAGGGTTGTCCGCCACCTCCTTGGCCTTATGCCCCGCTTCCCCGTGGCCCTGGCGGATCTTTCCCGGGTGAACCGGGGGGATCCTGGCCTCATGGCCTACCTGGTGGGCCTCGGGCTTTACCCTCGCCTTGCCTCCTACGCCTCCTGGGGTACCCCGGCCAACAACCTGGGAAGCGCCCTAGCCCGGGGAGGGCTCTTCCTGAGGGACCAGGAGGGGCGGCTTAGGCGCCTGGCCGAGGCCTACTTCGCCTACTGGTGGGGGGAGGTGGGCCGCCCTTGGGTGCGGGCCCGTTTCCCCGAGCCCTTGCCCGTGGAGGCCCAGGAGGTGGCGGCCCTTTGGCCGTACCTGGAGCTGGAAGGGTACCGGGTGGACCTCGAGGGCCTGCGCTTCCCCTGGGATCGGTCCTTTGAGGCCGAGCCCCGTTTGGGTTTGGTTGCCCTTTCCCTTGGGTTTGGGGGTAGGGCCGGGCCCACCTGGTAGAGTGAAGGGGTGTTATGACCCCTGGCCAGCCCGAAGGGCTCGATGGCGCAAGCCTCCAGGTGCGGGAGCTAAGGCGCCTCCAGGCCTTGGCTGAGGCCTGGCGTCTTTTGGCTCCCCTGGAGCGGCCGGAGGAGGTGTACCGGACCGTGGTGGAAACCGCCAAGAGGGCTACCCGGGCGGTTTCCGTTCTCCTCTTCCTCCATCGCCCAAAGGAGGATGCCCTCGAGCTGGTGGCGGCCGCCGGCCTAAGCCAGGACAAGGTGGGCCTCAGGCTTCCCCGGGGAAAGGGCGTCTCTTGGGTGGTGCTGGAGAAGGGGGAGCCCCTCTACCTGGCGGATGTGACCCAGGATCCTCGGGTCATCTTTCTTTCCGGCAGGCCCCAGCCCGGGGTCTATTTGGGCGTACCCTTGCGGAATGCTGCGGGAGAGCCGTTTGGCGTGCTCTCCATGGACACCGCCGGGGGAGCCGGGGAGATCCTCCCCGAGGAGGAGTTCTGGATCCAGGCCCTGGCGGAGGCGGCGGGTTTGGTCTTGGGCCGCATAGAGGCCTTGGAGCGGGCTAAGGCCGAGGCCTCCCGGGCCCAGGCGCTTCTTGAGCTTTCGTTGGCCCTGGAGGCAGCCCGCGATCCCCTGGCCATGGCCAAGGAAGCCCTGGAAACCCTTCTTCGCCTCACCCCTTACCACGCGGGGGCCCTTTACCTGTTCCAGGAGGGAACGGTGCGGCCTGCGGTGATAGCGGGGCGGTACCCTGAGGGCTTTCCCCGGCTTTACCAGGAGCATCCCATTCATTTTGGCGAGGGGCTTCTAGGCCACCCCAGGTTGTGGGAGGGGCCAGTGTATGTGGAGGACTACGCCCGCTTTCCCAAGGCCCTGAGGCCCTATGCGGAAAGCGGGCTTCGCTCCGCCCTCCTGGTGCCCCTTAAGCCCGAGGGCAGGCGGTATGGGGTTTTGGCCCTGGGTTCCTTTGGGAAGCCGGTTCCCTACCGCCTTGAGGACGAGGGGGTGTTGCGGATGGTGGCGGGCAGGCTGGAGGAAGCCTTAGAGCGCCTTTCCCACCTGGACACCCTGAGCCGGACCCGGGAAGCTGCCCTAAGGGCCTTGGCCCGGGCCCTCGAGTACCGGGACCTGGAAACCAAGGGGCACACGGAGCGGGTGGCGGAACTCTCCTTGCGGCTGGGAAGGGCCGTGGGGTTTCCCGACCTCGAGGGCCTTCGCTTGGGGGCCTACTTCCACGATCTGGGCAAGCTGGCCCTGCCCGACAGGATCCTCCGCAAGCCCGCAATCTTGCAGGCCGAGGAGTGGCGGGTGGTGAGGACCCATCCCGAGGTGGGCCTGGACATCCTCAAGAACCTGCCGTTTCTCTCAAAAACTGCCTTAAACGTGGTCCTCTACCACCATGAGCACTGGGACGGTTCGGGATACCCGAAGGGGCTAAAGGGGGAGGAAATCCCTCTCGAGGCCCGCATCTTCGCGGTGGCGGATGTGTACGACGCCCTCCTTTCCGAGCGGCCCTACAAGCGGTCCTGGACCCCCGAGGAAGCCCAGAAGGAACTTGGAGCCCAGGCTGGAAGGAGCCTGGACCCCAAGCTGGTGGCGGTGTTTTTGGAGCTGGTCCGCTAGGTTACTCCACGGTGACGCTCTTGGCCAGGTTCCGGGGCTGGTCCACGTCCCGCCCCAGGAGGACGGCGATCTCGTAGGCCAGAAGCTGCAGGGGTACCACGCTCACGATGGGGGCCAGAAGGGGGTGGACCTCCGGCACGGGGAACACATCCTGGGCCAGTTTCCCGATCTCCCCATCCCCCTCGGTGGCGATGGCGATCACCTTGCCGCCCCGGGCCCGCACCTCCTGGATGTTGGACAGGGTCTTCTCGTAAAGGGGCCCCCGGGTGGCCAGGACCACCACCGGCAGGTGCTCGTCGATCAGGGCGATGGGCCCGTGCTTCATCTCCCCGGCGGGGTAGGCCTCCGCGTGGATGTAGCTGATCTCCTTGAGCTTTAAGGCTCCCTCATAGGCGGTGGGGGCCTGCACGTGCCGGCCCAGGAAGAGGAAGTCCTGGGCCTGGTGGTACTTCTCCGCCAGGTGGGCGATGAGGGGGCGTTTTTCCAGGACTTCCTCCACCAACCGGGGAAGCTTGCGCATCTCCTTTAGAAGGCCCTGGGCTTCTTCCTTGCCGAGGATTCTCCTCCTTCGGCCAAAGTGGATGGCCAGCATGGCCATGGCGGAAAGCATGGCGATGTAGGCCTTGGTGGAGGCCACCCCGATCTCGGGGCCCGCATGGATGTAGAGCACGTCCTCCACCTCCCGGGTGATGCTGGAGCCCTTGGCGTTGATGACCCCCAGGGTCCTAGCCCCCTTGGCCTTGGCCTCCCGGATGCCCTCCAGGGTATCTATGGTTTCCCCCGACTGGCTGATGGCGATGGCCAGGGTCCTTTCGTCCACCACGGGGTCCCGGTAGCGGTACTCGCTGGCCACATCCCACTCCGTGGGGATGCGGGCCAGGGCTTCCAGGAGGTACTTGCCGTACCAGCCAGCGTAGGCGGCGGTGCCGCAGGCGATCACGTGGATGCGGTCTATGGCCAGAGGGTCCAGGCCAAGGCCGAGCTCCACATCCCCTTCCTCCTCCTTAAGCCGTCCCCCCAGGGTGTTTTCCAGTACCCAGGGTTGCTCGTAGATCTCCTTGAGCATGTAGTGGGGGAAGCCCCCCTTCTCGGCGGCCTCGAGGGTCCAGTCAATCTCCACCACCTCCCGGGGCAGGGGGTGGCCCTCGAGGTCCGTGACCACCACCTCCTCCCGGGTGATGCGGGCCAGGTCCCCGTCGTGCAGGAAGATGACCCGGCGGGTGTAGGGAAGGAGGGCGGGCACGTCCGAGGCCAGAAAGTTCTCCCCCTCCCCCAGGCCGATCACCAGAGGGCTTACCGTGCGGGCGGCCACAATCTCCTGGTGGTCCTCGTGCGCCACCACCACCGCATAGGCTCCCCGCACCTCCTTCAAGGCTTCCCTCAGGGCCTGGAAAAGGTCCCCCTGGTACTTCTCCTCTATGAGGTGCGCCAGGACCTCGCTGTCGGTTTCCGAGGCGAAGCGGTGCCCCCGCGCCCTTAGGGCCTCTTTAAGCTCCAGGTAGTTCTCGATGATCCCGTTGTGGATGACGGCGATCCTGCCGTCCTCCGTGGTGTGGGGATGGGCGTTGGGGTCGGTGGGGGCTCCATGGGTGGCCCAGCGGGTATGGCCGATGCCCAAAGGCCCCTCCAAGTGCTCCTCCTTCAGGGCGCTTTCCAGGGCGGAAAGCTTCCCCGAGCGCTTCACCACCCTAAGCCCTTCCGGCGTCCTCACCGCCACCCCGGCGGAGTCGTATCCCCGGTACTCCAGCCTCCTAAGGCCATCTATGAGCACATCCGTGGCGTTCCGAAAACCGATATAGCCTACGATCCCACACATATACCGTCCTTGGGGGTGGCCAGGCCTTTGGCCACCCAGAACCTCCCATCCTTTCGCCCTGCCCCGCGGTTGTCCCTAAAGAGGGCTTTCCCTTGGGGCTTTTCTCAGGCGGGCGGGGCGGGCACACCCCGGGCGGCATCCGCGGATTCCTCGACCTTTCCCGGCCTTGGCCGGTTATCCCCATTCTCGGGGTCCGCCACCTCGTCAGGCCTTTTCGGCCCCCTGCGCTTCCCGCCTTCCTCCTGCCTTTGGCTTGCCGGTTTTCTGCTTCCTCCCACCCCCCTCCTTCGGCGGAGTATAGCAAAACCTTAAGGCCAAAAGGCTTGACAAGGCTCGGGTGAGGCTTTTATGATACCAGCGGACGCAAGGCGAAAGTTCTTTCTTGGAAGCCAGGTCTTGCGTCCCGGAAGGCACCCTTTGGGGAGGAAACGCGGCAACTCGCCCAAAGCGGAGCTTCCGAAACCCTAAAGGGGGTGTAAGGAAGTATGAAGAAAAGGCTAGTCATGCTACTGGCGGGGCTTTTGACCGTGCTCTCCATGGGCTTCGGTCTGGCCCAGTTCTCCGACGTGCCCGCAGGGCACTGGGCCAAGGAGGCGGTGGAGGCCCTGGCGGCTAAGGGAATTATTGTAGGCTTCCCCGACGGCACCTACCGGGGCAACGAGACCCTCACCCGCTACCAGGCGGCCCTCCTCATCTACCGCCTCCTGCAGCAGATCGAGGAGGAGATGAAGGCCAAGGGTGAGTCCCCCACCATGGAGGCCATGTCCTCCGAGGACATCGAGGCCCTGAAGAACGCCGTCCAGGAGCTGGCCGCTGAGCTGGCTGCCCTGGGCGTGCGGGTATCGGCCCTCGAGGACAGCGCTGCCACCAAGGAGGACATCGCCCGCCTCGAGGCCATGATCCAGGAGCTCAAGGCCCAGCCTGCCCCTGAGCCCGGCATGGACCAGGCAGCCCTTCAGGACTTGGCTGACCGGGTGGAGGCTGCCTCCATCGCCGCCGACACCGCCCTGGCCCAAGCCCAGCAGCTGGCCGAGCAGCTGGATGCCTTGGCCCAGGATGTGGAAGGGGTGAAGGGCGACCTGGCTTCCCTCCAGACCCAGGTGGAGGCTAACGCCCAAGCCATCCAGGCCCTGAACGAGCTGGCCGTCCTCCTCAACCAGGACGTCCTCTCCCTCCAGGACCGGGTGACCGCCCTAGAGAAGGGCCTCGCCGACCTCCAGGGGGTGGACTTTGAGCAGTTCGCCACCAAGGAGGACGTGGCCGCCGTCCAGGAGTTCGCCGCCGCTTTGCGCTCCGACCTGGTGGGCCTCTCCGAGAAGGTGAGCAAGCTGGAGGGCCAGGTGGCGGAGCTCTCCAAGGTGCAGTACTCCATCAAGGGCTCCCTATCGGCCACCTACGGCACGGTGGTGACCAACACCGGGACCAACTTTGACATCGACCGTCTCTTCCCCAACGCCTTCTCTACCGGGGTGTTCGGTTCTGCCACTTCCAACGTGCAGAAGGGGGATAGCCAGCAGGGCAACATTTCCTACGGTGGAGCCAGCCTTTCCTTTGGCATCAAGAACACTGCTCCCAGCGCCCAGGGCCTGGCGGTTTCCGAGGCCAGCGCCAGCTTTGGGATTGACGCGTTTACCTCTTCCTTCTCTGGTACCCCCACCATCTACTTCAACGCCGCCAGCGTGAAGGGCAGCGTGGATGGGCAACCCTTTAGCGTGGCCTATAGCCGCAAAAACAGCACCTTCAAGTTCAACGACTACCTCTTCGCCAACGATAACGACACCGAGGCCGTTAACCCCCGCCAGGGCATGGTGGCCACCTTCAGCGCCAGCAAGTTCCCCCTGGCGCCGGAGGTCACCATCGTGACTGGGGTTGCAGGTTCGTCGGGCGGTGATAGTTCCCCGGCCCTGGCAGGCAACTACTTCGGCGTGCGCACGGCCTTGGAGCCTGTCTCCGGGCTTAACCTGGCCCTAAACTACGCCACCAACCTGGGCAATAGGTCCGCCATTGGCGTGGATGGTGGGCTTGCGTTGGGTCCGGTGAATCTTTCTGCCCTGTGGGTTTCCTCCCAGGCCCCTGGTGCACCGGTGGCCAACTTTTTTGACAACACCCTTTCCAACTGGGCGTACTATGTCCAGGGAGAGGGCAAGCTTGGGCCGGTGAGCCTTTCCGCCAACTACCATGCGGTGGATCCCGCGTACAGCGATGGTCAGGCCGGGATGTCGGAGAACGAGGACACCGACTACTACGGTGGGGTCAAGGCCGGAGCGCCGTATGGCGCTGATACCCGGGGTTTCGGGATTGGGGCTTCGGCCAGCCTGGGGCCTGTAGCCCTCAAGGGGTACATCGAGTCCGAGGGTGACTACGCCTTGGCCTCCGGGAGTGTCTACGATGCCTGGGGTCTGGCCGCCACCCTCGGGAGCTTCCGGGGCTTCAGCCTCACGGGCTTCTACAACGCTGCGTATACCGGCGGCACGGGCTACCTGAGCTTTACCACCGCAAGCGATGCCATTAACCCCGGTGTCAACTACTACTACACCATTGAGAACAACAAGTACTCCTCCAGCTGGGGCGTGCGGGTAAGCCACGATGGCAAGGCCAAGGATGCCCTCATTCCCTCTCTCAACCTCACCGCCCAGTACGCCAACTTCTATGTTTCCGGCTACAGCGATATCCAGGTCTACGCCAACCTGAGCCAGCCCTTCAAGCTGGCCTTCCTCAGCCTGAACCCAGGCTTCCGCTACCACAGCTTTACCGGCGGTGCGGCAGCCAATACGGGTGATTACACCACCTTGAAGGGAGGCATCCAGGTCAGCACCGATCCCCTCCTCTTTGGTCTGGCCCTGGAGGGAGCTGCCTCGTACCGTCAGACCGACTACGTGGGTAACGGGTCTGTGGTTAACACTCCCACCCAGGCCAAGGAGCTCTACTGGCGGGCTGGGGTGAAGATCAACGACTTCCTGGCGCCCAAGCTCAACTTCAGCGTGGCCTACGCCCACTACGAAGGGGATAAGCTGGCTGGCACTGGACTTCCCGTGGTGGGTAGCGGCAACCAGGCCTTCAGCTTCAACCGTGACCGGGTTTACCGGAGCCCTGACCCCATTGGGGCTCCGTGGCTGGCTACGCCGGGCACCCAGTCTGGACAGCTGGAGGGCTTCTACGTGGAGGCCAAGTACTACAACCTGACCGTGGCTTACGGTGAGTTTGCTCTTGGCCCTCTCGGTTCCTTCACCGACTACGGCCGCGGCTTCAAGATCTCTTACAGCGTGGACTTCTAACCGGACTGGTCTTCCTGGGCCCCCGCCCTTCGGGCGGGGGCCTTTGCTATGGTGGAGGTATGCCCTTCCGTTACCAAGGCCCAAGCCCCAAAGGGGACCAGCCCAAGGCCATAGGGGAGCTGGTGGAGGCCCTTGGGGATGGGGAAAGGTTCGTCACCCTCCTGGGGGCCACGGGCACGGGGAAGACGGTGACCATGGCCAAGGTGATAGAGGCCCTGGGGCGGCCTGCTTTGGTCCTGGCCCCCAACAAGATCCTGGCCGCCCAGCTGGCGGCGGAGTTCCGGGAGCTCTTCCCGGAAAACGCCGTGGAGTACTTCATCAGCTACTACGACTACTACCAGCCCGAGGCCTATGTGCCGGGGAAGGACCTCTACATCGAGAAGGACGCCAGCATCAACCCCGAGATCGAGCGCCTGAGGCACTCCACCACCCGCAGCCTCCTCACCCGCAGGGACGTGGTGGTGGTGGCCTCGGTCTCCGCCATCTACGGCCTCGGCGACCCCTGGGAGTATAGGGAGCGGAACCTGGTGGTGGAGCGGGGGGCGGTCTACCCACGGGAAGCCCTTTTGGAAAGGCTTCTGGAGCTTGGGTACCAGCGGAACGACATCGACCTCTCCCCGGGCCGGTTCCGGGCCAGGGGGGAGGTGCTGGAGATCTTCCCCGCCTACGAGACCGAGCCTCTCCGGGTGGAGCTCTTCGGGGACGAGGTGGAGCGGATCCTCCAGGTGCACCCCATCACCGGGGAGAGGCTTAGGGAGCTCCCCGGCTTCGTGCTCTTTCCCGCCACCCACTACCTTTCCCCAGAAGGGCTGGAGGAGATTCTGAAGGAGATTGAGAAGGAGCTGTGGGAAAGGGTCCGCTACTTTGAGGAAAGGGGGGAGGTCCTCTACGCCCAGCGCCTTAAGGAGCGCACCCTCTACGACCTGGAGATGCTCCGGGTCATGGGCACCTGCCCGGGGGTGGAGAACTACGCCCGCTACTTCACCGGCAAGGCCCCGGGGGAGCCTCCCTATACCCTTCTCGACTACTTCCCCGAGGACTTCCTGGTCTTCCTGGATGAGTCCCACGTGACCGTGCCCCAGCTTCAGGGGATGTACCGGGGGGACTATGTGCGCAAGAAGACCCTGGTGGACTATGGCTTCCGCCTGCCGAGCGCCTTGGACAACCGCCCCCTTCGCTTTGAGGAGTTCTTGGAGAGGGTGTCCCAGGTGGTCTTCGTTTCCGCCACCCCGGGGCCCTTTGAGCTTCAGCACTCGGGGCGCATCGTGGAGCAGATCATCCGCCCCACGGGGCTTCTGGATCCCCTGGTGGTGGTGAAGCCCACGGAGAACCAGATCCTGGACCTCATGGAGGGGATCCGGGAGCGGGCGAATAGGGGGGAAAGGACCCTGGTCACCGTCTTAACCGTGCGCATGGCGGAGGAGCTTACCGCCTTCTTGCAGGAGCACGGGATACGGGCCCGCTACATGCACCACGAGCTGGATGCCTTTGAGCGCCAGGCCCTGATCCGGGACCTGCGCCTCGGGCACTTTGACGCTTTGGTGGGGATCAACCTCCTGAGGGAGGGCCTGGACATCCCCGAGGTTTCCCTGGTGGCCATCCTGGACGCCGACAAGACGGGCTTCCTGAGAAGCGAGCGAAGCCTCATCCAGACCATTGGCCGGGCGGCCAGGAACGCCAAGGGGGAGGTGTGGCTTTACGCCGATACCATCTCCGAGGCCATGGAGAGGGCCATCCGGGAGACTAACCGGAGAAGGGCCCTCCAGGAAGCCTACAACCGGGAGCACGGCATCGTCCCAGAGACCGTGCGCAAGGAGGTTAGGGCCATCATCCGCCCCGAGGAGTACGGGGAGGAGGTTCCTGGGGAAGCCTGGGAGGGGGAGGACCTGAAGGAGCGGATCGCCGAGCTGGAGCTAGCCATGTGGCAGGCGGCGGAGGCTTTGGACTTCGAGCGGGCGGCGAGGCTAAGGGATGAGCTACGGGCCCTCGAGGCCCGCCTGCAAGGCCTCACGCCCCCGGAAACCCTGCCGGGAGGCCGGAAGCGGCGCAGGCGGCGCTAGGCCAGAAGCAGCACGGGGTTTTCCAGGTAAAGGGCCACCCGTTTTAAGAGCTTTTGGGCGATGGGAGCCTCGAGGCCCGAGGCGGCAAGCACCCCCTCCTGGGAGAGGAAAAGGCTCGGGCGGCCGGAGTGCACTTCCTCCTCCCCCGCGAAGCAAAGAAGCCCCTCCCCTTCCTCCCCCTCCTGCTGGCGGAAGAGGGCGAGGAAGCCGCCCATGGGCCTTACGCCCCGCACCTCCTCCCCTGCCACCTGGCCCAGGAGGGGCCTTAGGGGAAGCTCCAGCTCCGCCAGGGCCTTCTCCGCCGCCTTCAGCAAGAAGGGAAGGGGGTTATGGGGCACCCCGTGGACCCGGTGGAAGGCTTCCAGGGCTGCTTCCAGCCTCCCGGGGTCAAACCGCAGGCGCTGCACCCGCAAGAGGAAAGGAGCAGGAGCTGGGGCGGTGGTGAGGCCCGGGGCCGGGCTGGGCGGAGGGACGGGGGTAGCCGGGGCCGGAGGTTCTGGGGCAGGGAGCGCTTCCTCCAGGGCCTCTAGAGGTTCGGGAGAAGGAGCTTCCTGGGTTTCGCCGAGGAGAAGGTCTTCCTCCAGCTCCAGCTCCTCCGGTTCGGGGGAAAGCGTTTCCTCCTCGGCGGGGAGGAGGAGCTCCTCAAGTTCCTCCTCCACGGGCTCGGGGAGGAGGGTTTCCTCTTCCTCCAGCCCGGGGAGGGAAGGGGCTTGGTCTTCCCGGGTCGGTTCCTCGGCCAGGAGGAGGTCCTCTTCCAGGTCTAGGTCCAGGTCCTCCAGGAGGGCGGGCTCGAGGTCCAGCTCCTCTTCCGCCACCTCTTCCACCGCCAGGGTGGGGGCCTTGGGGGTTTCGGGGAGGACGTCTTCCAGATCCACGCCCTCCCGGCTCAGGACCTCCTGTACCCGTTTCAGTTCCTCTTCCGGGGGAAGGGGTGGGGCTTCCTCGGGCATGGGGGGCAGGTCCACCTCCCCGGCCATCACCTTGGCCAGGAAGGCGAGGATGTCCCGCTCCACGATGGTGCCATCGGGGCCGGTGCCCTGGAGCCTGCGCCAGTCTATGCCGTTTTCCTCGGCAAGACGCCGGGCCAAGGGCGTGATCTTGGGTTCGGCCATCTTGGCCCTATGATAACAAAGTGGAAGCCGCTTTCGCTCAACTCCTGGTGGAGTACTGCCTCGAGGCCCAGGAAGGGGAGACCATTTTGGTGGAGGCGGAGGCCCCGGCTTTGCCCCTCCTGCCCCACTTGAAAAGGGCCTTCCTGAAACGGGGGGCCTACCCTGTTTTCCGCATAGGCTACCCCGGGGAGGGGCGGGACTTCCTCCTCTACGGGGGGGCTTGGCTGGAGAGGATACCGGAGGTGGAGCGCGCCCTTTACGAGAAAGCGGACAAGTTCCTGCGCATCCTTTCCGCGGAAAACCCCCTGGAGGGAGCCTCCCTGGACCCCGGCCTTTCCCTAAAGCACCAGCGGGCCTGGCGGCCCCTGGCCGAGCTCCGCTTGAAAAAGCGCTGGACCCTCACCCTCTACCCCACGGTGGGGTATGCGGTGGGGGCGGGGATGGGGACGGAGGAGTTCCGGGAGTACCTTAAGGGGGCGTTATTCCTGGACCGGGAGGACCCGGTGGGCGCCTGGCGGGCCCTTTCCCGCTTCCAGGAGGCCCTGATCGGGAGGCTTTCCCAGGGCAGGGAGCTTCGCATCCAGGCCCCGGGCACGGACCTCAGGCTTTCTGTGGCGGGGAGGAGGTGGATCAACTCCGACGGCCGGCGCAACATGCCCTCGGGGGAGGTGTTCACCGGGCCCCTCGAGGATTCCGCCGAGGGGGAGGTGCGCTTCAACCTTCCCGCCTTCGTGGGGGGCAGGCGGGTGGAGGGGGTTTACCTGCGCTTTAAAGGGGGCGAGGTGGTGGAGGCCCGGGCGGAGGTGGGGGAGGAGTACCTGCTTGCGGCCTTGGCCACGGATGAGGGAGCCAGGCGGCTTGGCGAGGTGGGGATCGGCACCAACTTTGGCCTCACCCGGCCCACCGGCCTCATCCTCCTGGACGAGAAGATGGGGGGCACCGTGCACCTGGCCCTAGGCCGGAGCTACCCGGAAACCGGCGGGAAGAACCCAAGCGCCCTGCACTGGGACCTGGTGCTTTCCCTAAGGGAAGGAAGCCTTCTTTTGGACGGCGAACCCCTGGTGGAGCAAGGGCGCTTCGTGGGCGTTTCTGAACCCCATCCCTTCTAGAGGTCTTTGCGTTCAAAAACCAAGGCCGCCAGGAAGGTGAAGCCCAGGGTGTAGATGAGGAGGAGGGGCAGGCCAAGCCCCGCCGCGCTGGGCCTTAAGTGGAGGTCCAGGTAGGTGGTGAGGAGGAAGGGGGTAAGGGCGGGGAAGGCCACCAGAAGGCGCATGAGAAGCAGGGTGGCCACCGCCGCCAGGGCGCTTGCCGTGGTGGAGAGGAAGACCGTGGCGTAGAGGAGGGCCAAGGCGGCGAGGGGTAAGAGGACGATCCCCGCCAGGAGGTGGGCGGAAAGGAGCTGGCCAAGGGCTTCTTGGGCGCTCAGGAAACCTACCCCGGCGAACCCGCCTGCCCCAAGCCCCGTGCCCCCGTAGAACCCTCCTAGCCCGTGGGGCAGGCCCGCCAGGAGGCTTCCCAGGAAGCTCGCCCCCAAAAGGACAAAGGGATAGAGGAGGGCAGAGAGGAGCTTGGCCAGGATCAGCCGGGTCCGGGGGAGGGGGTGGAGGAGGAGGCTTTTCAAGGTGCCTTGGGCCACCTCGCTTCCCAGGGACTCGCTGGCCGCCATGACCACCAGAAAGGGAAAGAGGAACTCCATCCCCGCCATGAGGCTTAGGGAAACCACCTGCCAGCCCGAGGCCAGGACCAGGCCGTACACTTCCTTAAGCCCCGGGGCCAAGGCCCACAGGAAGGGAAGAAGGAAGGCGGCCAGAAGCCCAAGCTGCACCGAGCGCAGGCGGAAGAGCTTGTAAAGCTCAAAGACCAGAAGCCTAAGCATGCTTCACCCTTTCCTGGTAGTAGAGCCTCAGATCAAAGCCTTGGGGATGGAGGGCCTTCACCCGGTACCCTTCCCTGAGGAGGGCTCCTAAGGCCGCCTCCGCCTCGCCCTCAAAGAGGATGGCCTGCCCTTGGATCCTGGCCGAGGCCACCTGGGGCAGGGTCTTGAGGAGGGCCAGGGCGCCTTCCAGGGGCTCGGCCTCGAGGCGGTAGGCCTTCCGCCCCTCGAGGACCACCTCGTCCAGAAGCCTCCCTCCTCCCAGGATGCCCACCTTGTGGGCGTACTGGCTCACCTCCTCGAGGTGGTGGGTGGAAAGGAGCACAGCCACTCCCTCCCGAGCCACCTCCTGCAAGAGGCTATGGACCAGCTCCACCCCCTCGGGGTCCAGTCCGCTGGTGGGTTCGTCCAGGACCAGGACCCTGGGCCGGTGCAGGATGGCTGCCGCCAGGCCCAGGCGCTGGCGTTGCCCCAGGGAGTAGCTTCCCACCTTCTGGTCGGCCACGGCGAGGAGCCTTAAGCGAGCCAGCACCTCCGTGATTCGGTCTTCCTCCTTCACCCCAGCCAGGTAGGCCCGCATCCTGAGGTTCTCCCGGCCCGTGAGGTAGGGATAGAAGGCGGCCGGAGCCTCCACCACCGCCCCCAGGTGGCGCCGGGCTTGGGGGTTTTGGTGCACGTCCTCCCCCAGGAGGAGGGCCCTTCCCTCGCTGGGAAAGGCCAGGCCGGTGACCAGGCGGATAAGGGTGGTCTTCCCCGAGCCGTTGGGTCCCGCCAGGGCGTAGACCTCCCCGGGGTGCACGGAGAGGTTTATCTTCTCCAGGATGGGTTTGCGCCCGTAGCGCTTGCCCAGGCCCTCTAGCCTTAGGGCTTCCATGGGTGCTATACTACCCAAGCCCCCGGTCCAGCGCGACGGTCCGGGCGTGAACCGGGTCAGGTCCGGAAGGAAGCAGCCCTAAGCGCCACGGGTCGGGTGCCGCTGGGGCGCCGGGGGCAGTTATCCACAAGGTTATCCACAGGCCAAAAGAACCCATGAATAGCGGACCCGGAGGCAAAAAGAGCCTTGGGAACGGGGATTTTCCTCACCGCCTTTCCTTGGCCTGGATGCGGACCACCCCCTTTTCCACAAGCCGGGCCACCTCCTCCGGCGTATAGCCTGCTTCCCTCAGCACCGCCTCCGTATGCTCCCCGAGGAGGGGCGGGGGCAGGGAGGGGCTTGCCGGGGTGCGGGACAGGAAGCGCAAGGGGTTCGCCAGGGTAGGCAGGGCTTCCAAAAGGGGGTGGGGAAGGGTCCAGATGGCCCCCCGGGCCTGGGCCTGGGGGTCTTGGAAGGCTTCGGCCAGGTCGTTCACCGGGGCGGCAGGGATGCCCTTCTCCCGAAACCTTTCCAACCAGTGGGCCCGGGGTTGGGTCTTGAGCACCTGGGAAATCGCCTCCACCACCTCCTTTCTTGCCTCCACCCTTTCTGCGTTGGTGGGAAACCGCGCCAGGAGGTCCGGCAGGTCCAGGACCTGGCAGAGCCTGGCGAACTGCTCGTCGTTCCCTACCGCCAAAACCAGCCAGCCGTCTGCCGCGGGAAAGGCCCCGTAGGGCACGATCTGGGCGTGGGCGTTGCCCAGGCGTTTGGGGGGTTTGCCCGTGAGGAGGTAGCTTTCCCCCAGGTTGGCCAGGGCGAAGAGGCCCACGTCAAAGAGGGAAAGGTCGATGTGCTGGCCCAGGCCGCTTTTTTCCCGCTCGTAGAGGGCGGAAAGCACCGCCACCGCCCCCATCATCCCCGTCATCACGTCGATCCAGGCCACCCCCACCTTCATGGGAGGGCCTTCCGGCTCCCCGGTGACGGACATGATGCCGGTGTAGCCCTGCAAGGCGGCATCGTACCCGGGTTCCTGGGCCCTGGGTCCCGTGTGGCCGAAGCCGGTGATGGAGAGGTAGACCAGGCGGGGGTTAAGCTCCCTCAGGCTTTCATAGTCCAGGCCGTAGCGCCTCAGGTCCCCGGTTTTGAAGTTTTCCACCAGGACATCGGCCCTTTGGGCTAGCCTGCGCACCACCTCCTGGCCCTCGAGGGTCTTGAGGTCCAAGGCCAGGCTCTTCTTACCCCGGTTCACGGAGAGGAAATAGGCGCTTTCCCCCTTCACGAAAGGGGGTCCCCAGCCCCGGGTCTCATCCCCCCAAGGGGGCTCCACCTTGATCACCTCCGCCCCCAGGTCGGCCAGGATCATGGTGCAAAGGGGCCCCGCCAGCACCCGGGAGAGGTCCAGCACCTGGATGCCGGAAAGAGGTTGCATGGGAGCATCTTAAGGCCCAGGCCCCTGTGGGGTATATTGGGCACGTGGGCCGGGCTTTGGGGCATCTTCTGGTCTTTTTGGCCTTGTTTTTCGTCCTCCTTCCCTTTCTCTGGATGGCCTACGCCGCCTTCATGCCCAAGGAGGCGGTGTACTCGGGGGAGCTCTTCTCCAAGGTGGGCTTTAGCCTGGAAAACGTCCAGGGCCTGGCCAAGGAGGGGTTTTGGGGCCGGCTCTTCTTCTCCCTGGGGCTTTCCTCGGGGGTGGTGCTCCTTCAGCTCTTCACCGCCCTTTTGGCCGCCTACGCCTTAAGGGCGGGGCTTGGGCTTCTACCCTTTTACCTGGTGCTTATGGCCATACCCGCAGAACTCCTCCTGGTGCCCCTGTACGGCATCCTCAAAGGGCTTTCCCTCCTGGATACCGCCTTGGCCTTGGCCTTGCCCTTCGCCGCAAGCCCCTTCGTCATCTACCTGGTCTACCAGGCCATGCGGGCGGTGCCGGAGGAGCTTTTGGAAGCCGCCAGACTCGATGGAGCGGGGCACCGGGTGCTGCTTTTCGGCATCCTTTTCCCCTTGGTGCGCCCCACCCTGGTGGCGGCTGGGGTGCTGGCCTTCGCCGCCCACTGGAACCTGGTGCTCTACCCCAGGGTGATGGTTTCCGACCCCAGGTTCTGGACCTTGCAGACCTGGCTTACGGACCTGCAACGCAAGTACCCCACCGACTGGGGCCTCCTTTCCGCCGCCGCCCTTTTCTCCGTCCTTCCCATCGCCTTGCTCTACCTTGTCTTTGAGAGGCGGGTGGTGGCCACCTTTGAGGAAGGGCTTAAGGGGTGAGCAAGGCTCTGGTGGGGTGGAGAACTCCTCCCGGCTTCCCCTGAGGAAGGCTTCCTGCCGGGTTCTTTTCCGTCCCGACTGGGCTTCGCTGCGGGGCTTGAAAGATCTGTGCACGGGGCCCCCGAGTGTTATATTCAAGGCTAAGGGGGTGAAGCCATGCGGGTTTTCTTGGCGGCCATGGCCTTGGTGTTGGCCGGTTGTCTGCCGGTGGCGGTGTTGCGCACCCCGGAGCCTGTTTCCGGGAGGAGCCTGGCCTTTGGCCTGAGCGCGGTGGGGGTGGAGGGAGGGGTGGGGTTCATCCCCTATGCCGCGTACGCCCAGGGGGATGGCCAGACCGAGTACAACTTTTCCGTCCAGATGGGCTTCAGGGCGGGGATCAAGCACGCCCTGGCTCCGGGGTTCTCCCTGGATATGGGCCTGACCCTGCCTCTCCTGCTGGGAGGGGGTGGAGTGCCCTTGGCCCTGGATGCCGGGCTCCTCGTGGGCCTGGGGGACGTCTACCTCTCTCCCCGGGTACACTGGATAGGATTCCAGTCCCAGAATACCAGCGTGGCGGGGTTGCTCTACCAGGCCACCCTGGGCTACGCCGGGGAGGGGTTTTTAGGGGAGGGAAGCATCCTCTTCAGCGGCCAGCAAGGAGGGTTGATGCTGGTTGTTTCCGCAGCAGCGCGTTTCTAGGAGGTTAAAGGATGCGGGCCCTGGTGGTTCTGGCCCTTCTTTTGGCAGGGTGCGCGCCCATCGCTGTGCTTCGTTCGCCGGAGCCGGTGCAGGGGCATGTCTTCACCGTGGGAGGCAGTGTTTTCCCAAGCTCCCAGGGCCAGTACCCGGTCTGGGCCGTGCCGTACTTGGGCTATGCGGGAGGGAATGGCTTTTGGGAGTATAACCTCTCCGTTCAAGGGAGCCCAAGGGTGGGGGGAAAGCTTAAGCTGGCCCCGGGGCTTAGCCTGGATGGCGGCCTCAGCCTTCTGCTAACATCTCGGGGGTCTGTAGCGTTTCGCGATCTGGACGTGGGCTTGATTATGGGCGTGGATCGTTTCTACGTTTCCCCTCGCCTTCATGCGCTGGCGTATGGGGATCGCTCCGACCTGGCTTTCCAGGTGAGCCTGGGTTACTGGGGAGAGGGTTGGGTCCTGGAGGCGGGCTACCCAGGCCCCTACCTGGCCTTGGGCCTCACCTTCGGAACCGCTCCCTAAGGGCTTTGAGCCTTTCCCGCACCCGTTCTTCCCAGCCTTCCCCCGTGGCCTCAAAGAGGAGGAGGTCTTCTAGTCCCTCCGGCAGGTATCGTTGGGCGAAGCTGCCCTCCTTGTCCTCGTGGTAGTAGGCATACCCCTTGCCGTGGCCCAGGGCCCGTTGCAGGCCGGTGGGGGCGTTCCTGAGGTTCAGGGGGACGGGGGCGTGGGGGTGGGCCCCTGCGGCCTCTTCCGCCTTCTTCCAGGCGGTGTAAAGGCTGTTGGACTTGGGGGCCAAGGCCAGGTAGACCGTGGCCTCCACCAGGGCCAGCTCTCCTTCGGGGCTTCCCAGGGCCTCGTAGGCCTCCTTGGCCGCCACCGCCAGGCGCAGGGCCAGGGGATCGGCGAGGCCCACATCCTCCACCGCCACCCGGATGAGGCGCCGGGCCAGGTAAAGGGGGTCGGCCCCGGCCTTAAGAAGCCTGGCCAGATAGTAGAGGCTTGCGTCCACGTGGCTTCCCCTGAGGCTTTTGTGAAGGGCGGAGACCAGGTCGTAAAACTGGTCTCCTTCCCGGTCCATGGCGAAGCGTTCCGCTCCCAGGGCCTCCTTCACGCTGCTGGCGTCCACCCGGCCCAAGGAGGCGGCCAGTTCCAGGGTGTTGAGGGCAAAGCGGGCATCGCCTCCGGCAGCCTGGGCCAGGAGGCGGAGGGCTTCCTCCTCAAAAGGGGTCCCCGGGAGGCCCCTGGGGTCCGTGAGGGCCTTCTTGAGGAGGGCGAGGAGGTCCTCCTCGGAAAGGGGCCTTAGGGGAAAGAAGCGGAGGCGGGAGCGGAGGGCGGGGGTGAGCTCAAAGGCGGGGTTTTCCGCGGTGGCCCCGATCAGGGTGAGGAGGCCGGACTCCAGGTGGGGCAGGAGGGCGTCCTGCTGGGTGCGGTTGAAGCGGTGCACCTCGTCCAGGAAGAGGACCAGGCCCCCTTCCCTCCGGGCTCTTTCCACCACCGCCCTTACCTCCTTAACCCCGGCCTCCACCGCGGAAAGCCTTAGGAAGGGCTTGCCCACCCCTTCCGCCAGGATCTGGGCCAGGGTGGTCTTGCCCGTGCCCGGGGGGCCGAAGAGGACCATGGAGGAAAGCCTTTTCGCCTCCAGCATCCGCCTTAAAAGCCCTTGGGGCCCCGTGAGGTGGGGCTGGCCCAGGACCTCGTCCAGGGAACGGGGCCTGAGGCGCTCGGCTAGGGGCTCCATCCCCCTCATGCTAAGGCCAGGGTAAGGGGAGGCATGGTAGGCTTGGAAGGAACATGCGCTGGCTTTTCCTCCTGCCCTGGGGCCTCTTCCTTTTGGGGCTTGCACCCCTGGCCTTGGCCGAACCCCTGGGCCAGGTGGAGCGGGGGCTTGGCCTTCTCCTTGCCGCCCTTTTGCTGGCGGCGGCGGGAAGCCTGTACTCCCGGTTCCCCGTGGCCTTTTCCGTGCAGTTCTTCCTGGTGCTGGGCCTTGGCCTCCTGGCGTTCCAGCTGGCCTTGGAAAGCACCCTGGCCTTCGCGGGGTTGGCGGGTTCGGGTTACACGGCCCTTGGGGGGATTCTGGGGGCCTTGGCCTTGGGCCTGGCCTTCTTCCTGGGCACTGGCAGGGAGGCTCCCCTTTTGCCGGCCCTCGAGGGGGTGGGGACCCGGGAGGACCTCCTGCGCCTGGCCGGGGCCTTGGAGGGGCTGGCCCTTAGGCGCCCTCTGGTGCTGGTGTACCTTTCCACCTCCGCCCCTCCCGAGCGGCTTCAGGCGGAGCTTCGCCGGGGGGACTTGGCCTTCCGCCTGGCGGGAGGGTATCTTCTGGTCCTCCAGGGAAGCCGGCCTGAGGATGCGGCAGGACTGGTGCGAAGGCTTAAGGAGCGGTTTCCCCTTTCCGCCTACGCCGTGGAGCGCTGGCAAGGGGGGAGCCTGGAAAGCGTGCTGGCCCGCCTCGAGGCGGAGGCCCTTCTCCAGTCCTGAGCGTTTTGGTGTAGGTAGTAGAGGCTACACCGACCCCAGGGTGTACGGGTTTTTTCTTTACCTTGATGCGCCTGCCCCTCCCGCCCCTTACCCTTAGGCTCAGGGAGGTCAAGATGGAGCAGGCCAAGGAGATCAGCCAGGCGTGGCAGGAAGCCCTGGAAACCTACGGGGAGCGGGAAGAGGAGTAGACGGGAAGAAAGCCCAAACCGGGCCCCGTGGGGCCCGGTTTTTTCTACACCAGGCGGCTTCGCAGCCAGCTGGAGGCAAAGTCGATCAGGTTCACCACGATGACGATGGCGATGATGCCGATCACCATCTGGTCGTAGTGGCCCGCATCCATGGCACCCTTGATGAAAAAGCCAATCCCTCCAGCCCCCACCAAGCCTAGGACGATGGATACCCGGAAGTTGATCTCAAAGCGGTACAGGGTATAGGACACGAAAAGGGGAAGCACCTGGGGCAGAATAGCCCAGCGGAGCACATTGCTCCCGCTGGCCCCCACGCTCTCCAAAGCCTCGATGGGTCCTTTATCCACGTTCTCTATGGCTTCGGAGTAAAGCTTGCCCAGATCGGCGATGGAGTGGATGGCCATGGCCAGCACCCCGGCGAAGGGGCCCAGGCCCACTGCCGCCACCAGGATCAGGGCCAGGATCAAGGTGTCCACCCCCCGGTCCACGTTGTAAAAGCCCCGCATCAGATAAAAGAGAACGCGGAGCAGGGGGTTCTGGAAGGTGAGGTTGCGGGCGGCGAGGAAGCTGGTGGGCAGTGCGAATAAGGCGGCCAGCAGGGTGCCCACCAGGGCGATTTCCAGGGTCAGGAGCATCTCGCTGGCCACGCTCTGGAGCGGGTAGATGCCGCTTTGGGGTTGGGCCAGATTGGGGGGCCAGGCCCGGTCCAGGAAGTTCACCAGGAAGGGCCAGCCTTTGACCAGTTTGCCCAGGTCAAACTCGGTGGCGTCAAAGGCGGGAAAGACGCTGGCGGCCACCAGGGCCAGGACCAGGCCCGTGCGGAGGTCATCGGGTTGCGCCAGCTTAGGTCGGAAAAGAAGCCAGATCCCCGAGCCCATCATCACCCCCAGGAAGAGGAGAAGGGCCACGTTCCCGTAGGCGGTGGACTGGGGTTGCAGGAGCCGGTAGCCTGCCTGGGCCACCTCCTGGGGCAGGCGCCCCTCGTTGAGGCCCGTGAGGTCCCGGATGGGCTTTAAGGGGGGAAGCCCGATTTCTTCCCGCACCCGGTTTAGCTCCTCCAGGCCCTGGTTGTATGCCGCCACCAGCTTTTCTTCGGTCCCGGGCTCGGCGGGAAGGATGAGCTTGTAGTAGCCCTCCATCCGGGGAAAGTAGGTGTGGGCCTGGGGGGAGTTGAGCCAGGCGAAGGTGGAAAGGGCCAGGGCCACCCCCAAGGGTAGCCAAAGCCCAGCCTGTTTCCTGCGCCAGACGGCCAGGAGCACGAAGGGAACCAGGAGGCTTAGGGCCACCACTCCCTCCATAAGCCCCGGGAGGGGTTTAAGCCGCACCAGGTGGGCAGGGCCCTGGAGGAAGACCAGAAGGCTTGCAAGAGCCAAGCCCCCACCCAGCACGCCTCCGACACCTGCGGCCCGCCCGCCGAAGTGGGCCAGGAGCAAGGCCAAAAGGGCTCCTAAGGGAACCAGGGCCAGGTGGGGGGCCATGGGGAGGAGGGCCAGGAGGGTGGGCCCCAGGGTTTCCCGGGAAAGGTACCCCACAGCCTCCACCACCGGGAAGGTGGGGGTGGCCACCAGGAGACCCAAGGCCGCAGCCACCAGGTAGCGGCGCATGGAGCCCCGGCCCAGGCCGAGGAGACCCGCCAGTGCCAGACCCAGCAGGAAAACCGCCACGTTCATAGAGCCTCCAGGTTGCCTGCGTAGACCATCCGTTCCACCTCGAGGGTCAGGGCCTCCACCGGACCGTCAAAGACCAGCCTTCCCCGGTTGAAGGCCAGAATGCGCCGGGCGTAGCGCCGGGCCAGTTCCAGCACGTGGATGTTCACCAGGACCGTCACCCCTTTTTCCTGGTTGTACTCCTTGAGAATGCCCAGGATCACATCGGAAAGCCTGGGGTCCAGGCTGGCCATGGGTTCGTCCGCCAGGATCAGCTGGGGTTCCTGGGCCAAGGCGCGGGCGATGGCCACCCGCTGTTGCTGGCCCCCGGAAAGCTGGTCGGCCCGGGCCTGCTCCTTTCCCTGAAGCCCCACCCGACGGATCTGCTCGAGGGCGATGGCGGTATCCTCCTCCCGGTAGAGCCCAAGAAGCCCCTTCCACGTGGGCAGGTAGCCCAGGCGCCCGTGAAGCACGTTTTCCAGGACGGTGAGGCGCTGCACCAGGTTGAACTGCTGGAAGATGAAGCCCACCTTCCGGCGGAAGGCCTGGAGCTCCTTGCGGGAAAGCCTGGTCACCTCCACCCCTCCCACCCACACCTCGCCGGTGGTGGGCTCTACCAGGCGGTTTAAGGTGCGCAAAAAAGTGCTCTTCCCCGCACCCGAGAGGCCGATGATGGCCACGAAGTCGCCCTGGGGTATGGAGACGTTCACCTCCGAAAGCGCCCGGGTCCCGTCGGGAAAGACCTTGCTCAGGTTCTTGACCGCGATCATGTTTCCTCGGCTTCCCCAAAAAGGCCCCCAGGGGGTCCTGGGGGCCCGGAGGGTCAAGGCTTCACTTATCCTGGCCGGAGATGCGCCGGGCCTCACGCACCACGTCGTAATCGCTATCCTTGGCCGGGACCATGTAGTCGATGCGGTAGAGGTTTTGGAGCAGGGTGCATTTGGGCGCCTGGCAACGCTGGATGGCGGCGGCGATTCCCTTGGCCAGGTTGGGGTACTTGCTGAGGAAGTCCTTGGCCACGGAGAAGGTGTCGCCGGGGATGGGCTTGGAGTAGAAGATGGCGGTGATCTGCCGTGCCTCCTCGGGTTTTAGGAACTGGGTCCAGGCCCCGGACTTGTTCTTGTCGTCGTTGGCGAAGGTGGCGGCGGCGTCCACGGACTTGTTGAGGACCGCCAGCACGGCAGCGTCGTGCTTGCCGGCGAAGACCTGCTTGGCGAAGAAGGTGTCGGGGTTGATGCCCCGGCTCACCAGGGCCGCCCGGGGGAAGACGTAGCCGGCGGCGGAGAGGGGGTCTACCCAGGCGATGGTCTTGCCCTCGAGGTCCTCGATCTTCTTGATCCCCGAGTCCTTGCGCACGATGATGGCCGACCAGTAGTAGGGGCTGCCGTTCCGCACCGACTTGAGGAGGACCTCCGCCCCCGCTTCCCGGTGGGCCAGCACGTAGCCGTCGGGGGGGAAGAAGGCGAACTCCAGCTTCCCCGCCCTCATGGCCTCGATGAGGCCGCGGTACTCGGTGGGGACGAAGATCTCCACCTCCACCGTCCCCCTGAACTCCTTCTCGATGTAATCCGCGATGGCCTGGGCGGCCGCCTTGAGCTGGTCGGAGTTCTGGGTGGGATTAAAGCCGATGCGCACCTTTACCGGGGCCTGGGCAAGACCCAGGCCAAGGCCCAGGAGGGCCAAAAGGAAAAGCATGAAACGCTTCACGGGCCGATTCTACACCGCTTGGACCCGGGGGCAAGGGGGGTTTACTTCCCCACCAGGCGTTTGCGCTGGGAAGGGTCCAGCACCTTCTTGCGCAGGCGAAGGCTTTTGGGGGTTACCTCCAGAAGCTCATCCTCGGCCAGGAACTCCAGGGCCTCTTCCAGGGAAAGCCGCCTTGGGGGTACCAGGCGGATGTTCTCATCGGAGCCCGCCGCCCGGATGTTGGTGAGCTTCTTGGCGAGGGTGACGTTCACATCCAGGTCGTTTTCCCGCACGTGCTCCCCCACGATCATGCCCACGTAGACCTCGGTGCCCGGCTCGATGAAAAACTGGACCCGCTCCTGCAGGCGGTTCAGGCTGTAGGCGGTGGCCACCCCGGCCTCCATGGCCACGGCGCTTCCCGTGGTGCGGGTGGGGATGGGGCCGGCCTCGGGGCCGAAGCCGTGGAAGGTGTGGCTTAGAAGCCCCTCTCCTCCCGTAAGGGAAAGGAAAAGACTACGGAAGCCGAAAAGGGCCCGGGCCGGGACCACGAACTCCGCCCGCACCCTTTCCCCCACCTCCATGTGCACCATCTCCGCCCGGCGGGCTCCCAAAGCCTCCATGACGCTTCCGAAGCGGTCCTGGGGCACCTCCACCACCAGAAGCTCGTAGGGCTCGAGGCCATCCTTGGTGAGCACCCGGGGCTGGCCCACGCTGAACTCGTAGCCCTCCCGGCGCATGGTTTCCAGGAGGATGGCCAGATGGAGCTCCCCCCGGCCCCTCAGCTCAAAGACCTCGGGGCCCACCTCCTCCACCTGGAGGGCCACGTTGGTGCGAAGCTCCTTAAGGAGGCGCTCCTTCAGCTTCTGACCCGTCACGTACGCTCCCTCCCGTCCGGCGAAGGGGGAGGTGTTGGCGGTGAGGGTGAGGGCCACGGTGGGCTCGTCCACCTTAAGGCGGGGAAGGGCCTCGGGGGTTTCTCTGGCGGCCAGGGTGTCCCCGATTCCCACGCCCTCCACTCCCGCCAGGGCCACGATGTCCCCGGGGAGGCTTTCCTCCACCTCCACCCGCTCCAGGCCCTGGTGGGTGTAGACCGCTACCACCCTGGCGGAAAGGACCTCGCTCTCCTTCAAGATGGCCACGCTTTCCCCCTTGCGCACCCGGCCCCGGGCCACCTTGCCGATGGCGATCCGCCCCAGGTAGGGGGAGTGGTCCAGGTTGGCCACCAGAAGCTGGAACGGCCCTTCCTCCCACCTGGGTGAGGGGATGTGCTCGAGGATGGTTTGGAAAAGCTCTGAGAGATCTTCTTTGGGTACTTCCCGCCAGGCCCGGCCATCCCGGCCGATGGCGTAGAGGTAGGGGAAGTCCAGCTGCTCCTCCGTGGCCCCCAGCTCCACCATGAGGTCAAAGGTGAGGTTGAGCACCTCGTCGGGGCGGGCCTCCTTCTTGTCCACCTTGTTGAGGACCACGATGGGCTTGAGCCCAGCCTGGAGGGCCTTCCGCAGAACGAACCGGGTCTGGGGCATGGGGCCCTCGGCGGCATCCACCAGAAGGAGCACCCCGTCCACCAGGGAAAGGGCCCGCTCCACCTCCCCACCGAAGTCCGCATGGCCGGGGGTGTCCACGATGTTGATCTTCACCCCACCCCAGACCACGGCGGTGTTCTTGGCCAGGATGGTGATCCCCCGCTCCTTCTCCAGGTCGCCCGAGTCCAGGATCCGCTCCCCCTCTTCCTTGGCCAGGGCCTTGGCCTGGCGGAGCATGGCGTCCACCAGGGTGGTTTTCCCGTGATCCACGTGGGCAATGATGGCAATGTTTCTAATCTCCATGGGCGCACCCAATCCTCCCACTCTACCACGTGGGGGCGCGTAGGATAGGGGCATGGTGGTGGCCACCTTTTCCCTGGTGGCCCAGGACCCGGAAACCGGGGACCTGGGCGTGGCCGTGGCCAGCAAGTTTCTGGCGGTGGGCTCGGTGGTACCCTTTGCCCGGGCGGGGGTGGGGGCGATCGCCACCCAGTCCTACGCCAACCCCCGCTTTGGGCCGCAGGGGCTTGCCCTTTTGGAGCAAGGGGCAAGCCCAGAAGGGGTCCTAGAGGCCTTCCGGCGCACCGATCCCGGGTTGGAAAGGCGCCAGTTCGGCCTGGTGAGCGCCCGCGGCGAGGCCCTCACCTTTACCGGAGGGGAGTGCCATCCCTGGGCCGGGGGGAGGGCGGGGAAGGGATTCGCCGCCCAGGGCAACCTTCTGGCGGGTCCCCAGGTGGTGGAGGCCATGGTGGAAACCTTCCTGCAGGAGGAACGGGTTCCTTTTCCCGAAAGGCTCCTTCTGGCCTTAAAGGCGGGGGAGGAAGCGGGAGGGGATAAAAGGGGCAAGCAGTCCGCGGCGCTTCTGGTGGTGGGGGAGGGCAAGGGGTACGGAGGGCTTTGGGACCGGTACATCGACCTCCGGGCCGACGACCACCCGGAGCCGGTGGAGGAGCTTTTCCGCCTGCTTTCCCTCCACCGCCTCCTCTTTGAAAGGCCCAAGGAGCGCCGCCCCTTGGCCCCGGAGGAGGTGCGGTGGTTGCAGGGGGTGCTCCGGAGCCTTGGGCTTTACGCAGGGGAAGTGCATGGGGAGTTTGACGAGGCCACGGAGCGCGCTTTTCTTGCCCTGATCGGCATGGAGAACCTGGAGGAGCGCTACCAGGGAGGCCCGGAGGTGGACGAGGCCACCCTGAGCTACCTCAAGAGGAGGTATCCATGGAGCTAGGGGCGGGAGGTGTGGTCTTCAACGAGAAGGGGGAGGTGCTCCTCCTCCGCGATCGCATGGGCTTCTGGGTTTTCCCCAAGGGGCACCCGGAGCTGGGGGAGACCCTCGAGGCGGCCGCGGTGCGGGAGGTCCTGGAGGAAACCGGGGTAAAGGCGGAGGTCCTGGCTCCCCTTTTCCCCACCCGCTACGTGAACGCCAAGGGAGTGGAGCGGGAGGTGCACTGGTTCCTCATGCGGGGCACCGGCGAGCCCCGCCTGGAAAAGGGGATGACGGGCCTGGGGTGGTTCAGCCTGGAGGAGGCCCGCTTGCTCCTTTCCTTCCCCGAGGACCTGCGCCTTCTGGAGGTGGCCCTTGAGCGTCTACCGCTTTGAGGACAAGCTTCCCAGGGTGCACCCCAGCGCCTTCATCGCCCCCGGGGCCTACGTGGTGGGGGAGGTGGAGGTGGGGGAGGGAGCCTCCATCTGGTTTGCCGCCGTGGTGCGGGGGGATCTGGAGCGGGTGGTGATCGGCCCGGGAAGCAACGTCCAGGATGGCGCCGTTCTCCACGCGGACCCGGGTTTTCCCTGCCTTTTGGGTGCTGGGGTTACCGTGGGGCACCGGGCGGTGGTCCACGGGGCGGTGGTGGAGGAAGGAGCCCTGATCGGCATGGGGGCGGTGGTGCTGAACGGGGCCCGGGTGGGCAGGAATGCGGTGGTGGGGGCAGGGGCGGTGGTTCCCCCGGGGATGGAGATCCCCGAGGGCGCCCTGGCCCTGGGGGTTCCAGCCCGGGTCAAGGGTCCCGCCGAGCCCCCGGGCAATGCTCCCCGGTACCGGGCCCTGGCGGAGCGGTACCGAAAGGGGCTTTTGGCCATGGACCTTCCCAGGCGCTACCGCCTTACCCTGCGAGGCCAGGATGCCCTAAACCCCTTTAGCGAGCTTCACCTCCACCTGAAGCGCACCCGGAAGGAAGCCCTGGAAGCCTTGAGGCGGGCTTCCCAGGGGTTTCCCCTGGCCCTGGAAGAGGCCCTGCCCCTGGTAGAGGAGGGTTTCCTCGCCCCGGAGTGAGCCCGAGGCCACACAGGGGGAGGAACGGAGGTGGCAAGATGGAGCGCAAGATGGTGGAGCTCGAGGATACGGGCCTTACCTTTGAAACCCACGTGGACCTGGGGCGCCTGAAGCGCCTTGCGGCGGAGTGGCTGGAGGTCATCGGGGAGGATCCCAGCCGGGAAGGCCTCGTGAAAACCCCCGAGCGGGTGGCCAAGGCTTGGGCCTTCCTCACCCGGGGCTACCGCCAGGACCTGAAGGCCATCGTCAACGGGGCCCTCTTCCCCGCCGAGGGGAGCGAGATGGTGGTGGTGAAGGGCATAGAGTTCTACTCCATGTGCGAGCACCACCTCCTGCCCTTCTTCGGCCAGGTGCACATCGGCTATATCCCGGGCGAGAAGATCCTGGGCCTTTCCAAGTTCGCCCGCATCGTGGACATGTTTGCAAGAAGGCTTCAGGTGCAGGAGCGCCTGGCGGTGCAGATCGCCGAGGCCATCCAGGAGATCCTCGAGCCCCAGGGGGTGGGGGTGGTGGTGGAAGGGGTCCACCTCTGCATGATGATGCGGGGGGTGGAGAAGCAGCACTCCCGCACCACCACCAGCGCCATGCTGGGAGTCTTCCGGGAAAGCCAGAAGACCCGGGAGGAGTTCCTGAGCCACCTAAAGTGAACCCCCCTGCTCAGGCAGGGGGGCTTGGTCCGGTGCTTCTAGTCAGGGTTTTGCGGGGGTGCAGGCAGTTCGCATCCCGGCACCGCCATTTCAGGGGAGATGCCTTCCACCGCAATGGGGATTTCCGCATCCCCCACGCCTTCCACGTGGATCCTCAGAATGCCGCTTTCTGCTCCCATGGGCACGCGGAACATCAAGGTGGCGGGATTCTCAGCCTGGGTGATCTCGGGGTTTTCCGCGGGCAGGCCTGGATCCGGGGGAAACAGGGCGCGGTTGATGCCGGCATCCCATTCCTCCTGCGTGCCAAAGGTGTTGCCCTTAAGGGCCATCCAATCCCCGGCCCGCACGGTGCACCCGGAGACCACATCGGGCTGGACGCTTTGGATGCGCAGCTTCCCCGTGGTCTTGATGCCCTGAGGGGCCGAGCAGGCCGCAAGGGCGAGGAGCAAGAGCCAGCCGATCTTTTTCATGCTTCCTCCAGGGTTTTACTCTGAGCAATGACCGGGGCCGATGAGGCCGTTGTTGTAGCTGTCCAAGGTGGCGGCGTACCCCTTGGCCTGGTTGGCCAAGGTCTTGCTCAGGGAGTCGGTGGGCTTATAGGTGCCGAAGAAGCCTTCCGCCCAGGCCAGGGCCGCATCCACCTCAGGGGTGGTGGAGGCTCCGTTCAGGGTGTTCAGTTTGGCGGCGATGTACTGATGGGCCAGGATGTAGTAGGCATTCCCCCTGGGTGAGGTCCAGAGAACCTGGTGATAGCTCTGGCTAGAAATGAAGAAGGGAGTATCCTCGCCTATCTTTGCCCAGGTGTCGTCGTAGGGAGCGGGGCCATAGCGGGAATGGGTCTTCCAGTAGCCCTGGGTTAAGGTGCACCCACCCGCACAGGGTACGGAAACCTTTACCGTGGCCGAGGCGGAACCCTGGGTCTGGGTGGTGGAGGTGGTGAAGGTGGCGGTGTTGTCCACCTGGTACTCCCCGCATTTATCAAAGCTGACCCAGCGCTCAAAGAAGTAGGTCTGGGAGATCACGCCCTCGGGGGTGATGCCGCTGATGGCGCTGACCGGGGTGGCCGAGGGGTCGCTTACCTGCACGCTGCCGTCCACCACCTGGGTGGGCGTGGTGAAGGCGAAGCTGGCCTGGCCCGAGGCAGTGCCGCTTTCCCCGTTGCTGGTCCAGTTCACCGTGGCGGTGTTGGTCCGGCTTTGCCCGTTGGGCAGGGCTTGGCTGTAGGTGCAGCTAAGGGCTTGCCCTGCGGGCAGGGTGTAGGGGAAGCTTACACCACAGTTAAGGGTCACGGTCTCCCCTGAGGAGAGGGTATCGCTGGGAGCTTCCAGGAGGACATCCACGCCGCCTGTGTTCTTGATGGTGACCGTGCCCTCCACTTGGAAGTCCGAATCCGTGGGCGTGCCCACCAGGTATACCGCATACTTGACCAGGTAGGACTGCCCTGGGGCCAGGGTAAGGGTTCCGCTTGCCGGGTCCGTCACCTTCTTCTCAATGGTCCAGCGGTAAGTGCGCTTGAACTTGGGCACCGCCGTCTTTTCCACCGTCACCGAGGCGCCTACCGCCACCTGGGGCTTCACGCCTTGGGGAGCCTGGGAGCAGGCTCCAAGGAGCCCCACCGCTAAAAGAATCCCGTACCAATACCGCATACCCATCCTCTCCTTTCCTGAATCCTTTACCTCAATGATTTGCGCTCTCCGAGGGGATGGCCAGGTCCAGCTGTCCTAGCCTTTCCCCGTCGGCCAGCACCAAAAGGGTGTAGCGACCGGGGCTCAAGGGCACCTCCCCGGTCCAGGTGTAGCCGTCTTCGCTCTTTAGGGCGAAGCTTTGGCCTTTTTCCGTGAGGGCCACCTGGGTGGCCCGGAAGCGCAGGGCGATCTTCACCTTGGGTCCTTCCAGGGAACTGGGGCTATAAAGGGAGCCGGAAACCACCTGAAGGAAGAGGGGAGCCTCCGCTTCCCCCTGACCCCTGGCCTTGACGGAAAGGGTGTGGAACCCCGGGGGCAGGGTCAGGCGGATCCGGGCGGTGTAGTAGTTTCCTTCCTGGCGGCTCAGGGGCACCGGTCCCGAAGGTAGGTCCAGAAAGACCTCCTCTGCTTCTCCCTGGACCAAAGCCTTGACCTCCACCTCCGCTCCGGCGATGGGGGTGGTGGGATCGGCGGTGGCCACCAGGCTGAGGCGGCCTGCAGTATAGGTCACCTCCACCTCCCGCTTGGGGGGGAGGGCCACCACCTGGATGGCCTTGGGGAGTGCGCTGGGATCCACCTGGGCCTGGACCCCGCCTTCCTGCCGGTAGCCCTCGGGCAGGTAGCGGGGGTCGGCGTAGACCCGGTACTCCCCCCGGAAAAGCCCCCCGATGAGGGCGCGGCCGTTGGCATCCGCCCGGGTGCAGCGCTTCACCAGCCCTTCGGCGCAGACGCCGGCGAAGGCCAGACCCTGCTCGTTTCCGCCGTCCAGCACCTGAACGACCAGGGTGGTGGCGGGGGCGAAGGGGAGGTTCTTCTCCAGGCTGGCGTTTAAGGTGACCTGTACCCGTTCCTCCCCCAGAAGGGCCAGGGTGGCGGGAAGGTTGGGGAAGGCGAGGGCACCTTCGCCTGGGGCCACGAAGAGGCGGTAGCGGCCCTGGGCGTCCGTGGTCTCGCAGGTCTTTCCCAGGCAGATCCGGACGTCCGCCAAAGGCGCCTCTCCGGGATCCAGGCGTCCATTCAGGTTTTCGTCGCGGAAGGCCTGGCCCACCACCTCACCACCCTTGCGGCCGCCAAAGAGGTCCACCATCTCCTTCGGGGTGGTGAAGGTAAAGGTTTGGGTGTAGGCCAGGCTGAGGCCAAAGGCGTGGCGGGCTTCCCCGGACTGCAGGAGAAGGGTATAGGAGGCTCCCAAGGAGAGGCCGGCTTCCAGGAAGTTGCGCTGGGCTAGGGCAAGGCCCAGGCGCTGGCTGGTGGCCTCCTCCAGGCGGTACTCGTAGAAAAGGCGGCTTTGCAGGCTTCCGGGCCAAAGCTGGTTCCAGGCAGCCCCGTAGAGGGTGAGGTCCTTTTCCGTTCCCCGCTTGATCAGGTACTGCCCCTCGAGGCTCCCTCCCTCCAGGGCCATCCGGAGCAAAAGACTTCCTTCCCACAAGGGGTTCTCCTGGAGGAGGTAGCGCAGGTAGCCGGAGAGGCTGAGGTTGCGGGTACCCAGGGTGAGGCTGGCCTGGTAGCTCTGGTTCTCCGGGGCCTCCCCGGAAAGCCTGCGGTTCAAGCCGTAGCCCAGGCTGAGGCTTCCGGCGTACACCCCGGGTTCGCCAAAGGTGGTGCTAAGGCTTGGGGCCAGGCCGAAGCTCCGGTTTTCCCCCTGCTGGCGGTAGCTTCCCGCAAGGCTCAGGAAGGCTCCGGCCACGGGTTGGGCATACAGGGTGAGCTGGTTTTGCCAAAGGCCCTGGCTGGGGCCAAGCTGCCAGCTGGTGCTTCCACGAAGGCCCAAGGGGTAGAGGTTTCGGGTGCCTCCCGCCAGGCCCAGGGTGTGAAGGCCGGCCAGGGGTATGCCGCCGTAGCTTTGCACCAGCTCCAGGTCCTGGGTCTGCCAGGTGAGGCTTTGGCTCAAGCCCAGGGAAAGGCGGTAGCCCTCCCCGGTCTGGCCGCTGAGGTCGGTGCCGAGGCCCAGGTTGAAGCCCCCCTCCAGGGGAAGCCGGTAGCGCAGGCTAAGGTTGTCCTGGCGGCCCGTGGGGGCAGTCTGGGTGGAGAGGGCCCCCTGAAGGTCCAGGTTCTTGTCCAGGCTTACCGCGCCGGCCCTAAGGGCCAGGGCCTCCGGGCGGTAGGTGCCCTCGAGGCTAAGCCGCACGGGATCCAGGCGGAAGGTGGTGGCCAGGCCGAAGCTTCCCTGCCCCCCTTGGGCCCGGGCCTCCCAGCCCTCCCCCTTGAGGCTTAAGGCAAGGGTTTGGGGCAGGCGCAAGGGATTCTGCAAATCCCCCGTGAGGGGGCTTGGGGCGGCAGTGGCGGTCACGTAGTCCGAGAGGGCTCCGCTGAGGCTCGGGGCCAGAAGGTAGCCCACCTGCCCCTGGAGCTGGCCTCGTTCCAAGGTAGCCCCCAGGCTCAAGGCCACGCCTAGGCCCAGGGTGAGCTCAGGGTCCCGGCCCTTTTGGCCCCTTGCCAGCAAGGGGTCCTTGAAAAGCACGATGATCCCGGCTTCCTTGCGGGCCTCGGGCTGGGTCCTGGGGGTGACCCGAAGCTTCATGTAGAAGCGGTATCCGGCGGAGATTTCCCCCTGTGGGTTCACCAGCACCCGCACCACCCCAGTTTCCCCGGGAGCCAGGCTCAGGCCAGCCGGGTTTAAAAACACCTGGAACATGGCGGCCTCCGCCTGCAGAAGGAACTCCTCCTTTTGGTTGGAGCGGTTGCTGACGTAGACCGGAAACTCAAAGGGTCCTCCCAAGCTGGCCTCGAGGGTGGCGGGAGCGGATAGGGCCACCTGGATCAAGGGCAATACCTTTAACGCCACCTCGGCCCTGGCCACTTCCTTTTCCCCCTCGTAGGCCACCACCAAGGCCTTCCCCTGGGTGCCTGCAGCCAGAGGCGGCACCCTTAGGGTGAAGCTCAGGGTTTCCTCCTTTCCCTCCAGCACCGCCTGCCTTTCCTGGGAAAGAGCCTGCCAGCCCTCCGGGGGAAAGAGGCGGAAGCGCACCGACCCTGTTCCCTCCACCCTTAGGCTTAAGGTGAGGTAGTCCCCCGGGACCCCGGCGAGGCCAGGGGTGGGGAGGAAGCGCACCTGGGCCCAGGCCAGGCCCAAAAGAAGGGGGAAAAGAGCCAGGAAACGCCTCATCTCAAGGTTGCCTCAAGGCGGTGACCAGGGCCTGGACCACGTAGCTACCGGCGCGCTCGTTGCCGAGAAGCTCGAGGGCAAACTCCAGGTGGATTTCCAGCCAGTCCCCCGTGGGGCCCGCCTGGGTGTAGATGATCTGCGGGGTGCCGTCGGCCCTAAGCCAAAGCCCCCCATTCACCCGGTAGAGGACCTGCCTGGCAGGCAGAAGCAAAACCCCGTTTTGATCCTTGAGATCCGGAATCTGCAGGAGGAGGCTCCACACCCCGGGGGCGTTGGAGAAGACCTGGACGGGCAGGATGCCCCCTTCCAGGTTGCTGGCGGGGTAGGTGGCGGGGAAGGCCTTGGGGGGGTAGTCCTGAAGTTCAAAGGCAATCTGGGTGGTGGGGGTGCGGAGGGCGATGGTTTCGGGGATCAAGGTCTGGACGATCCAGGTGGCCTGGGCCAGGGCTGGGGTAACCAGCAAGAGGAAAGCGGTTAGCCAACTTCTCATGGGGTCTTTCCTTTCTCCCCCTCGTCCGCAGGGGGCGCAGGAGGGGCGCTCAAGGGGGTGCGCAGGGTAAAGGGAAGGTCTGCGGCCACGTCCTTGGTGGCGTCGCCGTAGTTGAGGATGGCCAGGGCGGTGTAGTTGCCCACGGGCAAGGGACCCACCAGGGTGATGGGCAGGATGCGCACCTGGCCCGGCAGGACCACCACCTCCTCCACCTCCACCTCCGCCACCTTGCGCCCCGAGCCATCCCGCACCTCAAAGCGGCCGGAAAGCTTCTGGGCGGTGTTGCCGGTGTTCTGGTACTGGATGGCGAAGCGGTAGGGATCCTGGGAGGCCTTGGGGGGGCTGGGCACGATCCCGGTGATGCGCCCGGCGGTGCTCAGGGGGGCGATGTTCACGTAAAAGACATGGGCCATGCGCACCCGGAAGGTGGCCAGGGGCACCCCGGGAGGTGGGTTGGGATCCTCGGATTCCAGGAAGAGGATGCCCCAGTGGGTGCCGGGGGTGGCTTCCTTGGGCACGGTGAGGGTGTAGGTGAGGGGCCGGCTCTGCTTGGGTTCAAGCAGGAACTCCGCCGGGGAGAAGGTGGCCCAGGGGCTTGCGCTTTCCCTTAGCGAGCCCGTGGGGAGAAACTGGATCTTTCCCATGGGATCGTAGGTCCAGTCCCCCAGGCTGGCCCGTACCCGCACCGGGCGGGTGCCCACGTTGTAGACCGTGAGGGTTTGCGTGAGGATTTCCCCCGGCTTGGCCTCCTTGAGGAGTACAGGGGGTTCCACACCCAGGGTGCTTTGGGCCAGGGCGCCGAGGGCCAGGGTGAGGAGGAAGGGAAAGATTCGTTTCATGGTTCACCGAAAGGGCGAAGGCCTGGCCCTAGGGCCAGGCCTTCAAGGTCGCTTACCAAGCAGTCGTGGCCAGGGTGTAGGTGAGGTTCGCGGTGCTCTTGCCCCAGAGGTCGCTGTTGACCTTGACGGCCACCACCACCAGGTCATCCAGCCAGCTCTTGTAGCCGCACCGCTCGGGGTTGTTGCCGGAGCGGGTTCCCGTGGGGCCGGCCTGCAGATTGCGGGGTACCAGTTCCAGGGTGGCTCCGTTGGGGAGTTCGTAAAGCCCCGTGGCCGCGCCGAAGGTGTCGCAGGGGTTATCCTGGATGTAAAGGTGCTGGATGCCCTGGGTTCCTTCGGGGTCGTTGCGGTTCACGGTCAGGTGCCACTGCTTCCCGTTGGAGAACTTCTGCAGAACGAAGGTGCGGTAGCAGACGAAGTAGTTCTTGCTCCCCGGCACCAGTTCCCCGTCCTTATCCAGCTTAATGGGAGGATAGGCAGTCACCGCCCCGCCACCATTGATGACGATATTGGGCCAGGTGGCGGGTTTGTAGCTGGTGCCCAGGGGCAGGGTCTGCACCTGGTTGTAGAAGTTGTCCCCCAGCTTGGTTTGCACATCCTTGTCCGCAAGCCCGTAGACGCACACCATCTGCCCGCCGAAGTCCGGGTTGGAGTTGGGCCACTTCGCTCCGTCCAGCCCCGTGAGGTCAAAGGTCAGGGTGGTCACGTCCAGGTGCAAAGCCGTGGCCTTGGGGAGGATGAGTTCGATGGTCTGGTTCACGGCGGCCGAATCGGCGCCCTTGGCGTAGGCGTCGGGGCCGTTACCCTTGGTGGGGGCCACGGTGGGAGCCTGGGCCAGGGCCAGGGGTGCCAAAACCAATACTGCTGCCAGAATGCCTTTGCGCATATTTCCCTCCGAATCTGCCCCTCGAGGTGGTGGCCTCTCAGGACGCCCTCACCCTAAGGGAAGGAGCGTTACGGAAGCGTTACAGGAAGAAGACCCGTAGCCTAGGGAACTTCCAGGGATGTGGTAGTATGGAGGGCAAGGAAGGTAACGCTTTGAAACGCGCCCTTAACGATCCCGTTTATGCCCTGCCCCTTTTTGGCCGGGCGAGGGTGCTTTGCCAGGGCAAGGAGGTACGCCTTTCCCGGAAAGGGCTTGCCCTCCTTTATTACCTGGCCCTCGAGGGACCCACCTCGAGGGCCCGCCTGGCTGACCTCCTCTACGGCCACGGCTCGGCCCTGCAGAACCTGCGGGTGGAGCTCCACCGCCTGGGCCAGGCCTTTGGGCGGGAGGTGTTTCCCAAGGGGCAGGATCCCCTGAGCTTACCTTCCTGGCTGAAGCTGGAAGCCTCGGGGCACGGGGAAGCCCTGGAGGGCTTGGAGGAAGTGGGAAGCCTGTGGGAGTGGGTGCAGGAGGTGCGCGCCCGCCATGAGTACGCTCCTGGCCTTCCCTGGCGCCAGGAGCTTTTGCGGGAGCTTGCTGCCTTGCGTCCCCCCTTTCTCTTGGTTTTAAGGGGGCGGATTGGAGCGGGCCAGCGGGCCTTGGCCCAGGAGCTGGCCCGGATCCTGGGCTTGGCCTTTCACCAGAGCCTGCGTCCGGAGGGCCTGGTTTACCTGGAATCCCCTTACCCTCAGGTGCCTGTGCGGGAAATCCTGCGCTCCAAGGCTTTTCTGGTCCTGAGCCTGGACCCCGGGGAGGACCCCCGCTTCTTCCTGGAGCTAAGGGCCCACTATCCCCCAGAGCGCATGCGGGTGCTGGAGCTGGCTCCCTTAAGCTGGCTGGAGGCCCGGGAGGGGCTTTTGGCCGGGTACACCTTCCAGCAGGCGGCGGGGGCCTATTTCTTGGCGGGAGGGCAGCCGGAGTGGATACCCGAGTGGCTGGCGTGTGCCACTTCCCCCCAGCGCCCCCTGGCCCAGCTTCGCCTTAAGGCCCGCTGGCTCAGCGAGCCGGCCCGGGTGGCCTTGGAGCGGCTTTCGGTGGTCTCCGGCCTCATCCCCGAGCAGGTCTTGGATGCCCTCGGAGCCTTGCCTTACCTGGAGGAGCTGGAGCGCAAGGGGTGGCTGGTGTACCAGGGAGGGTATCGCTTCGCCAGGGAGGCGGAGCGCCGCCTCTTCTATTCCACCCTGTCCCCGGGCCGGAGGCACGAGCTCCACGAGCGGGCGGCCACCGCCTTGGCCTTGGCGGGGCGCGGCCAGGTGGAGGCTTGGCACCGAAAAGTCTTAGGGGAAAGCTACGAAAGCCTTCTTGACCCTCATCTACGGGAGGCTCTTCTAAGCGGGGGAAGGGTGTGGGCCAAAAGAGGGCTGGGACGGGAACTCGCCTTGCTCACGCAAGGGAGCGAAGGCGTCTTCCCCCTGGGGCAGGGGTTTGGCCTGGCCCTTCTGGAACCGGGGGAGAAGGCGCACCTGGACTTTTCCTCCCTGGAGGAGGAGGCGGTGTTGGAGCTTCTGGGGGAGGCCTATGCTCCTGAGGATTCCTGGGGGCTTCTTTTAAGCGTGCGGGGGGCCTGGGGGGAAGGGCACCTGCGCCTGGAGGAATCCTTCGCCCATCGGCTTCTCCTTCCCCCTGGTCCTTTGCACCTCCGCTTTTCCGGTGTGGGGGTGGCCGAGTGTACCCTGCGGGCCTACCGCCCGCGGTCGGACGAGGGTACCTTCCGTTCGGGCAAGGCTCCGGTGGACGTGTGGGTCTTAGCGGCGAAGAAGGCCGAGGAGGTTCCAGAGCAGGGTGAGAAGAAGGGAAAGAACCAGGGCCGAGGTGAGGGGAATGTAC
Source organism: Thermus sp. KWY1 (assembly GCF_057547025.1). NCBI lineage: Bacteria > Thermotogati > Deinococcota > Deinococci > Thermales > Thermaceae > Thermus > Thermus sp. KWY1. The sequence goes on from NZ_BAAJPG010000023.1 coordinate 55,054, forward strand.
ACCCGTAGACCTTCCCGCTCTATGCGGATGTCCCCCGGCAGGTGGCCGAACCAGGAAAAGAGCTTGGGGAAATAGAGGAGCACCAGGCCAAGAAGGACCAGCAAAACTCCCAGGAAAAGTAGAGCCTTACCCACCTCCATCCCGAACCTCCAGATAGGCGGTGAGGGCGGCACCCAAGAGCCCAGCCTCCCCTCCCAGAAGAGCCCGGCGCAAGGGGGGAGCCTCCCAGCCCGCCAGGTAGTGCCGGTAGGCTTCCTCCAAGGCTTCCCAGTAGGCCTGGGGGGCGTTTAGGGCAAGCCCCCCGCCCACCACCACCACCCCGGGGTCGAAGGCCTTGACCAGGCTGGCCAGGCCCATGCCCACATAGCGGGCTGCCTGGAGGAGGATGCGCCGGGCCTTGGGCTCGCCTTCCTGGAAGAGCTGGAAGAGCTCCTTGGTATCCACCTTGCGGTGGTAGGCGTAGGAGGCTTCCCGCTCCAGGGCCCTGCCCGCCGCCAGGGCCTCGAGGCACCCCTCCAGCCCGCAGCCGCACACCGGCCCCCCGGGAAGCAGGGTGATGTGGCCGAGCTCCCCTCCCTGCCCTCTTTCCCCCCTCAAGACCCGCCCCCCCAGGACCACCCCACCCCCGATCCCCGTGGATACCGTGAGGAAGAGGGAGCTACCCTCTCCCCTTGCCGCCCCCAGGTGGTGCTCGGCCAAGGCGGCGGCGTTGGCGTCGTTTTCCAGATGGACGGGCCTTTTGGTGGCCTCCTCCAGAAGGCGGCGGATGGGGAAGTTCACGAGGCCCCGGATGTTGGGGGTGAAGCGGATCACCCCCTCCTTGAAGTCCAGGGGCCCCGGGGTGCCCAGGCCGATGGCCACACCCTCCACCCCAGCCTCCGCCTCCGCTTTCCTGGTGGCCTCGGCCAGGGCCTGCACCACCGCCATCCCACCTTCCTCGGGGGTGGGGAGGACCACCTTGGAAAGAAGCCTCGTTCCGTCAAAGACCCCGGCGGCGATCTTGGTGCCCCCTAGGTCCAGGCCCACCACGGTCATGGGATCTCCTCCTCCAGGGCTGCTTCCGCTTCCCCCAGAAGGGCCTCGGGCACAAAGAGGTTCACGTCTCCCATGTAGGTGCCCAGGGCCGCCTCGGGCAGACCGGAAAAAGGGGTTTCCAGGATTACGGGGATGCCCCTGGCCTCGAGCCTCGCCTTCACTCCCTCGGCCACGGGCCGGGGGGCGGTGAGGAGCTTCCGGTAGGGGGTGCCGGCGATCAAGCGGCGTTCCATAAAGCCTCCACCAGGCGCACGTAGTCCTGGGCGGCCCTTTCCACCTCGGCCAAGGGAATATGCTCCCTGGGGGTGTGGGCTAAGGAGGGATCCCCCGGGCCGTAGCCCAAGACGGGAGCCTTGGTGCCCAGATAGGGGGCGTCGGTGGTGAAGGGCCAAAGGCCCGCCCCTTCCTGGCCCAGGGCCTTAAGGGCCGCAAGGAGCACGGGGTGGTCCTCCGGCAGGCGGTAGGGAGGCCAGAGGGCGGGGATGACGAGGCGCACCTCCCCCGAGGCCCGCTCCTCCTCGGGAATGTAGACCGAGGCATCCCCCAGGGCCTTGAGCCTTTCCAAAAGAGCTTCCAGGTTGGCCTCGGGCTCGTAGCGCACATCCAGGTACAGGCGCACCACTCCGGGGGTCTGGTTCCGGGCCCCGGGGTAGGTGTCCACCCGGGTGGGGGTGAGCTTGAGGCCGGGGGGAAGGGGAAGCTCCTTTAGGGTCAGGAGGTACTCTCCGAGGCCGAAGAGGGGGTTTTCCGGGCCCGAGAGGGCGGCGTGGGCTTCCTCCCCTTCAAAGTCAACCCAGACCTCCGCCCGGCCCCGGTGGCCCCGCATGAGCCTTCTTCCTGAGGGCTCCCCCAGGATGAAGGCCAGGGGGGAAAGCCTTTTTGCGGCATGGCGGCTTCCCAGGCCCCCCACTTCCTCCTGCACCGTGGCGAGGAAGCGCGCCCGTCCCTTGAGGGCTCTTTGGGCAAGGGCCTCGAGGGCCAGGAGCATGGCCACCAAAGGCCCTTTCATGTCCACCGCCCCCCGGCCCCAGACGGCCTCCTGGGCCACGGTGCCCTGGGGGTAGGGCCAGTGCAGGGGATCCCCCACGGGCACCACGTCCAGGTGCCCGGTTAGCACCACCTCGGGTTCCTTCTCCCCCAGAAGGGCCTCCACGTTTCCCGCCTCGTCCAGGGTGGCCGACAGGCCCATGCCCTTAAGGGCCTCCAGGAGGAGGGCCGCCGCCTCCCCTTCCTGCCCGGGGAGGCTTTCCGCCTGGAGGAGGCGGGAAAGAAGCCGGATCCAGTCCACGACCCTATCCTACACCCCGGCCCAGGGCTGCCATGTAGAGGGCTATCCCCAAGGCCACGGAGGCGTTCAGGGACTCGGCCTCCTCCCGGATGGGGATGCGGAAAAGCTCGTCGCAGCTTTCCCTTACCAACCGGCGCATACCCTCCCCTTCCGAGCCCACCACCAGGGCCAGGGGCCTTTGGAAGTCCAGCTCCTTGGGGGTTTTCCCCCCCCTAACATCCAGGCCGTATACCCAAAGCCCCTTTTGCTTAACCTCCTCGAGGGCCCGGGGAAGGTTTTTCACCTTCACCACGGGAAGCTTTAAGGCGGCCCCGGCGCTGGCCTTCAGGGCCAGGGGCGAAAGGGGGGCGCTTCGGCGCTCCTCGGACACCACCCCGTGGGCTCCCAGGGCCAGGGCGCTTCGGATCATGGCCCCGTAGTTCCTGGGGTCGGTGATGCCGTCCAGGAAGACCAGCAGGGGAAGCTCCTTGCGGGCTTCCGCCAGAAGGAAGGCTTCCTCCAAGGGAGCGTAGCGGGGTTCCTCCACCTCCGCGGCCAGGCCCTGGTGGTGGGTGGTTCTCAGGAGGGTATCCAGCTCGATCCGGGGCACCAGGGTGTACTCCGCCCCGAGTTTCTCCAGCTCCCTTAAAAGCCAGGCCTCCACCCCCCGGGCCACCAAAACCCGCCGCACCCGGCCCTCCTTCAGGGCCTCGAGGACCGGGTTCCTTCCGTAGATCCACATGGCCTGAGTTTACGACGGGGTATCATGAAGGCGAAGGAGGCGAGCCATGTACAAGACCATCCTGATGCCCACGGACGGAAGCTCCTGTAGCTTCCAGGCCCTGGAGCACGGCCTTTCCCTGGCCAAGGCCTTGGGGGCCAAGGTTCACTTCCTCTACGTGCTGGAGAATCCCGCCCAGGCCATCTGGATCGCTCCCGAGAGCGTTCCTTATGGCCTTGAGCTTCTGGAGGACCTGAAGAAGGCGGGGGAGGAGGCCATCGCCAAGGCCTTGAGCCTGGCCCAGGAGAAGGGAGTGGAGGCCACGGGGGAGGTGAAGGAGGGGGTGCCGATACCCACCATCGTGGAGGCGGCCAAGGGATTCGACCTCCTGGTCATGGGCACCCACGGGCGCACCGGGCTGGACAAGCTCCTTTTGGGCTCGGTGACCGAGGGGGTCTTGCACCGGGTGGGGATACCCGTTTTGGTGGTGCGGTGCCGTTAAACTCCATCTTCCCGCCCGGTTGGGGGAGCCCTGGCTGTAGCGATGCGGCTTATTAGCACCTTCGTTTCCTCGAGGGTGGCCCCCAGCGATCCCCGGTACGCCCGCCTGGTCCGCTACGGGGAGGTGATGGCCGAGGAGGGCTTCGGCCTGGCCTGTGGGGGCTACCAGGGAGGAATGGAGGCCTTGGCCCGGGGGGTGAAGGCCAGGGGGGGGATGGTGGTGGGGGTCACCGCCCCGGCCCTTTTCCCCGAACGCAAAGGCCCAAGCCCCTATGTGGACCTGGAGCTTCCCGCCTCCTCCTTGCCCGAGCGGATCGGGAGGCTTTTGGATCTGGGTGCGGGGTACCTGGCCCTGCCGGGTGGGGTGGGCACCTTGGCCGAGCTCACCCTGGCCTGGAACCTCCTCTACCTGCGGCGGGGCTTGGGGCGGCCCTTGGCGGTGGATCCTTACTGGCTTTCCCTCCTCAAGGCCCACGGGGAGATCGCCCCGGAGGACCTGGCCCTTTTGCAGGTGGTGGCGGACGAAGAAGACTTGCGGGCGTTTTTGCGGAGCCTATGAGCGAAACCCTTGTGGTGTACGTGCCGGATCTGGGCCAGGGCGTGAGCTTCTACCAGGCTTTGGGGCTGGCCCTGGAGGAGCTGATCCCGGAACGGGAGGCCCTTCTGGCTCCCCTCGAGGGGCCCCTTCTCCTCCTGCGTCCTGGAAGCGGGGGAGTGGAGCAGGGGCCCAACCGACCCCGGCCCGAGGGGCATGGTTTTGCCCGGCTGGGGGTGGAGGAAGGCCGTCTGGTGTTCTTCGTGGAGAACCTGGAGCACGAAAAGCTTCGCCTTGCCAAGTACGGCCTTCCCTTCCGCGAGGCAGGGGGACACCTCCTCCTCTTTGACCCGGGGGAGAACCCGGTCTTGGTGCGGGAGCTTCCCCCAGAGAAACATTCCTGACCCGAGGAGATACATGAAGCTTTGGCTTTTGGATCTGGACGATACCCTTCTTGTGGACCACCGGGTGAGCGAGGAGGTCTTGGGCCGCCTGGGGCAGGAAGCAGGGGTGGAGGGGCTACCCCAGGCGGTGCGGAGAAAAGCAGAGGAGTTCTTCCGGCAGGCTCCCTTCTACCCCTGGGCCGAGCGCATCGGCCACTCGGCCCTGGAGGCCCTTTGGGCCCGCTACTCCACCCCGGGGCTGGAAACCCTGGCGGAGTGGGCCTGGCCCTTTCGGGAAAGGGTTTTCCAGGAGGCCCTTAGGGAGCTTGGCAGTCCTGAGAAGCAGGCCCGGGAGCTGGCGGAGGCCTTTTTCCGGGAGAGGCGCCGCTACCCCCTTTTCCCCGAGGTGCCGGAGTTTCTGGAGGCCCTTGGAGCCAGGGGGGCCATCCCGGTCCTCCTCACCAACGGCGTGCCCGACCTGCAGCGGGAGAAGCTCGTCGGGGCAGGCCTTGGGGAGGCCTTTTCCCTCACCTTGGTTTCCGGGGAAGTGGGGCTTGGCAAACCCGACCCCAGGCTCTTCCGCATGGCCCTTTGCGCCTTTGGCGTGGGCCCGGAGGAGGCGGTGATGGTGGGGGATAACCCCGAGCGGGACATCAAGGGAGCCCTTTCGGCGGGGATAAGGGCGGTGTGGGTGGACCGGGGCCACCGCCCCAAGGACCCCCGGTATCCCGCCCACCTGGAAGTCCAGGACCTCCGGGAGGCCTTGGCCCTCCTGGAGACTTGACCCTCCTTGGCCGCATTTAATACCCTTTGTGATTTCCCTCCGTGGGCCAAGGGCTTCCTGGGATAGCCTTGGACCATGTACGAGGCGGTCCTTTTCCTACACAACCTGGTGCGCTGGGCGGTCTTGGCCTTTGGCTTCCTGGCCCTTTGGCGCCCTGGGGCTAAAGAAGGAGCTTTTTTCGCCCATGCCCTCACCCTGCAGGTGGTTTTGGGGATCCTGCTGGCCTTTGTGAGCCCTCTCTTTCAGGGAGCCTTGGCCAGCCTCGAGGCCACCCTGCAAACCCCAGGCGAGGCCCGCTACTTCGTGGCCGAGCACTGGGTGGGGGGGCTTGTGGCCTTGGGCCTGGCCCACGCTGGGCTTTCCCAGGCCCGAAAGGGAAAGCCCCGGGCCCGGCTCCTCTTCGCCCTGGCCCTGGCGCTGGTGCTCCTTTCCATTCCCTGGTTCCGGCCCCTTCTCAGGCTTTAGCCTAGGAGCTCGGCCACCGGGAGAGAAAAGGAGGGGAAGGCCACGGGAGCCAGGTGGTCCCCTGGGGCCAGGGTCTGGACTTCCCGGTAACCCTCGGGGGAGGGGGAGCGAAAGACGTGAAGCCGCTTGCCCTCCAGGTCCAGCACCCAAAGCTCAAGGACTCCGTGGCGTGCGTATAGGGGTGCCTTAACCCCCAGGTCGTAGGCCAAGGAGGCTTCCGCCACCTCCACCAGGAGGAGGACATCCTGGGGGCCGGGGTGACCCTCCTGGTAAAGGTCAGGCCGGGGCCGCAAAAGGGCCAGGTCCGGCTGGGGCTCGCTGAAAGGGCTAAGGCGCACGGGGTCCTGTACGGCGATAAGGCAGACCCCTTCCATCTCCAAGGGGGTGAACAGGCGGCGAAGGCGCCGCACGGCGGCGGCATGGCGGCTACCGATGGGGCTCATTTCCCAAACCTCCCCTTCCAGAAGCTCCACCCGGTCGTCCTCTCCCAGGAGGCCCGCCTGGGCCATCCTGTGGAACTCCTCCACGGTGAACCGCTTGCGCACCGGGGTCATGGTTTCATCTTAAGGCGGGTGGATCTTGCCCTAAATAGGCCACCGCGGCGTACCCCACCACGCGGCTTGTGTCCCCGGAGGCCTCGGCGCTGGTGGCGTAGGCCAGAAGCGTGGGCTTCCAACCCAGGCTTCCGGCCAAGGCGGTGAGGGTGGCCCAGGGAAGGTGGCCGCAGGCTTCCCCTTGGGCCACTCCCTCCACATCCAGGGCCAGGGCCTTTTCCAGGGTCTTTTGATCCCGGTTTCTGGCCACGGGGTCGGGATGGTAGTGGGAGAGGTCGCTGGAGGCCACCACCAGGTCCCCTTCCCCAAGCTCCGACAACAGGGCCTCGGCCACCTCTTTAGGGTCCGCCTCCCCAAAGAGGAGGGGCAGGATGGGCGTGTCCGGCAAGGCTACCTGGAGGAAGGGAAGGAGGACCTCGAGGCTATGTTCCTCCCGGAAGGGCTCCTCGTAGGTCAGAAAGGGAGAGCCCTTGGCCACAAGCCGGCTTCCCCCTTCCAGGTCCACCGCCACCTCCCCCAAGGGAGTGGCCCAGGCCCGGTAAGGGTAAAAGGCCGCTCCCAAGAAGGGCACGAAGTGGCTGGGCCCCAGGAGGAGGATTCTCCTCGCCCTTCCCCGCCAGGCGGAAAGCACCTTAAAGCCCTCCGCCGCCACCTTCCCCGAGTAAAAGTAGCCGGCATGGGGGGAAAGAAGCCCCCTGACCCTTGGGTCAGGGGAGGCTTGGGCTTTTTGCAGAAGGCCTTCCACCTCCTGCCTTAAGCGCTCTGCCTCGAGGGGATAGAAGTAGCCGGCCACCGCCGGGAGCCTCACCAGGTCCATACCCCGGGAATCCTCCTCCCGCACCCCGGGCAGACCCCGGGGACCTCCCAAAGGGGCTCCACCCGGAAGCCCCGGCGCCGGATGAGGAGCCTTCCGCAATCCGGGCAGTGGGTGGAGCTTCTTTCCTCGTCCAGGACGTTGCCCACGTACACGAACTTAAGCCCTTCCTCCTTGGCGATCTCGTAGGCCCGCACCAGGGTGCTGTGCCGGGTGGGCCTCAGGTCCAGCATGCGGTAGTCGGGGTGGGCGGCGGTGAGGTGCCAGGGAACCTCGGGGGAAAGGCCTTTGAGGAAGCGGGCCATGGCCCGGACTTCCTCCGGGGAGTCGTTGTAGCCCTCCAGGAGGAGGGTGGTCACCTCCACCCAGACCCCTTGGGCCAAAAGGTGCTCGAGGCTTTCCAGAACCGGCTTGAGCCGGGCCCCACAGATCTTCCGGTAGAACTCCTCGGTGAAGCCCTTCAGGTCCACGTTGGCGGCATCCAGAAAGGGCCGGATATACTCCCAGGCTTCCTTGGTTTCAAAGCCGCTGGTGACGAAGACGTTTTTCATGCCCCGTTCCTTGGCGAGCTTGGCCGTGTCGTGGGCGTATTCAATCCAGACGGCGGGCTCGTTGTAGGTGTAGGCGAGAAGCCTCACCCCCAGGGCCTCGGCCTTCTCCACGATGGCCTCGGGGGGCCAGTCCTCCCCGATGGGCTGGTCCAGGTGGCCTTCCGGCGTGACCTTGAACTCCCGGAACTGGGAGATCTCCCAGTTCTGGCAGAAGGCGCAGAAGAGGTTGCACCCCACGGTTCCCAGGGAAAGGATTCCCTCCCCGGGGTGGAAGTGGTAGAGAGGCTTTTTCTCCACTGGGTCCAGGTGAACCGCGGCGGCTTTTCCATAGGTCACCAGATAGAGCCTGCCTGCAAAGTTGCGCCTGACCCCGCATTTGCCGGCCTCTCCTTCCGCGATGGCGCAGTAGTGGGCGCAGGCCCGGCACTGCACGTAGCCCTTGGGCAGGGGGCGCTTCAGATCCGCTTCCCTAAGGGTAACCGTCAGGGTCATTTCATAAGCTTCTCATCTCATGATACCACGCCCAGGGGGTTTCCATCCGATGGCGAGCCTTAAACTGATCCTGTGCCGCCTTTCCCCCCCAGGGAGGAAAGGGACTTCGCCTCCCTTGTTCCCCGGGAGGTGCTGCGCCGGGGGCTGGCCTACTACCAGGAGGGCCGGGTGCTCAGGGTCTTCCGGGTGGGGGAGAAGGTTTTGGGCTTGGTGCAGGGCTCGGCAGAGGCGCCCTACCGGGTGGAGGTGGGCCCGGGGCTTTGGGGCCGTTGCACCTGCCCTTATCCAGAGTTCCCTTGCAAACATGCGGTGGCCCTCCTCTACGCCTATGTGGAGGAAAAGGCACCGGACCTGGCGCCCCTGATTGAGGCCCTGACCCCTGAGGAGGCCAGGGGCCTCCTGAAAAAACTCGCCCTCCTTCCCGAGGTGGGCCTTTACCTGGCGGAAGCCCTGGCCCCGGAAAAGGCCTTTTTGGAAGGGGTGAAGGACCTGCGCCGGGCCTTCCGGCTGGGGGGAGGGCAGGAGGAGGCCCGGGCCCTGTCCTTGCGCCTGGACCGGGTGGGGAGGAAAGAGGTGGAGGCCTACCTGGAGGCGCTATTGGAAGCTCCCTTTGACCCGGAGCCCTACTTGCGGCTAGCCCTGGAGCGCTACCTGGCCCTCACCCCTAGGCTTTCCTTCCTCCTGAACCTTTACCTGAGGCACCCTTCCGAGGCCTTGCGGGAGGCTTTCCTGCAGGTGGCTGGGGAAAGGGGGGAGGAGGCCCTTCACCTTTTAAGGGGTGGGGATGGCTTGGAGCTTAAGCGGGGGCTCAGGGCCGAGCTTCTCTTCCGCCTGGGGCGGGTGGAGGAGGGGCTTTCCGCCTTGCGGGAGGGGCTGGAGGGGGTTGGGGACTACCTCCTCCTGGTGGAGCGCCTTATGGCCTTGGGACGGGTGGAGGAGGCCTTAAGGTATGCGGAGGAAGCCCGGGACTGGTTTGGAAAAGACCCCAGGCTCCTTCCCCTTCTGGACCTGTTGGTGGCCCATCGGGGAAGCCCGGAGGACCACCGGGCCCGCTTTGGGGTGAGGCCGAACCTCGAGGACTACCTGGCCCTAAAGTCCAAGCTGGGCCGGGAGTTTTACCGGGAGCGAAAGGCTCTTCTCAGGCAGGTGCGGGACCCTGCCCTTCTTGCCCGCATCTACCTCTTGGAGGAGGATTGGAAGGCCTTGGACCGCCTGTTGAGGAACGCCCCGCCGGAGGCCTATCCCGCCTTGGCGGAGGTCCTGGAGGAGAAACTTCCCGAGGAGGCCAAGAGGCTTTACCTAGAGGCGGCAAGGCGCGAGGTGGAAAAGGGAACCCGCAAGGCTTACCGGGAGGCAGCCAGGCTCCTTGGGCGCCTTTCCCGTTTGGACCCCAAGGCAGCCCGTGAGGCGGCCTTGGCCTTGCTGCAGGCTTATCCCCGTCGGCGCGCCCTGAAGGAGGAGCTCGGCTTTTGGCTCTCGGAAAAGCCCCATGGGCCTATGACAGAATAGCCCTGTGGAGCGCTTTCCCTGGGTGGAGGTCTTCCGAGGGCCTGCCATTTTGGAAGTGGTTCTCCATCATGTTACGGGCCGCTTCCTGCGGGAGCTTGATCCGGGAGGCTGGGAATCGCATCTTCTGGCGGCGGTGAACCGCGGTTTGTCCTGGCCTGGCTCCGCTAAGAGTCCAGAAGGGGGATGGCCTGGGCCAGCATCTGCCTAAGAAGGGGTTCTAAAGCCTTTGCTTCCTCCTCCGTGTAAGCATGGAGTTCCACCGGAAGGCCCTTAAAAGCCTTCCGCGCCAGGCGGTGAAGGTCCCCGCGGGCAGGGCCTTGGTAGATGAGGAGGAGGTCCACGTCGCTTCCCGGTAACGCCCGACCCGTGGCCCAGGAACCGAAGAGGTAGGCCTGCCGCAGGGGAAGGTCTTCCCTTAGCACCCCAAGCCCCTCCTTCAGGCGCTTTAGGATTTCCTCTTTAGTCCACGGAGGGAAGAAGACCCTGACAGAAGGCATAGATTTCCTCGGCATGCTGCAAAAGCCGCTCGGCCTCGGGGCGCCGGTAGCGCTCAAAGGGAGCCCCTTCAGGGAGGGCATCGGGATAACGGGTGGGGATGTGGGCCTTATCCAGCTCGCTGGCTGCGTCTAGGAGGGACTCGCTTATGGGATGCCGCTTGGCCAGCTCCTCCAAAAGACCCAGCACCGAGTGTCCCCAGGCCACAGCCCCTAGGTGCTGATTGTTGGGCGGAGAAGGCGGCCCACTCGTAAAACCCCTTTTCCAAGGCGAAGCGGGCGTGCTCCAAGTCCCTCCTTGCTTGAAGGATAAAGTCCCGGCTTCGCTCCACAAAGGCAGTATAGCCCATCCCGATTGACAACCTGAGGAGCTTGCCGCATAGTAAACCTTGCGGCCATACCTTGGAGGGTTGGCCGAGCGGTTGAAGGCGGCGGTCTTGAAAACCGCTGTGGGCTTCAGGCCCACCGGGGGTTCGAATCCCTCACCCTCCGCCAGAAGGCTTGGAGAGGTGGCCGAGTGGTCGAAGGCGGCACCCTGCTAAGGTGTTGTACCGGGAAAACCGGTACCGCGGGTTCGAATCCCGCCCTCTCCGCCAGAAAGCCCGGTCTAAGACCGGGCTAACGTTTTGGTCATGCTGGCCTTGCCCTTGCCTCCCTTAAAACCCTGCCGTTTCCTGAAGAGGAAAAACCGCTTCCTGGTGGAGTCGGACGTGGGGCCCTTGCACCTTCCCAACTCCGGGCGGATGGGGGAGCTTCTCCTTCCCGGGACCCCTTGCTTTTACCATCCCAGGTCTACCCCAAAGACGGTGGGGCGGCTTCTTCTTTTGGAGAGCCGGGGCGTGCTGGTGGGGGTGGATGCCTCCTTGGCCAACCGTCTCCTGGAGTTGCTTTTGAGGGAAGGGGCTTTCGGCTCCCTTGCGGATTTGCGAAAAGAGGTGCGCCTGGAAGGGGAGAGGCTGGACTTCTCCGCCCGGATTGGGGGGAAAGAAGCCCTTTTGGAAGCCAAGAACTGCAACCGGGTGGAGGGAGACCTGGCCCTTTTCCCCGATGCCTCTACCCCTCGAGGCGCCCGGCACCTGAGGCTTCTTTCGGAGTTTGCCCGGGCCGGGGGCTTGGCCTATGCGGTGTGGATGGTTCAGCATCCCCTGGCCCGGGCCTTTGCCCTCGACCCTGAGGACCGGGTTCTTTACCAGGCAGCCCGGGAAGCAAAGCGGGCTGGGGTGCAGCTTCTGGCCTACCGGGTGCGGCCGACCCTCGAGGCCCTCCACCTGGAGGAACAGCTTCCCTGGGTCTGGCTACCCTCCCAGGAGGATCTGGAAGGCCACCATCACGGCCGCGGCTAGGGTGAGCACCGTGGCCACCCCCTCGGCCTTGGCTTCCTTCAGGGCCTCGGGGAGGATCTCCGCCGCCACCATCCAGATCATGGCTCCGGCGGCAAAGCCCAGGCCCACCGGCAGGGCGGGCTTGAAGACCTCCACGAAAAGAAAGGCGGGCACGGCCATAAGGGGTTGGGGCAGGCTGGAGAAAACGCTCCAAAGGGCAGCGCCCAGGACGCTAACCCCCCTGGGGATCAGGACCAGGCTGATGGCCAAGCCCTCTGGGATGTTGTGCACGGCGATGGCCAGGGTGATGAAAACCCCCAAGGCCTCCCCGCCCCCGAAGGCCACCCCCACCCCCACGCCCTCGGCGAAGGAGTGGAGGGTCATGATCCCCACGATCATGAGGGCCTTGCGGGCATCCAGGCCGTTCAGGCTCCCGAAGCTTATTTCCCGGCCATGAAGGAAGCGGTGGGAAAGCTGGATGAAAAGAAGGCCCAGGACCACCCCCAAGAGGGTGCGGCCCAGGTGGTAGTGCACGCCCTCGTAGATGAGGCCGAAGCTGGCCGAGAGCATCAGGCCAGCGGCCGCGGCGTTGGCCAGGCCCAGGTGGTGGGCCAGGATGCGCCGGGTGAAGAGGAAGGGCAGGGCTCCCAGGCCCGTGGCGATGGCGGTGAAAAGGGCGTATAGGAAGACGGTCCAGGGGGAGATAGGGGCAGGCTCCATGGCCTTTATCTTAATGCAAATGAGTACTATTAGCAATAAGCCAATCCCGGACCGCCAGGGCCACCGCCTCCCGGTCCCGGTCCAGAAGAAGGTCGTGTCCGCTTTCGGGAAAGACCAGGTACTCCTTCCTCGAGCTTCCCAAAAGGGCATGGTAGCCCCGCACCCCTGCGGGGTCCACCACCTTGTCCTGGCCCGCCTCGATCACCAGGGCGTTGGCCTTCACCTTGGGCAGGACCTCCGGGGTGCGGCGCATTAAGGCCAGAAGCTGAAGCAGGGCCCGGGTGGGGAAGTAGGGGTAGTTGGGATTTTGCTTCTTGAGCTCGGGATCCTGGATGGAATCGGGGCCGGGAAAGCGGGGGATCAGCCAGGCCAGGAGGGGCGCCAGGGGGGCAAGGGGATGCTTGAGGGCCATGGCCGGGGCCAGGGCTACCAGGGCCTGGGTGGGGGTTTCCGCCGCCAGGTGGGCGGAAAGCAGGGCCCCCATGGAAAGCCCCACCACCCCTCGAGGCTCGGGCAGTTCCCGGTAAAAAGCCCGGGCTGTTTCCAGCCAGTCCTGCCACCGCACCTTGAGGAGGTCCTCCGGCCGGGTGCCGTGGCCGGGAAGGGCTGGCTGGCTCACCTGAAACCCAGCCTCCCGCAACACCTGGGGCAAGGGACCCAGGGTGAGGACGGGATGCGAGGTAAACCCGTGAAGCAAGAGGAGGTTCATGCCCCTAGCTTACGCAAATGGGTTTGCCCTTCGGGCAAGGCAACAGGGTACCCCGCCTGGACGCTTGGGAGGTGGCATGGTAAAACGGGGGAGAATGCTGGGTCAACCGCCGGGCCATTCTGGGCAACCTTCAGGCCACCTTGAAGGCAACCTTGCGGAGTTTCCCTTCTCGGCTTTGGTGGGGGCTTTAATGAGCACCGGGCGCACGGGCCGGCTTCTCGTCCGCACCCCTTACCTGGAGGGGGAGGTCTTCCTGCAAAACGGCCAGGTGGTCCACGCCCGGGTGCGCTCGGGGGAGAAGGTCTTGGAGGGGGAGGAAGCCTTGGACCTTCTCACCGGGATCAAACGGGCTCCCTACCGCTTTGAGCCCGAGGTGTCGCCTCCCCACACCACCCTTCTTGGGGGGCTTGCGGTGCCTGCTCGCCTGGCCGAGGCCGAGGCTCAGTGGCGGGGGCTTGCCCTTCCCGCCGACTGGGGGTATGTCCTGCGCCTGCCCGCAAAGGGAGGTGCGGTGGAACTTGGCCCCGAGGCCTTGCGGGTTCTTGCCCAGGTGGAGGGAAAACGCATCATGGAGGTGCTCCTGGCCCCCGGGACCCTGCGCCTAGCCCGCATCCTGCATACCCTTTTGCAAATGGGGGCCCTCGAGGCGGTCCCCCTGGTGGAGGTGCCGCCCGCTTCCCTTCTGGTCCTTCCCATCTACGGTCCGGGGTCCGGGGTGGCCTATGTGGACGAGGCCCTTTACGCCGAGTGGGCCCGGGCCATCCGCCACGGGTTCCGCCTGCGCCTAAGGCCTCCCGAGGTGGTGATGGAGGTGCGGCCCAGGCCCAACATTCCGGGCCGGCTGGGCCTATTGGAGGAGGATCTCAGGCGCCTCCGCCTCAGGCGGGGGGATAAGGTGGAGGTGGTGCCGGAGGTATAGCCATGGATATCCTGGCCTTAAACGAGTATCTCAACCGGGTCGTATACGGCTTTCCCATGAAGCTGGTCTTCCTCCTGGTGGGGGCCTATCTGGTCATCTTCCAGATCCGCTGGTTCAGCGCCCCCTTGCGGATGATGCGGGTTTCCTTCAGCGAAACCCTGGGAGCCATCCGCGAGCGCACCTACGGCTTCGGCGGGCAGATCACGCCCTTCCAGGCCACCATGGTGGCCCTCTCCGCCACGGTGGGGACCGGGCACCTTTTGGGCATGCTGGCGGCGGTGCTCGTAGGGGGCCCGGGGGCGGTCTTCTGGATGTGGCTGGGCTACTTCTTCGGCACCGGCACCAAGTTCGCCGAGGCCACCTTGGCGGTTCATTTCCGCCGCCGCTATGCCGATGGCTCGGTTTCCGGCGGGCCCATGTACTACCTGTACCGGGGCCTACCCAGGCTCCGTTTTCTGGCCTACTTCTTCGCCTTCTTCGCCGCCGTGGCCGCCTTTGGCATCGGCAATCTCTCCCAGGCTGGGGCGGTGGGGGGTGCCCTGGCTCCTTTAGGGGCGCCTCCAGCTTTGGTGGGGCTTTTCCTGGCCCTGCTGGTGGGGGTGGTGCTGGGGGGAGGCATCGTGCGGGTGGCCCGCTTCGCCCAGGTGGTGGTGCCCTTGAAGCTCCTTCTGTTTTTGGTGGCGGTGGTTCCCCTTCTGGTGGTTTACGGGGGCCAGATTCCAGAGGCCCTGGCCCTGGTCTTCCAGGCGGCCTTCAGCCCGGAGGCAGCCTTGGGGGGGGCGGCGGGGTATAGCCTCTTTGCCGCCATCAACGCCGGGCTTGGCCGGGGCATCTTCGCCAACGAGGCGGGCTTGGGTTCCGCGCCCATCGCCCACGCCCAGGCCCAGGTGGACCATCCCGTGCGCCAGGGCTTCTGGGGGGTCACGGAGATGTTCGTGAGCTTCCTGGTGACCAGCCTCACCGCCCTTACCTTCATCGCCTCGGGGCTTTGGCGAGGAGGAGGAAGCGCCACCGAGGTGGCAGGTGCCCTCTTTCAGGTCCATCCCCTGGGCGGGCTTATCCTGGCCGTCACCGTGGCGGTCTTCGCCCTGGGGACCATGGTCTCCTGGGGGTTTTACGGGGAGGAGGCCGCGGCCTTTATCTTCGGGGAGGGGATCCGCTGGCCCTACCGCCTCACCTTCGCCGTCTTGGCCTTCGTGGGGCCCTTGGGGGGCCTCGAGGCCTTCCTGGCCATCTCCGACACCCTAAACGGCCTCATGGCCATCCCCAACCTCCTGGGCCTTATCCTCCTGGGGCCGGTGGTGGGCCGGCTAGTCTACGGCTTCTTCCGGGGCGAGCCCTGGATACCACCCCGCTGACCGGCGGTTTTTCCAAGGGATGGTCCTCGTTCAATGGAATAGCGCCCGTATGGCCTTTTCCAGCTCCTCTCCCGTTTTGCGGTCCAGGGTGAGCTTGACCTTGAGGGCCACCCGTAAGGCTTCCTCCTCGAGGGCCTCCCGGCTTTGGCACCCCTCCAGGCGGGCCACAAAGGGATTGGCCTTGGGACCGAGCCGGGTTTTGAGGAGGCCCACCAGCTTCTGGCAAAGCTCCTTGGCGCCTTCCACGGGCAGGATCAAGCCCCGCTTGAGAAGAGCGGCCAGGATGACGTAGGCCTCCTCCCCGAGGCCGCTTTCCCGCACCACCTCCTCCTCGGTGCGCCGACCGTCGCAGAGGGTGTAGACCCGCCACTCCTCGGGGGTGGGCTTCCAGTCGGTTTCCGGGGGGTTGGGGTTACGGCGGAAGACCATGGCTACAAGGAGGCCACGATGGCGTCCACCAGGCGCAGGACCATGTAGACGAAGACCGCCCCCAGAAGGAGGATCAGGGAGAGGAGAAGGAGGAGGAGGCTACTGGGCTCGCTCCAGGTGAGGATCAGGACCACCAGGTAGGCAAGGGCGAAGAAGACGATGAGCCCGAGCATCTGCCCGCCCCTTTCCCCCATGACCCCGCCGGGGATGGCCCGCTTGAGCCGAAAGCCGTAAAAGACGTTGTACACCATGACCAAAAGGCCCAGGAGTAGCAAGAACTTTTCCATGGCCTTATTCTAGCCGTTCCATTCCCGAATAGGTATAAGCTCTCCTCCCTCAATACTTTTGCGCATGGGGCGATAACGGGTGTCAAACCAGATCTCCAGGACCGCCCGGTCCAGGCTCTTGGGGGCCACGATCTCCTTGCGCACGTAGTAGCCTCCTTCCACCGGGCTGATCTCCATGCTCTTGGAGAGCCTTAGCTCCACCACCTCGCCGCTTTTCGTGCGCACCCGCACCCGGAAGGCCAAAGGTCCTTCGGGCTTCACATGGGGGTCTTTGCGGAGGAACCACATGCCTAGGCCTCCTTGAGATCGGCCACCTGGGCCCCTGTGAGGGCCAGAAGCTCCTCTGGGGTCAGGGAGAAGAGGGCCTTGGGAGTACCCCCTGCGGCCCAGACCAGGGGGTAAGCCAGGAGGTCCTGATCCAAAAAGGCCGGAAGGGGGGTTTCGTGCCCCACAGGGGGCACCCCGCCGATGGCGTAGCCGGTCAGGGTGCGCACCTCCTCCGGGGTGGCCCGCCTCAGGGCTTCACCCGTGGCCCTTTGGGCCTTGGAGGGGTCCAGGCGGTTTTTGCCGCTTATCAGGAAGAGGTAGGCCCCGTTTTCTCCCAGGAAGACCAGGCTTTTCACAATCTGACCCACCTCGGCCCCCACGGCCTCCGCCGCCTCCTGGGCGGTGCGGGTGGAGGTGGGAAGCTCCACCACCCTTAGATGGCCGAACCCCTTTTCCTCCAAGAACCTTTGCACCTTCTTTGCGGAAGGGGAGAGGTTCATAGGGCATAGAGGAGTTCGGCCAGCAGTGCCGTGCGCCGGGGGATCTCCGAGACCACCACGTACTCGGTCTTCTGGTGGGCGTCGCCCCCAAAGAGGCCGAGGCCGTCCAGGGTGGGCACCCCAAGGGCGGCGGTGAAGTTGCCGTCCGATCCCCCGCCCACCCGCCCCGGGCGCAAGGAGAGGCCCAGGGCCTCGCCGATGGCCCGGGCCTTTTCGAAGAGGGCCAGGCTTTCCGCCGTGGGCTCCATGGGAGGGCGGTTCAGGCCTCCGGAAAGCTCCAGCCTGGCCCCGGGCAGGATGGGGGTGAGGCTTTTGAGGCCCTCCTCCACCCGCTTCACCTCCTCCAGGGTCCAGGCCCGGAGGTCGATCTCCACCCAGGCTTCCTCCGCCACCACGTTGCTCACCGTGCCCCCCGCCACCACGTTGGGGCCCAGGGTGGTGCCCTTTTCCCGGTCCTCGAGGGCCGCCACCCTCACGATCTGGTGGGCGAGTTCCAGGATGGCGTTCACCCCCTTTTCCGGCTCCACCCCCTGGTGGGCGGCCTTGCCCAGGGCCTTAAGGCGGTAAAGCCCCACCCCTTTTCGGGCCACCTTGAGATCCCCTTCCGCCGTGGGGGGCTCGAGGACCAACACCGCCCGGGCCTTTCTGGCGGCGGCCTCGATGAGGGGCCGGCTTTCCTTGGAGCCGATCTCCTCGTCCGGGGTGAAGAGGATTTCCAAAGGGGGAAGCTTCCTTCCCGCGGCCTCCGCATGGCGGAGGGCGTAGAGCAAGGCCACAATGCCCCCTTTCATGTCGTAGACCCCGGGCCCCACCGCCCGGTCCCTTTCCACACGGAAGGGCTCGGGAAAGCTTCCCCTGGGGTGGACGGTGTCGTAGTGGCAAAGCACCAGGACCGGGGCCCCTTCCCCTTCCCGCTTCAAGAGAAGGATGGGGCCCAAGGGAGTGTCCTTGCGGGAAAGCCGCCCCTGGAGGGGCCCGAAGGCCTCTTCCAGGAAGGCCGCCGCTTCCATTAGGCCCTTCAGGTCCTTGGAGGGGGATTCCCGGCGCACGAAGGCCTCGAGGTCCTTTAAAAACTCAGGGAGCTTCGCCTGCATCCAGGCTAGGGTTTCCATGGGCTCATTATGACCTAAGCCCAAGGGGCCTGGTGCCTCTTGGCAAGGGGGCCTCCCCGTGGTATAAAAGAAGGGTATGCCCTTCGGGGCCGGTTCACACGGAAGCGGGGAGTGAGGCTTCTCCCCCTCCTTTTCGTGTGGACGTGCGCAAAATGCGCCCGCCTTCCCTGGAAGGCGCGTAAGGAGGAAAGAGGCGGCATGGAAGAAAAGGCGACCCAGGTCAGCGAAGCCAACTTGACCCCAGGCCAGACCTTCAGCATGGAGGAGGCCCTTCAGGAAACCGAGGCCCGCTTGGAAAAGCGCGTGCGCCCGGGCCAGATCCTGACGGGCAAGGTGGTCCTGGTGGGCTCGGAGGGTGTGGCGGTAGATATCGGCGCGAAGACGGAAGGCATCATCCCCTTTAACGAGCTTACGGAGAAGTCCCTTCCCGAGGAGGAGCTAAAGGCCCTTTTGAAGCCCGGGGATCTGGTGCGGGTCCAGGTGATCAAGGTGGACCCCGAAACGGGCCAGGTCCTTCTTTCCCGCAAGCGGGTGGAGGCCACGGAGCACTGGGACCGCATCCGGGAGCTTTATGAGAAGGGCGAGCCGGTGACCGTCACCGTAAAGGAGAAGGTCAAGGGGGGCGTGGTTGCCGACCTGGATGGCGTGTCCGCCTTCATCCCCGCTTCGCAGCTGGACCTCAAGCGCATCCCCAACCTGGATGCCTACGTGGGCCAGCAGATCCTGGTGAAGATCATCGAGTTTAACCGCAAGAAGGGGCGGGTTCTCCTCTCCCGTCGGGCGGTTTTGGAAGAGGAACAGAAACGGGCCAAGGAGGCCTTTTTCCAAAGCCTGCAGCCCGGCCAGGTGGTGGAGGGTACGGTGGTGGACGTCACCGACTTCGGGGCCTTCGTGAACCTGGGCCCGGTGGACGGCCTGGTGCACCGTTCCGAGATCACCTGGGGGCGGTTTAACCACCCCAAGGAGGTTATCCACAAGGGGCAGAAGGTGCGGGCCCAGGTGGTTTCCGTGGACCCCGAGAAGGAGCGGGTCAACCTTTCCATCAAGGCCCTGATCCCCGATCCCTGGACCACCGTGGCCGAGAAGTACCCGGTGGGAAGCCGGGTCCGGGGCAAGGTGGTGGGCCTCACCCAGTTCGGGGCCTTCGTGGAGGTGGAGCCTGGCCTCGAGGGGCTCATCCACATCTCCGAGCTTTCCTGGACCAAAAGGCCCAAGCATCCCTCCGAGGTGGTGAAGGAAGGGGACGAGGTGGAGGCGGTGGTTCTGAGGGTGGATCCCGCCGAGCGCCGCCTTTCCCTGGGCCTTAAGCAGACCCAGCCCGATCCCTGGCAGCTCCTCACCGAGAAGTATCCCCCGGGCACCGTGGTGAAGGGCAAGATCACCGGAATCACCGATTTTGGGGTCTTCGTGGAGCTGGAGCCCGGCATGGAGGGGCTGGTCCACGTTTCCGAGCTGGATCACGGGCGTATCGAAAACCCCGCTGCCCTCTTCAAGAAGGGGGAGGAGATGGAGGTGGTGGTCCTCAACATCGACCCCGTGGAGCAGCGGATCTCCCTCTCCCGCAAGCGCCTTCTGCCCCCGCCGCCTCCTAAGGCCGAGGAGGAGCGGCCTCGCCGGGCCAAGGGCAAGGAGGCCCGGGGCAAGAGAAAGCCTGGACCCCGCCGGGAGGAGCGCCGGGAATACGAGTATGGGGCCGTGGCCGAGTACAACCTGTACGATGCTTCGGCGGTGCCCACCACAGGCGCCAGTGTGAAGCTGGGCGACCTCTACGGCGACCTGCTGGCGAGCCTGGGCCTCGAGGAGGAAAAGACCTCTTAGGTTGTAGGGAGAACGCTAGGGCCCCCGCCTGTGGCGGGGGCCCTCTTTCTAAGGCTACGGGGGCCTAAGCCTTATGCGGGATTCTTTCTTTTCCGTAGAAGATGCGGAGCAAGGTGTAGGAAACGATGTAGGTGAGCAGGGGACCGCCCAGAACCAGGGTCCAGAGCACAGCGTTGTTTCCCAGGATGGAGCCCTGTTGCTGGAAGTCGATCTTGTACCCCGCCAGGGTGGCCATGAGGAAGAAGACCAAAAGGGAGAGGATGACGCTGGTGCGCACGGGGTGCTCCGAGGGTAGTTCCATGTAGCGCATCTTGTCCTTGCGGGTGTCCACGAAGGGCAAGAGAAGCCCCACCAGGGCCAGGATCCCGGGGATCACCACCCCCCCGATGAACTCCGGCCCGATAGTGGCCCCGAAGAGGTGGAACTCCCAGGTGGAGGGGATGATCTGCAGGATCCCGTAGATCCAGAGGAAGTACCAGTCGGGCTTGACCGCCGGGGTGTTGGGGGTGGGGGGGCCGAAGGCCTCGATGGGATGGGCCAGAAAGGCCCCGGCGATCAGGGTCATGATGCCCACGTACAGGGCGAAGAGGATGCCCATCATCACCAGCTGTTGGGGGTACATGGGTACCCCGAGGATCTTTCCGGGGGCTACCCTTTCTGCATACCGGGGCTGGGTGTGCTTCTGCTTCATCATGATGGCCAGGTGGACCCCGATGAGGGCCATGAGGAGGAGGGGGAGCCAGAGGACGTGGAGACTGTAAAGCCGGGGGATGGACTTCTCTGAGCCCGGGAACTCCCCGCCGAACATCACCTGGGCCAGGGTGGTTCCCACCCAGGGGATGGAGTTTGCGATTCCGTAGCCGATGCGGGTGGCGGTGACCGCGTAGTTGTCATAGGGAAGGGCATAGCCGGTGAAGGCAGTGACCACCGCCAGGCCCAAAAGGGCCAGGCCCACCAGGTAGTTGAGCTCCCGGGGTTTCTTGTAGGCCCCCGAGAGGAGGATGCGGAGCATGTGCAAGAAGGCGGCGGCGATCATCACGTGGGCCGACCAATGGTGGAGGCTACGGATCACCGCCCCGAAGGGAAGGCTGTCTATGTAGAGGACGCTGGCGTAAGCAGCGGGTACGGTGCGGCCGTCGGGGAGCTTGACCTCCCGGATGGAAGGCTCAAAGTTCAAGGTGAGGAAGATGCCGGTGAGCACCAGGACGACGAAGGCGAAGAGGGTGATCTCCCCCAGAAAGAAGGAATGGTGCACCGGGAAGGCCTTGCGCAAGACCTTCTGGTAAAAGCCTGTGAGGTCTAGGCGTTCGTCTAACCACTTGTACATGCTTCCCTCCTAGACGTGACGGCAGAAGCCCGCTTCCGCCTTCACCCCCACCTCGCCTAGAAACTCCCCAGCGGCCACCAGGACGCCTTCTTCCACCTTAAGGGGAAGCTGGGGGACAGGCCTGGGCGGGGGGCCGGCGATGACCCTGGCTCCGTGGGCGAAGTCATAGATTCCACCGTGGCAGGGGCAAAGGCCTGCCTTCTTGTCCGCCACCCACTGGCTCACGATGCAACCCAGGTGGGTGCAGACGGCGGAGTAGGCCACGATCCCTTCCACCCCGTTCTGGGCCACCTCCGGGGAAAGCTCTTCGGGCTTATAGCGCACCACCAAGACGGTGTTCTTGGCCTCGCCGCTTTTCACCACCTTGGTCTTGGGGTCCATGGGGTAGGCCAGAACGAAGGGGTCGCCGGGCTTGAGCTCCTCAGGACGTATGGGCTTGGGCTCCCCCCCGCCTTGGGCGTAGACCAGGATGTCCCCCGGCTTCAGGGGTTCCTTCTCCGGGGTGACCTCCGCCTTGGGGCGCAGGCTCGCCCCCACGTAGAAGGCGGAAACCAGGGAGAGGCCGATTCCGGTGCCGATGGCGGTCTTCAGGAAAAGCCGCCTGCGGGATCTTTGCAAGCGAATCTCGCGTTCGTCCATGCTTCACCTCTTACCAGGGGAAGTGGCTCTTCTCCTCCTCGGTGATCACCTCGTCCCGGCCGAAGAACTTCTTGTAAATGCCCAAAAGGGCGGCTACCACTAGGCTGATGGTTCCGAAGACAAAGCCCTGGAGCCAGGTGGGGTTGTGGCTGGTCTGGGCGGAGTAAACGATGAGGCGGACGAAGAAGCCGGAAAGGGCGGTGAGGAGGAGGACCAGGATCACCCCTACTGCCACCGGAGCCGTGGAAGGGGCGGGGAAGTGGCGGCCGGGGCGCAGCTCTACTCCCTCCAGCCAGTAGGACACCAGGCCGATGAGCCCGTAGAGAAGGAAGACGGCGCCGAAGGCCATCAGGCCGATCTGGCCCACGGAGAGCTCCTCTGGAGTGTGGCCCAGGAGGCGGGCGATGTGGAGCCCATCCAGGTAGGCCATGTAGAAGAGGCCTGCGGCCAGGATGAGGGCGAAGGTGGGTACGATGGGGTCATTGCGGTACATGCCTTAGCCCTCCTTATTCCACCGGGCCGAAGTTGTTGCCGAAGCTGTTGCGGATGTAGGTGGCCACGGCCTTGAGGTCCTCCTCCGAGAAGGCGGCTCCCACCGGGGGCATCGCCCCGCGCCCGTTCTTTACGACGCTAAGGATCATCTGGGCGTCCTTTAGGTTGGCGTTGCCCGCCAGGGCAGGCATAACCGGGGGCATTCCCTGGCCGTCTGCCCCATGGCAGGCGGCGCAGTTGGCCTCGTAGATGGACTTACCCTTTTCCATGAGGGCTTGGTCCACGTTGGCGGCTTGGCCAGCGCCTTCCTCGGGAGCCGGGGCTTCCTGGGCTGGGGAGGCCAGCTCGGCTGCCACCTTCTCCGCCGTAGGGGAAAGGGCAAAGTAGGCCCAGATGCCGCCCAGCACGATCACCGAGGCCACCACGTACCAGATGGGGTTGAAGCGCACCGGCTCCACGGGGAGCTCGGGTTCCCCCACGGCCAGGCGGAGCTCCAGAGTCCCCGCTACCTCGCCCCCCTCGTCTAGGCCCAGGACCATCACGTCGGGGTAGTTGTTAACGGTGAAGGGGATTTCTCGGACCTCCTGGCCTCCGCCGCGGAAGTGGGTTACCACCCGCAGGACATGCTCCCCGTCGGGGATCTTTCGGGTGTCCAGGTTTAGCCGGTAAGGGGGCTCCTTCAGAACCGCCAGGGGCTCGCTGGCCCCGTCCAGGTACACCTCAATCCGGTCTACGACCATTCTGCCTCCCTTTGTGAAGGGGGGTACAAACCCCCACTCCACTACTATAAGCGTACCCTGGCAAGGACAGATGTCCCCCCTTATGGAAGGGGAGGCTTAGGAGGCAAGGAGGGCCTGCAGACGGGAAAGGCTCTGGCGTACTCCTTGGATGTTCCCACCCACCTCGAGGGCCGCGGTGGCAGGGAAGCTCCTCAGCCGGGGGGCCAGCCTTTCCCAGGGCACGGCTCCCGTGCCCACGGGCAGGTGGTCATCCCGGCGGGCGTGGTTGTCGTGGAGGTGCAGGTGAAGAAGCCTATCCCCCAAGGCCTCCCAGTAGAGGAAAGGACCCAGGGGACCCAGCTCCACCAGGGCGTGGCCCACATCTAGGCAGAAGCCGTACTGGGGGAAGCGATTCAGGAGGGCCTTTAGCTCTTCCGGACCCCGGAGGAGATCCTCCTCGGCAAGGGCCAGGTTTTCCAAAGCCACGGGGAAGGGAAGGGGAAGGAGGGCGGAAAGGGTCTTTTCCAAGGCCTCCCGGGCCAGGCTTATGGCCATGGGGTGGCGCACGGGTACCTGGCCGGTGTGGAGGACCCCCACCTTGGCCCCCAGGGCCTCGCCGAACTCCAGGGCCCGCTTGAGGCGCTCCTCGGCCAGGGCGCGGACGCTGGGGATGAGGCTGGCCGGGTTCATCTCCACGAAGGGAAGGTGCAGGGTGAACCCCACCCCCAGGGCTTCCCCCGTGGCCCGCAAGGTCCTGGCGTCGGGAAGGGGCAGGACCTCGTGCAGGTCGTAGGGAACCTCGAGGTCCAGCCCCAGTTCCGCCGCCAGGCGGAAGGCTTCCTCATAGCCCATCTCCGCATTGAAGGGACTGAAACCTAGGCGCATCCCTGCCATTTTAGGGTTTTTATGGAGGAGCTAACCCCTTCTCGCCCTATTGTGCCCCTTGGGTACTCCCAGACGTGGCTTGGAGAAGGGGCTTCTCGGGGCCCCCACCCTGGCAGAGCCAGGGTGGAGTGGTATTACCGGATGGCCTCCGCCTTCTTCTGGGCTTCCTCCAGGGCCTTCTGGGGAGGAACCCCGCCCTTCAGGGTCTTTTCCAAGGCCTCTGCCAGGACGCTGGCCCAGGCGGAGAACTGGGGGATGCGGGGGCGTTCCTGGGCATGGGCGATCTGTTCAAAGGCCACCTTGCGGAAAGGGTTTTCCCGGTAGAAGCCCTCCAGGAGGGGGATGGCCGACTTGCGCACAGGCACGTAGTAGCTGGCCTCCACCCAGCGGGCCACGTTTTCGGGCTCCATCAGGTACCTCCAAAACTCCAGGGCACCCCGCACCTGGGCCTCCGTGGCCCCCCGCAGGACCACCAACTGGGCCCCGCCCATGGGTACCTTGCCCCCGGGTTCCCGGGGCACCGGGGCCACCCCTAAGGTGAAGGCGAAGGAAAAGTTTTCCGCAGCGGGCCAGTTGGCGATGGAGGCCATGACCATCATCCCCTTGGTGCGCACGAAGTCCAGCTGGGCGAAGGTGGCCTCGGCCATGCTCCTTGCGGAGAGGGCCCCGGCGCGGTTTAAGCGCACCAGCATCTCCAGGGCCTCGAGGGCCTCCTTGGAGGTGAAGTTGGGCTTGCCTTCCCACACCAGGTTCCCCCCCCGGCTGGTCACCATGGCCTCAAAGAGCCAGGCCTGGGGGTCGGTGACGAAGATGAAGCCCTTGGCCTGGCGGGAGGTGAGGGCCTTGGCCACCTCCTCAAACTCCTTCCAGTTCCTCGGGGCTTTAAGCCCCTTGGCCCGGAAGACGTCCAGGTTGTAAAAGAGAACCGGGGTGGAGGTGTTTAGGGGAAGGCCGTAACGCTTCCCCTCCATGACCCCGTAGTTCCAGGCGGGTTCAAAGAGATCCTCCAGGAAGGCGCGTTCCAGGTTCAGATAACCATCCAGGGCCAGGGCCCGGCCTTCCCCCACCAGCCGGGGGAAGAAGCTGATTTCCGCCTGGAAAAGCACGGGCTGGCTTCCCGTGCGTAGGGCGGCCACCAGCTTGGTTTCGGCATCCCGGTAGTCCCCTGCATACTGGGGTACCACCCGGTAGAGCCCCTGGCGGGCGTTGAACTCCTGGGCGAAGGTGGAAAGAAGCCTCCCCGCGGGGCCATCCATGGAGTGCCAGAAGGAAACCTCCGTGCGGGTGCCGGCCTGGGCCAAGGCCAGGGGAAGGAGGAGAAACCCTAGGGCCAGAGCTAAGGGCTGTTTCATGGGGGGGATTTTACCATCCCAAAAGTCAAGCCTGGGTCAGGGGCTTCTTTAGCGCCTCTCCACCCCCATGGCCTTCCTCTGGGCCTCCTCGAGGGCCATCTGGGGCTTCACCCCCTGCTTCAGGCTTCGTTCCAGGGCTTCCTCCAGGTAGCTGTACCAGACCACCAGCTCCGGGTCCTGGCTCCACGGGCGCCCCACCTCCGCCTGGGCGAAGACCGCCTGCCTTTCGGGGTCTTTCAGGAAGTCGGCAAGCTCCCTTTCCGCTTCTTTTCGCAAGGGCAGGTACCAGGTGGTCCGCACCCACTCCGCCTGGCGTTTGGGTTCCAGGAAGTGGAGCCAGAAGGCCACGGCTCCCCGGGCCTGCTCCGGGCTTGCCCCCTTGAGCACCGCCAAAGCTGCCCCGGAAAGGGGTACCGCACCCCCTTCCCGCCGGGGCAGGGGGGCCAGGCCCACACCAAAGGGCAGGGAGGTTTGGGAAAGCACCACCGGCAAGGCGGTGGTGGGTCCGATTCCCATGAAGGCCTTGGTGCGCAGGAAATCGGCCACGGCGAACTGGGCCTCGGCCAGGTTTCTGGCCTGGGCGTGCCCCTTCTGCACCATGCGGTAAAGCATCTCCAAGGCCTCCACCACCTCCTTGGAGGTGAAGGCGGGAAGCCCATCCCTGACCAGGCTACCTCCCAGGCTCATCACGAGGGCGTTGAAGCTCCAGATGTCCGTGGAGATAACAAGCCCCTTACTGGTGCGGCTGGTGAGCCTGCTGGCGGCTTCCTCCACCTCGGCCCAGGTCCTGGGGGGCTTAAGGCCCCGGGCGCGGAAGGCATCCTTGTTGTAGTAGAGGACGGGCACGGATAGCCCCAAGGGAAGGCCATAGGTCTGCCCCCGGACCTGGGTGGTTCGCATCATCTCCGGATACAGGTCCTTGGGCAGGTTCTGGAGGTAGGGGTTCAGGGCCAAGGCCACCCCTTCCTGGGCCAGGCGGGGGAGGAAGGAAAGCTCCCCGTGGAAAAGGACCGGGGCACCCCCTGAGCGCAAGGCGGCCAGGAGCTTTACCCCCGCCTCCCGGTAGTCCCCCACGTAGCGGGCCTCAATCCGGTAGGTGCGCTGGGACTCGTTGAAGCTTTTTATGGCCTCCTCCAGGACGGTATTCCCTGGGGGGCCTGCCGTGTGCCAGAAGGGGATGACCACCTGGCCCTGGGCCAGGGTGGCGACGATCAGGGAGAGGGATAGAAACCGCCTCATCCCCTAAAGGTTATCCCGCCCGGGGTGAGAGGGCTGAGAGGGGGAGGGAGAGCTTTTTAAGGAAGGGTTCGGTCTGCCGGTAAAGGGTTTCCCGAAGGGAGAGGAAGCGCTCCCGGGCGAAGGGGCCTGGGAAGCCTGGGGGAAGGAGCTCGGGGGGAAGAAGAGGGTCCAGGAAAAGGAGCTTGCGCATCTCGTGAACCAGGCGGGTCAGGGTCCGGAAGGCCAAGAGGGGGTCCTCGAGCACCGGGGGCACGCTGGAGAAGAGGGTTTGGTAATGGGCCGAGGCCTCCTTAAGGGAAAAGGCGCGGAGCACTTCCTCCTTCGGCCCGAGGTGCTCCGCCCGGAAGAGGGTGGCGGAAAGCCCGTAAAAGGCGAGGAGCTCCTGGGTGGCGGCGAGGTCCACCCCCGCCCCCAGGTAGACCCCGCTTTGCAGGCTGCCGTAGCCCAAAAGGGCCATCTCCCGCCGAAAGCGTTCCCTTTCCCCCCGCTCCTTTGGGCCTTCCGGCAGGACCAGGAGGAAACGCCCGTCCCAGGAGGTCCTGGCCTCGTAGAGGCGCCGCCGAACCTGGCGTACCTGCCAGTAGACCCGGTCGGAAAGGGCGTAGTAGGCGATGCGCCCCCGCCGCTCCGGCACCACCCAGCCCCTTTTGGCGCTCCGGGAGAGGGCCGCCCTCACCGCTGCCTCGGAGAAGCCCAGGACCTCCATCATGGTGATGAGGTCCCGCACCCGGGCGCGCCGTTCCGGGTAGATGTATTCCACAAAGAGGGTGAAGATGGTGGACCTGGCCCGCATCAGAGGGTTGGCTCCAAAAGGCGTTCCTTGTATTCCTTAAGGGCGGCCTCGAGGAAAGCCGCCAGGGGCATGCTTCCCAGGTTCCCCCGGTGCCGTCTGCGGACGCTCACCGTGCCCTCGGCCTTTTCCCTGTCCCCCACCACCAGGACATAGGGCACCTTCTGCACCTCGGCGTCGCGGATACGGGCCTGCATGCGCTCGGGGCGGAGGTCGGCCTCGGCCCTGAGGCCCGCTTCCTTGAGCTTAAAGACCACCTCCTTGGCGTAGTCCTCCTGTTTTTCCGAAACCGGCACCACCACCACCTGCACCGGGGCGAGCCAGAGGGGAAAGTCCCCGGCGAAGTGCTCGATGAGGATGCCGATGAAGCGCTCCAAGGAGCCAAAGGGGGCGCGGTGGATCATGACGGGGCGGTGTTCGGCCCCATCCGGCCCCACATAGGTGAGGCCGAAGCGCTCAGGGAGGTTGTAGTCCACCTGGATGGTGCCAAGCTGCCACTCCCTTCCCAGGGCGTCCTTCACCACGAAGTCCAGCTTGGGGCCGTAGAAGGCGGCATCCCCTTCCTCCACCGTGTAGTGGAGGCCAGCTTCCAGGGCTGCCTCCTCAATCTGCCTTTCCGCCAGGGACCATTTGGCCTCGTCCCCCACGTACTTGTCGCTTTTGGGGTCCCGGGTGCCGATGCGGGCCCTATAGTCCTTAAGGCCCAGGGTGGAAAGCACCTTCAAAACCAGGTCCAAGACCCCCAAAAACTCCTCCTTCACCTGCTCGGGGGTACAGAAGAGGTGGGCGTCGTCCTGGGTGAAGCCCCGTACCCGGGTCAAGCCCAGGAGCTCCCCCGCCTTCTCGTAGCGGTAGACGGTGCCGAACTCGGCAAGCCTCAAGGGAAGCTCCCGGTAGGAGCGCTTCTTAAAGGCGTAGATGCGGATGTGGTGGGGGCAGTTCATGGGCTTTAAGAGGTACTCCTCCTCCTCGCCCCTTTCCTTGAAGCTGATGGGGGGGAACTGGCTTTCCGCATAGTAGGGGTAGTGGCCGCTGGTGCGGTAAAGCTCGAGGCTCCCGATATGGGGGGTGGTGACCAGCTGGTAGCCCCGCCTTATCTGCTCCTCCCGCATGAAGGCTATGAGCTCCTCCCGGATCACGTTCCCCTTGGGAAGCCAAAGCACCAGCCCCTTCCCCACCATGGGATCGATCAGGAATAGCTCCAGCTCCCGCCCCAAACGGCGGTGGTCCCGCTTCTTGGCCTCCTCCAGCTGCCAGAGGTATTCCTTTAGCTCCTCGGCGGTGCGGAAGGCCACCCCGTAGACCCGCTGGAGCATGGGCCTTTTCTCATCCCCCCGCCAGTAGGCCCCGGCCACGTGGGTGAGCTTGAAGTGGGGGGGGATGCGGCCCGTGGAGGGCACATGGGGCCCGCGGCAGAGGTCGGTGAAGCCGTAGGCCTCGTCCCCTTGCTGGTAAAAGCTGATTTCCTCGTCCTCGGGCAGGTCCAGGATGAGCTCGGTCTTGTAGGGGTCCTTGCCCTGGTAGCGGGAAAGGGCTACCTCCCGGGGCAACACGTAGCGGCGCAGGGGAAGGTCTTTGGCGATGATGGCCCGCATTTTTTCCTCTATGGCGGGCAGGTCCTCATCGGAGATGGGCTCGGGGGCATCGATGTCGTAGTAGAAGCCCTTTTCGATCACCGGACCCACCCCGAGCTTCACGCTTTCCGGGTCGTAGCCCTTTTCGGCGAAGAACTCCTTCACCGCCTGGGCCAGGACGTGGGCCAGGGTGTGGCGGAAGAGGAGCTGGTACTCGGGGTCCTTCTCCGTGAGGATCCGGACCTGGGCCCCGGGCGGGAGGGGCTTTAGCAGGTCGTAGACCTCCCCGTTCACCAAGGCCCCCACGGCCGCCTTGGCCAGCCCTGGGCCTATGGCCCGGGCCACGTCCCAGGCGGTGGCTCCCTCCTCCACCTCGAGGGCCTTCCCATCCGGCAGGTAGACCACCATGAACCTTACTATACACAGCCCCGCGGCCGGCGGGGATGGATTCAGCTAAGCCGAGGACTTGGGGCAAACCCAGGGTTTGCGCGCGGTGCGGGAACCGAACCCGCATGGGCAGGGGCGTGGAGATAATGGATGAAAGAAGCCTTTGGCCCACGGGGCTTTTTCCCTCTTTACCCCTCGTGGGGGAGTTTTCTCCCGGCGTAAAAGGCCCAGGCGTAGAAAAGGGCCGCCAGGAGGAAGAGGCCAGAAAACCCCAGGCTGTCGGCCACCCACCCTCCCAGGACGGTGGCGAAGGCGAAGACCCCGGCCACGGTGTTGGCCAGGCCGATGAAGGCGCTACGCTCCATGGGTGGGGCCAGGTTCAGGAGGTAGGTGGTGGTGGAAAGCCCCAAGGCGGCCAGGTAGGCCCCCTGGAGGAGAAAGACCAAACCGAAGAGGTGCCGGGGTAGGAGAAGGGCCAGAAGGGGAGCGAGGAGGGCCAGGAAAGCCCCGGCCTGGAGCACCCCCTTGGAGCCCCGCTCCGCCAGCCTGGCCCAAAGCAGGTTGGAAAGGGTGAAGGAAAGGGCGTAAAGGGAGAGGTAAAGGCCCAGCTCCTGTCCCTGCCCCAGGGTGCGCACCGCATACACCGCATAAAAGGGCTCGGCCATCCCCGCAAGGCCCAGGAGAACCCGCACCCGGAGGTAGCGGCGGAAGCCTTGGTGCTCGAGGGGTAGGCGCAGGGAGATCCTTTCCTCCTTGGGGGGTTCTTCCGGCTCCCGGGTGAGGCCGAAAAGGTACCAGCCCGTGCCAAAGGCCAAGGCCCCCAGGGCGAAGAGGAGGGCGTAGGGAAGGGGAAAGGGAAGGGGAAGGGCAAGGATTCCCCGGACCCCGAAGCCCGCCAGGAAGGCCAGAAGCCCTCCGATGAGGTTCCGGGCGGAGAAGAGGTGGGCCCGGCGCTCCACGGGCGTGGTCTTGGCCACCACCTCCCAGAAGGGGAGGCTGGAAACCCCGGTGAAGAGGGCATTCAGGAGAAGGCC
The DNA here is from genome assembly GCF_057547025.1 of Thermus sp. KWY1. NCBI lineage: Bacteria > Thermotogati > Deinococcota > Deinococci > Thermales > Thermaceae > Thermus > Thermus sp. KWY1. Next base: position 85,038 of record NZ_BAAJPG010000023.1, read on the forward strand.
CGCGAGGAAGCCCGCAAGGAGGAGGTGGGGCCAGGGACCCAGGAAGAAGGTGGCCAAGGCCATGAGGATCACCCCGGAAAGCCTTAGGGCCGCCACCTTCCGGTAGAGCACGATCTTCCGGGGAAAGCGGGCCACGTAGGGGGCCAGGAAGGCCTGGGGGATCATACCTCCGGCCTGCAGCAAGGCGGGGAGGAGGCCGATCAGGGCCCCGGGGGCCCCCAGCTTGGCGGCGAAGCTGGTGAGGACGATGTTGGGGTTCAAGAAGGTATCCCCCAGCCACACCAGCCAGCCATTGAGCACCGCCAGGCGGTAGTTGCGTTCCCGGAGGTCTAAGATGGTGAGGATGCTGCTTCTTCCTTCCCTTGGGCCCTTCCACATCCTGCATCCACGCTACAACGCCGCCACGGTGCTGGCCCTTTTGGAAAAGGCCGGTGCCCCCGTCCTCTACCTGGCCTCCCACTCGGAGGAAAGCCTGCGGGAAGGGCTTTGGCGGGAGGAGGACCCCCTTCTCTTTCACCTGCTTCCCTGGGCGGAGGCGAAGGGCATCCCTGTGGTGGCCCTGGATGAGGAGGCCCATCTAAAGGAGGAGGCCGAGGCCTTCCGTCAAGCCCTGGCCCAGCACCCCCTGGGAAAACCCCACCTGGAGCGGATGCACGCCTTTGACCAGGAGCTTTTGCAGCTCCTCAAGACCCCCCTTACCCCGGAGGTCCTGGGCTCCCAGGCCTTCCTGGACCATCTGGGCCAAATCTACGAGGGGTACGCCCAGACCTTCGGGGAAGGTCCGGCCACGGGATTCCGGGCCCGCCGCATGGAAAGGGTGGCGGAGGCCTTGAGGGGCCGGGAAGGGGTGGTGGTGGCGGAGCTTCTGGACTACCTCCTTCTGGCCAAGAGCTTTCCCGAGGCCTTGCCCAAGGCCCATGAGCCCACGGAGAAGGAACGCCAGAGGGCCCTTTTGGACCGGGCCTGGCAGCTTAGGGAGGAGGACGACTGGGCGGGGCTCTTGGAGGAGCTCTTCCAAATAGGGGATCCCGAGGCCCTGTACCTGGCGGCCCAGATCTACCTGGCGGCCGGGGAGTGGCAGGAGGCCTTAAGCCTGATGGAGGAGGTGTTCCGCATGGACTTCCAGCACCCCGGCTACCTGCCAGGCTACGTGCTGGCCCGCTTTGGCCAGCTTCTGGACCTGGCGGGGGAGCGGGAAAGGGCCCTGAGGGCCTACCGGGGGGTCCTGGCCCTCTCCTGGGCCCCGGAGGAAGCCAGGACCATCGCCTTGGCTGGGCTGAGGAGCCCTTTCCGGCTTCCCTAGCCCTCTGGGGCATTTGTCCCGGTGGCCCTTGTCTAAGATGGAACCATGGAGGTGGAGATTCGCCGCGCCCGCCACGTCGCCTACCTCCGCTTGGCCGCGGCCCACGCGGGGCCCCTGGGGCCTGCCCTTTTAGGGCATCCCGAGCTGGCTCCCCTGTACTCCAAGGCCTATGCGGCCTGTGGGGGTGCGGAGGGGCTTCCCTGTGCTGGGGTGGGGGGGGAGCCCAGGGTGTGCGTGGTGCGGCGGCTGGAGCATCTGGCCTACAGCGCCCTGCGGGGGGGCAAGCGCCGGCGGGAGCAGGAGAAGGCCATGGTGGAAGGGCTTCTGGTGTGCATGGGCCACCTGACCCGGGAGTTTCCCCCCGAGTTCACCCCGGTCCTCGAGGCCACCCGCAAGGTCCTGGAAAAGGACCTGGAGTATCTTCGCAAGGAGCTTTCCGAAAGGGAAACGAGCCGGGTTTCCTGAGGTGGGAAACCCGCAAAGTGCAAAAGTGCCCTCCTTTGGCCGGAGGGCGCGGAGTTTAAAGCAGGTGGTGCATCTTGCCCAGGGTCAGCATCAGGGCCACGGTGCTGGCGGCCAGGACGATGAGCATCAGCATGAAGAGGATAAAGCGCAGGTCAAAGGTTTCCCCCTCGGTGGTGAGCACGCGGGGGTTCAGGATCAGGTAGAAGAGCAGGGTAACCAGGGCCGCTCCCAAGGCAAACAGCGCGATGTACACCATATTCTCCCTCCTGTTACCAGAGGCTGAGAAGCGCCTCCAGGCTTGCCCGTAAGTTTACCAAACCCACCCCGTAGGTGGGAATCCCCAAGGCCAAGCCCACGCTTCCCCAATAGGGCCCTGGGCTTATGGGTAGCCCAAGGGGTAGAGGAGGGCTTTCCCAGGGCCCGTAGGCCCGCACCTCCTGGTAGGTGAGGCCCGTGGGCGCCTCCACCCGCAGGACCAGGGGTTCCTCCTCGGCTTCCAGGGGTTGCCAGCCCCTTGGGGTTTCCTTGGCTCCCGGGAAGCTTTGGCCAAGCCCCTCCCCGGGAAAGGCTAAGAGGAGGCGGTCTGGGCGGGTTTTTTCCAGGAGGTGGGCCAGGGGTGCCCGGGTGGGGCCGGAAAGGGAAAGGCCCTCTAAGGTGGGCGAGAGGGGCGAAGGATCCAGGGCCAGAAGGATCCGTCCCCGAAAAGAGAGGCCGTTTAGAGCCTGGAGCACGGCCAAGGCCTCCTCGTAGGGGGCGTGGAGGAGGTAGGTTCTTCCTCCTCGGCCGCCTTCCAGGTAGCAGTAAAGGGTGCCGAATTCGTCCAGTCCCGCCCGGAGGTGCTCCGAGAGGACCTCGAGGTCTGCGGAAAGCTGTTCCAGCAAGGAGGAAGCCATGTTCTCATGGTATCCTAAACCCCGTGCGCTACCTGGTCCTCTCCGACATCCACGGCAACTGGCCGGCCTTGCAGGCGGTCCTCGAGGCGGCCCCTTCTTTTGATGGGGTGCTCTTCCTGGGGGATGCGGTGGGCTACTATCCGGATGGGGACCGGGTACTGGACTGGCTCATGGAGGTGGAGGCCCAGTGCGTCTTGGGCAACCACGATGCCTGGCTTCTGGCCCTGGACCGGTTGCCCAAGGAGGGGGTGGTCCTGGAGATCCTGGCCTGGCAACGGGAGCGGCTGTCCTCCAGGCACCTGGACTTCCTCTCCTCCTGGCCCTGGCAAAAGGAGGTGGAGGGGGCGCTTCTGGTCCACGGCAGCCCCTGCGATCCCATGGAGTACCTGGATGCGCTGGAACTGGCCCGCCAGGCCTTCGCCTGTACGGACCACCGCCTCACCTTCCACGGGCACACCCATCTGGCCGGGGCCTTTCTGGAGCTTTCCGGACCCCGCCCCTGGGTGCGCTACCAGCGCCTGGCGGAAGGGGGTGAGCTGATCCTTCCCCCTACGGTGCGGGCCCTGGTCAACCCAGGTTCGGTGGGCCAGCCCCGCGACCACGTGCCGGGGGCGGCCTTCGCCCTGTGGGAGGGGGACGGGATCACCTTTTTCCGGGTGGGGTACAACCTGGACCAGGTGGCCCAGCGCCTGGCGGAGGAGGGGTTTCCCGCGTGGCTCTACACCCGCCTGACCCTTGGGGAATAATCGGCCATGAGGCCGTCCTGGAGCTCCTGCCCCGGCTTGGCGCCTCCACCCTGCTCTTCTCGGGGCCGGAAGGGGTGGGGAGGCGCCTGGTGGCCCGCTGGTACGCCTGGGGGCTGAACCGGGGGTTTCCTCCCCCCGCCTTGGGGGAGCATCCCGACCTTCTGGAGATAGGTCCCCCGGAGCGGGGTTTGAAGGGGCGGGTGGAGATCCGCCTCGAGGAGGTGGAACCCCTTTTCGACTGGTTCGCCACCCACCCCCGGGAGCGGGTCAAGGTGGCCATCCTGGATGCCGCCCACCTCCTTACCGAGGCGGCGGCCAACGCCCTTTTGAAGCTTCTGGAGGAACCTCCCTCCTACGGGCGCATCGTCCTCATCGCCCCAAGCCGCGCCACCCTGCTTCCCACCTTGGCCAGCCGGGCCCTGGAGGTGGCCTTTGCCCCGGTGCCTGAGGAGCGGCTTTACCCCTTGACCCAGGACCCGGAGCTTCTGGCTTACGCCGGCGGGGCTCCAGGCCGGCTCCTGAGGGCCCTGGCCGACCCCACTGCCTTCCGCGCCCGCATGGAGAAGGCCAGGGAGGTGGGTGGCGCCTCCTCCTGGCGGCGGTTTGCCCTCCTGAAGGAGCTCTTCGCGGACGAGGAAGGGATTTTCGCCCTTTATGCCGCCTTCCGCCACCGTCCGCAAGCGCTTCTGGCCCTCGAGGCCGCCCGGGAGGCCCTGGAGCGGTATGTGAGCCCGGACCTGGTCCTGGCCCGATTGGCCTTAGACTTGGAAACATGACCGTGGGCGTTCGCCTGCACGCCGATCTGCGCAAAGCCCGCACCCCTGTCCTGCGCTACTTCCGCTTCCAAGGGGATCCCCCACCCCTGGAGGCCTATGTGGTGGTGCGCACCAGCCGGGGCCTGGAGGTGGGCAAGGTGCGTACCCCGCCCCGCAAGGAGAAGGAGGCCGGGGAGGTGGTGCGCCTGGCCACCAAGGAGGATCTGGACCTGGCCTCGAGGCTCCGGGCCAAGGCGGAGGAGGCCGCCTTTTACCTGCGGGCCCGCCTTCAGGAAGAGGGGGTGAGGGCCAAGGTCCTGGGGTGCGACTTCACCCTGGATGGCCGGCACCTTTCCGTGCACTACGCCGCGGAGGAGCGGGTGAACCTCAAGCGCTTCACCCGGGAGCTTTCCGAGCGCTTCGGGGCCCGGGTGGAGTTTTTGGCCGAGGGCCCCCGGGAGGAGGCCGCCTACCTGGGCACCCTGGGTGCCTGCGGGATGGAGTCTTGCTGCTCCACCTGGCTACAGGGTTTCGCCCAGGTTTCCATCAAGCTGGCCCGCGACCAGGGGCTTCCCCTGAACCCCGAGAAGATCTCGGGTCCTTGCGGCCGGCTCCTTTGCTGCCTGGCTTACGAGCATCCCGTGTACCAGGAGCTTTTGGCGGAGCTTCCCCGCAAAAACGCCCGGGTCTGCACCAAGGAAGGGGTGTGCGGCAAGGTGCAGAAGGTGAACCCCTTGAAGGGGACGGTGGAGCTCCTCCTGGAGGAGGGAAAGGCGGTGGAGGTGTCCAAGGAGGAACTGGCTTAGGATGAGCGGGGCCCAGGTTTTCGCCCGAAAGGTGCGCCGCCTGGTGCTGAACCGCCAGGGCACCGAGGCCCAGATTTTCCTCCTCACCCCTGGGGGGGAGGGTTTCCTCTACCTGCGCTCGGATGGCTTCGCCCACTTTGCCCAGGGTCTAGGGGTGGAGGAGGTGGCGGGCTTCGCCTTGGGCAGGGGGCGGGTGGAGCTCCGCTTCCAAGACGGAAGCGCCCTCAGCCTCCGCTACCGCCTGGGGCGGTGGGTCAAGGTCCTTCACTTCTCGTAGGGCCTTCCCACCGCCGCCGGGGGTCGGCTCTTGCCCATGAAGCCCGCCAGCACCAGAACGGTGACCACGTAGGGGAAGGCCTGCACCAAGACCGCGGGCAGGATCTCCGTGCCCTGAAGCTGGATGGCCAAGGCGCTGGCGAAGCCGAAGAGCAAGGTGGCGAAGAGGATGCCCAAGGGGTGCCACTTGCCGAAGATCAAAGCCGCCAGGGAGATGAACCCCATCCCCGCCGACATGCCCCGCACGAACTGGTTGAGGAAGCCGATGGCCAGGTAGGCCCCGGCGAGACCCGCCAAAACTCCGGAGAGCACCACCCCGATGTAGCGCATGCGGTACACGTTGATCCCCAGGGTGTCGGCGGCTTCGGGATGCTCGCCCACGGCCCTGAGCCGCAGGCCGAAGGGGGTCTTGAAGAGGACCCACCAGGTCAGGGGGACCAGGAGGAAGGCCAGGTAGACCAAGGGGGAAAGGGCAAAACCCTCGGGGCCCCAAAGGGGCAGGCGGTTGGCCACCTCCTTGGAGCTGGTGGCGTTGCCGTAGAAGTAGGTGAGCACCAGGCTGGGGGCTCCCAGGGCCAGGAGGTTGATGGCGGTGGCGCTGATGATCTGGTCGGCCCGGTATTTGATGGAGACCACCGCATGCACCAGGGCCACCAGCCCTCCCACCAGCATGGCGCTTAGGACCCCAAGCCAGGGAAGCCAGGGATGGGGGCCGGGGCCTAAGGTGTGTTCCACCCTTTCCACCACCACCGCGGCGGTGAGGGCTCCGAAGAGGATGATGCCCTCGAGGGCGATGTTCACCACCCCGCTCCTTTCGGAGAACATCCCCCCCAAGGCGGTGAGCAAAAGGGGCGTGGTCTGGCGCAGGGTGGAGAAGAAGAGGGCGATCCAAAAGGCAGCGTCCAGGTTCATGGGGTCTCCTCCCTTTCCTCTCGCTTTCGGATTTCTTCCCTAAGCTCCACCTCGGCTGCCCGCAAGGGGTCGGTGAAGTAGCGGGGCAGAAAGCCCCCTGCGGCGATGAAGAGAACGATCAAGGCCTGAAGCACCGCCACCAGTTCCCGGCTGATGCCGAGCTGCAGGTTCACCTGCAATCCACCCGTGAGGAGGATGCCGAAAAGCCAGGCGGCGAGGCCCACCCCCAAGGGGGTGTTCTGGCCCATCAGGGCCACGGCGATGCCGTCAAAGCCCACGGAATAGGGAAGGGATTGCTTCAGACGGTACTCGTCAATCCCCCCGCCCAGCACGTAGTGGGTGGCGGCTAAGCCCGCCAAGGCCCCCGCCAGGAACATGATGAGGACCATCTTCCGCCCGGCCAGCACCCCCCCGTACTCCGCCGCCTTGGGGGCCAGGCCCATGGCCCTGAGCTCGTACCCTCCTACAGTGCGGAAGACGTAGAAGTGGAAGAAAAGAAGGGCCAGAAGGGCCAAAAGGAAGGCCCCGTTGAGCCGCACCGAGGTGAGGTCCGGGCCGAAGTTCACCGCAGGCCCCGGAAGAAGCCCCCCCACCAAGTACCCCACCACCCCGGCCAGGAGGCCCAGGAGCACCCGGTGGCCCAGGCTTTTCCTGGTAAGGAAGTAGCCCAGCAGGCCCAGGAGGAGGGCCAAGGGCAGGGCGAAGGAAAGCTCCCCCCCTGGGGCCACCAGCTCGGTCCAGTGGGGGATGCGGGCCTCGGGTCGGATCTCGTAGCTCCGGGCCTCGTACCCGGGGTACTTGAAGGGCAGGTACAGGGTGTTGCCGAAGAACTTGTACTCGTTGGAGGAGATGAGGAAGAGGAAGAGGCTTGCGGCGATGTAGTTCAGCATGATGGTGTTGATCACCTCGTGGGCCCCGAAGCGGGCCTTAAGCCAGCCGGGCAGGGCACCCCATAGCCCCCCGGCCAAAGCGGCGGCCAGGATGGCGAGGGGGAGTACCAGCCACCTGGGCCCCGGCAGGTACACCCCCACCAGCATGGCGGCGATGGCCCCCAGGATGAGCTGCCCCGGGGCCCCAATGTTGAAAAGCCCCCCGCGGAAGCCTAAGGCCACGGCCAAGCCGGTGAAGATCAGGGGAGTAGCCAGGAGGAGGCTTTGCAGGAAGCCCGAGGGGTTGACCAAGGGGCTATAGAGGAGCTGGTAGGTGTAGGTGATGAGGTCCAGCTTCAGCATCCAGGCTTCCCTTAGGGTCTGGGCTTCCCCCGGTGCCCTCTTCATCACCGCCACGATGAGGCCGCCCAACAAGGAGGCCAAGAGGAGGGAGAAAAGGGGCACCACCACCCCCCGGCGGCGCACCAGAAAGGCCACCCCCCCAGGGGAGAAAAGCCGGGCCAGGAGGAGGAGGTAGAGGCTATAGGCCAAGGTGGCGTAGCTGCCAAGCCCCAGGGTGTACCGCCTGAGGATGGGCCTTTCCGCGCCGGCGTTCACCTGGGCCACGCTGGCTTGGAAGAGAAGGTAGGTGAGGAGGAAGAGGCCTAGGCCCAGGATCCCCATGAGGTAAAGCTTCCGGGCGGGCTTGGGAGTCAGGGCCAGGACCAGGGTGAGGGCCAGCCAGGCCAGGGAGGGATAGAAGACCCAGGAGAGCCAGCCATCCCGGTAACCCGGGGGCAGGGTTCCTTGGGGCAGGTGGTGGCCGAAGGGGCTTAGAAGCACGCCTTCGCCGCCAAAAAGGCGATGGGGTACCGCCCAGGGCGCCAGGTACCAGAGGAGGAGGAGAACCCCTCCCCCCAAGGCCACCAGGATTCCCAGGCGCTTACGGTCCTTCCACACGCCCACGATTGTACCCTAGCCCCGTAGGTCTACGGCCCGGGGCGGTGCTAGACTTCTTTCGTGGAGGTTTCTCCCCGGGAAAAGGCCGAGCGGGTGCGGCGCATGTTTGCGGAGATCGCTCCCCGCTACGACCTTTTGAACCGGCTTCTTTCCTTTGGCGCCGATCTTCGCTGGCGCAGGCGGGCGGTGGCCCTGGCTTTGGAAAAAAATCCCGGGCGCATCCTGGACCTGGCCACGGGTACGGGAGACCTGGCCCTTATGTTGAAGAGGAAGGCGCCCACGGCCCAGGTGGTGGGGGCGGACTTCGCCCTGCCCATGCTGGAGATCGCCCGCAGGAAAGCCCGGGCGCAGGGCCTTGCGGTGGAGTTTCTGGAAGCCGATGCCCTGTCCCTGCCTTTTCCCCAAGGGAGCTTTGAGGCCATCACCGTCGCCTTCGGTTTCCGCAACTTCGCCGACTACCGTAAGGCTCTTTTCGAGCTCCGCCGGGTCCTGGCCCCGGGGGGGCGGCTGGTCATCCTGGAGTTTCCCCCGCCTCCCAGGGGGGTCTTTGGCCTGGTTTACCGGGTTTACTTCCAGAGGCTCCTTCCCTTCCTGGGGGGGGTGGTCTCGGGTAGCTTCGGGGCCTACCGCTACCTGCCGGAAAGCGTGGAGGCCTTTCCCCCGCCGGAAGCCTTAAAGGGCATGATGGAGGAAGCGGGCTTCAAGGTGCGCTACGAACTCCTCACCTTCGGGGTGGCGGCCATCCACATCGGGGACCTCGAGGCCGGGTCAGCCCGATAGGGCTACCTTGCGGCCTGGTTCAGCTCTGCATCCGTGGGAATGCGCCCCGCTTTCAGGTTTTCCACCAGGTGGCGGGCCATGCGCCCGAGGGCGTCCCGCACCCTGCGCCACTCCTCCAGGGGCTTTCCCGAGGGGTCGGGGAAGGAAACGTGGCGCTTTTCCGTCTTTGCGGGGTAGGCGGGGCAGGCTTCCTTGGCGGCATCGCAGACGGTGAGAACCAGGTGGAAGTTCCAGGGATCGGGGAGCTCAAAAAGGGTTTTGGAGAAGTGCCCCGTAAGGTCAATCCCCACCTCGGCCATCACCCGCCTGGCCTCCTCCTTGACGAAGGTCTTCTCGGTGCCGGCGGAGTGGACCTCGAGGACCACTCCCATTTCCCTGGCCCAGTGCCGGAGCCAGCCCTCCGCCATCTGGCTGCGGGCGGAGTTGTGGGTGCAAAGAAC
>NZ_BAAJPG010000023.1:94298-194572 GCF_057547025.1 Thermus sp. KWY1
CCACTCCCATTTCCCTGGCCCAGTGCCGGAGCCAGCCCTCCGCCATCTGGCTGCGGGCGGAGTTGTGGGTGCAAAGAACCAAAAGGCGCATCCTATAAACCTAACCTTCCCCAGGTCAGGGGAAGGTCAGGAAGGCGCCCGGCTGGGCTAGGCAAGCCTCCTCTCCAGCTCCTCCACCTTCTCGGCCAGAACCGCAAACCCCTTTCGCCAGAAGGCGGGGCTTTCCAGGTCAAAGCCGTAGCGGGCCGCCAGCTCCTTGGCCCGGTACATGCCCGAGGTGGCCAGAAGCTCTTCGTAGCGCCCGGCAAAGCCCGGGTCCTCCTTGGCCTCCTGGTACACGGCCAGGCCGAAAAGGAGGCCGAAGGTGTAGGGGTAGTTGTAGAAGTCGGAGCCGTAGTAGTGCCCCTTCACCGCCCACATGTAGGGGTGGTGGGTGGCGAGGACCTCCCCGTAGGCCTCCTTCTGGGCCTTCAGCATGAGCTCCTTGAACTCCCTGGGGGAAAGCTCCCGGGCCTTCCTTCCCTCAAAGACCCAGGACTCAAAGAGGAAGCGGCTGTAGATGTCCACCACCACCTGGGCGGCTCCTTGCAGGTAGGCGTCCAGGATCAGAAGCCCCTCTTCCGGGGATACTTCCTTAAGGGCCGCCTCCACCACCAGGGTTTCGTTCATGATGCTGGCGGTCTCCGCCAGGGTCATGGGCACCTCCCGTAGGCTGGCGGGCACCCGGGCCAGGGCAAAGTTGTGGTAGGCGTGGCCCAGCTCGTGGGCCAGGGTGGAAACCGACTCAAAGCTTTCCTCGTAGTTGGCCAGGATGAGGCTTTTGCCCCCGCCCCTTCCCATGCAGTAAGCCCCGCCAATCTTGCCCTTGCGGGGCAGGAGGTCCATCCAGCGCTCTTGGAATGCGGTTTCCGCCACTTTAGCGGCGTTCGGGACCAGGGTGGCGAGCTTTTCCCGGATGAAGTCCCGGGCCTCCTCCAGGCTCCAGCGCCGGCCCTTTCCGATGGGGGCAAAGAGGTCCCACCAGTCCAGCCTTTCCTTGCCCAGAGCCTTGGCCTTCAGAAGGTAGTAGCGGTGGAAGAGGGGAAGGCTTTCCCGCACCGCTTCCAGGAGGGCCATGAGGGCCTTCCGGGTGATGCGGTTTCGGTGCAGGCTGGGCTCGAGGTCATCCCGGTACCCCCGCCTGCGGTTCAGGACCGAGGCTTCCCCCTTGACCCCGTTTAGGGCGTAGGCCAGGGGCACCTCGTGGCCTTCCCAGGCTTTGAGCTCCGCCTGGTAGGCCTTCTTGCGTACCTCCTCCTCGGGGCGGAAGTAGAGGTTCCGCACCTGGGTGATGGGCAACTCCTCCCCGTCCACCACCGCGGTGATCTGGCTGGTGAGGTTCTCGTGGAGCTTGGACCAGGCCTGGCGCCCGGAGAGGGATAGCTCCGCCGCCAGGACCTCCTCCCCTTCGGGCATCATGTGCAGGGCTTCCTCCCGGGCCTCCTCCACCAGGATGCGGTAAGGCCCTGCCTCCTCCGGGTCCTGCAGGGCCAGGTAGCGGGTGAGGCGGGGCCTTAGGCGGGCGAAGTCCAGGAAAAGCACCTCCAGCTCGGAGAGCTTGGCCAAGGCGGCCTCGTCGGTGGTGTCGGCGGTGAAGCGGGCGTAGAGGTAGGCCCAAAGGGGAGTGGATTCCTCCAAAAGGGCGTCCAGGGAGGCCAGGACCTCCTTTAGAGGGGCTTGTTGGTCCACCTGCTCCTTGAGCTGGCCAATCCGCTTCCTCACGCCTTCCCAGGCTGCCTGGAACTCGGGGCTTTCCAGGTCGGGGAAAAGGGGAGTTAGATCCCACGTGGTTTCCATGGCCCCACTATACCTGACCCACGGGTCAGCCCTGGTATACTCTGGCTTCGTGGAGGGTTTTCCCGTATCCGTACCCATACAGGTGCGCTTCCGCGACCTGGATGCCCTGGGGCATGTGAACAACGCGGTCTACCTCACCTACTTTGAGGTGGCCCGCGCCGCCTACTTCCAGAGATTGGAAAGGGACTGGGTGGAGAAGGGGCATTTCATCCTGGCCCGGGCGGAGGTGGATTTCCTGAAGCCCATCCTCCTCGAGGATCCCGTGGAGGTGGGGGTGCGGGTGGTGCGCATCGGGCGGAGCAGCTTTGACATGGAGTACCTCCTCCTGGCCGGGGGGGAGGAGGCCGCCCGGGGCAAGACGGTCCAGGTTTGGCTGGAAGGAGGCAGGCCTGCTCCTTTGCCCCCGGTCATCCGAGAGCGCATAGAGGCCCTGGAAGGCCGCTCCTTCTAGCCTTTCAGCACCACCACCGTGACCCCGTGCCCGCCCTCGTGGGGAGGGGCGTCGGCGAAGGTTTCCACCCGTTTGTCCCGCCTTAGGGCCTCGCGGATAGCCTGCCTTAGGGCTCCGGTACCCTTGCCGTGAAGGAGGCGCAGGGTGGTGAGGCCCAAGGCGCGGGCCTCCTCCAGGGCGGAGTCCACCTCCAGGAGGGCTTCCTCCACGGTAAGCCCCCTGAGGTCCACCTCCTTCACCTCCCTTCGCGGTTTTAGGCCGATGGCCTTTGGGGTTTCCTGGGCCTTAAGGGGGGTAAGTTCCTTGGCCTTCACCGTCATCTTCACCGGCCCCACCTGGACCAGGGCTTCCTCTCCCCTTAGCTCCAGAAGCCTTCCCTGACGCCTCAGGGAGGGGATCTCCACCATCTGTCCCGCCTCGAGGCCCCTAGGCACCTCCAAGGCCCCCTTGGGCGTGGCCCTGGCATACCTTTCCCTCAGGGCCAAAAGCTCCCGCAGGGCGTCCTTTTTCCCCTGGGTTTTGGCCTTTTCCTTGAGGGCTTTGAGCTCGGCCTCCACCTTTAGGAGCTTCTGGCGGACCTCCTCCTCCAGGGCCTTGAGCCTTTCCTGCCGCTCCTCCTCAAAACGGGCTTCCCGCTCCTCTAGCCGCTTCCTTAAGGCCTCCACCTGGGCCATCTGGGAGAGGAGCTGGCTTCTTTCCTCCTCCAGGCGTAACCTTTCCGCCTCCAGCTCCTCCAGGAGGGCTTCCAGCCTTCCCCCTTGGGGCAGAAGGCTTTCCGCCCGCTTCAGCACCGCCTCGGGCAGGGAAAGCCTCCTGGCGATGGCCAGGGCGTAGCTCCGCCCAGGCACCCCCAGGACCAGCTCGTAGGTGGGGCGCAGGCCCTCCAGGTCAAAGCGCATGGAGGCGTTTTGGATGCCCGTTCGCCCCTGGGCGAAGGCCTTCAGGGGGGAGAGGTGGGTGGTGACCAGGCCCTTGACCCCTTTTTCCAGGAGGGCTTCCAGGATGGCCTGGGAAAGGGCGGCTCCCTCCTCGGGGTCGGTGCCGCTACCCAGCTCGTCGATGAGGACCAGGCTTTGGGCCGTGGCGCTTTCCAGCATCTCCTTGAGCCTGCTTAAGTGCCCGGCGAAGGTGGAAAGGTTTTCCTGAAGGGATTGCTCGTCGCCGATGTCGGCGAAGACCCTGTCGGGCCAGGCCAAGGTGGCCTTCTTGGCCGCCACGAAAAGCCCCGACTGGGCCATGAGCACCGCAAGGCCCAGGGTTTTTAGGAGGGCCGTCTTTCCCCCCATGTTGGGGCCGGAGATGAGGATGAGGCGCCTTTCCCCGTCCAGGGCCAGGGAGTTGGGGACGGGATTGGGGATGAGGGGGTGGAAGGCTTGGAAAAGCTCGTAGGCTTCCCCGAAGCGGGGCCGGCTAAGCCCGAAATCCCGGGCCAGGCTCGCCTGGGCCTGGACGAGGTCCAGGAGGCCCAGGGCCTCAAGGGTGCCGGGCATTTCCTCATCGGCCGCCAGGGCTTCGGAAAGCTCCCGTAGGATGCGGTTTACCTCCTCCTCCTCCTGAAGGCGCAGGGCCTGGAGGCGGTTGTTCAGCTTCACCACGGAAAGGGGCTCTATGAAAAGGGTGGCCCCGGACTCGGACTCATCCAGGAGAAGGCCGGGGATCCTTTGGGCCATCCCCGCGCGCACGGGGATGCAGTAGCGCTCGCGGCGCAGGGTGACGAACCGGTCCTGGATCGCCTCGGGGTGGCGGTCCATAAGGGCGTAGAGTTTGTCCAGGATCTGCTGGCGTAAGGGCTTGAGTTCCCGGCGGATGGCGAAAAGCTTGGGGCTTGCCTCATCCCGCACGGCTCCTTCCTCGTCCAGGGCTTTCCTGACCTTGGTGAGGAAGGCCCCGTGGTCCCCGATGCCCGCCGCCACCTGGCTCAGGAGGTTTTGTAGGGGAAGAAGCTCCTCCTTGAGGGCTATGGCCTCCTCAAGGGCCTGGGCTCCTTTTAGGAGCTCGAGGCCCGAAAGCCTGGCCCCGCCTTGGGCCTTTTGGTAGGCCTCCTCGAGGGTTCCCGCCTCGGGAAGAGTGTAGGGATAGGCTAAGGCCTCCTGGGTTAGCTGGTGGCGCCTTTCCGCCTCCTCCTGGGAGAGGGGGGCAAGGGCCAAGGCCAGCCTTCGCCCCAAGGGGGTCTTGGCCCTTTCCGCAAGGAGGGCGCGGACCTTGGGGAACTCCAGGACCTCGAGGACATCCCGCACAAAAGCCCAGTATAGCTCTTGGACCCTAACGCTTCAGGAGGCGGAGCAGGGCGGCAAGGGCAAGCTGTCCCCCAGGGCCTAAAGCCTTCCTCAAGAGCAACCCTACCCGTCCGAGCCGCCCCCAAGGCAGGAGGGAGAGCAAGGTGGTAAGAGAGGCAAGGATGGCCTGTTTTTGTTCCTGGGGGAGGCTATTCCAACGGGCATAGGCTTCTTGAACCAGAGCGATGACCCGCCTATGGAAGCCAGGGTCCTTGGGGTTTTCCCCCTTTAGCGCTTCCATCTGGGCCAATAACTCTTCTGAGGAGACCCTTCCCCCAGCCTGGGCTTGAAGGGGGGCTGCATCCTGGATGCCTTCCCCTGGCTTGGCGTCGGTGCTCCCAACCCGCCTCACCCTTCTATTGAAACTTTTGAGCCGCATCTGGCTTGCATTATACGGGTTGGAATAACAGGAAGGAGGTTTCCACCTCCCCCGCCACTTCCTTCTCGGCAACGAGGTCTATTCCAGGGGGAAGGGTGAGCCTTGTCCCTTCCGGGGCGAAGAAGGCCCAGACCTCCTGGCCTCGGTACCGCCTTTTGAAGGCCAGCACCTCTTTGCCGGCCTCTAAGGGAAGAAGCCCTCCCAGGCGGAGGGCAGGGTGGGTGCGCTTGAGCTTTACCAGCCTGCGGATAAGGGTCAAGACCTCAAGGTTCCATGCGCTTTCGTTCCAGGGGAAGGGGGCCCGGCAGTAGGGATCCCCTTGCCACTTTGCGTAGGGGTTGGGTTGGGAAAGGCCCACCTCGTCCCCGTAATAGATGGCGGGGCTTCCCGGGAAGGCGAAGAGGAGGGCATAGGCCAGCTTGAACCGTTCCACATCCCCCTTAAGCCGCCAAAGGGCGCGGGGGATGTCGTGGGAGGAGAGGAGGGTGTACATGCTGTGCCGAAGCTGCACGGGCAGGGCCTGGTAGTGGTCCCAGAGGACTTGCCAGGTCTCCTGGGCATCCAGGTGGACGGGCCTTCCGTGCACATCCCTTCCAGAAAGCCACTCCATCACGGGGTGGGCGAAGCCCGCATAGTGCATGGCCCCATCCAGGGTATGGGCCCTTAGGGTGGGGGTGGCGTCGTAGGAAAGTTCCCCGAATACTATGGCCTCGGGTCTTTCCTCCTTAGCAGCCCGGGCCAAGGCGCGAAGCCAGCGGGCGTTCTTGCGGTTGGTCCCCCCTTCCCCGATGGAGTGGGCCACATCCAGCCGGAAGCCGTGGGCCAGGCGCATCCAGTAGCGGATGGGAGCCTTTTTACCGTGGACGAAGCGCTCCTGGGTGAGGGGGGAGGCATAGTCCAGCTTGGGCATGGACTTGACCCCCCAGAAGGCGGCGTAGGAGCCATCGGGGTAAAAGGTGAACATGCTCCGTTCCGGGCTTGCCAGGTTCTTTAGGGCCCTTTGAAACCAAGGGTGGGTGGCCCCCACATGGTTGAAGACGCCATCCAGCACCAGGCGCATACCCCTCTTTTCCAAAGCCTGGAAGAGGGCTTCCAGGGCCTCCTCTCCTCCCAGGTGGGGGTCCACCCGCAGGTAGTCTTCCGTGTCGTAGCGGTGGCTGCTTGGGCTTTGGAAGATGGGGGTTAGGTAGAGGGTTTCCACCCCCAAGGCCTCCAGGTAGGGGAGGGCTTCCAGGATGCCAAAGAGGTCTCCTCCGTAGAACTCCCACGATCCCTCCGGGCCCGGGGGTTCGTTCCAGGCCTTCTTGCGGATGGGCCTGCCCATGAGAAGCCATTCCCCGTCTTTAGGGGAAAGCTCCGGGCGCCCCTGGCGGAAGCGGTCGGGGAAGATCTGGTAATAGACGGTGCCCAGGGCCCACCAGGGGGGAAGGGATCCCGCCAGGAGGTGGAAGAAACGGTCGTAGCGGGGAAGGGTTTTTTCCAGGCCGTGGCTGCCCAAGAAGCCCTCGGGCAGGAGGAAGCAGTAGCGAAAGGGGCTTGCGTGCACGGAAACCCGCACCCTTAGGCCCCCCTTGGCCCGTTCCATGGGTTTTTTGTGGATCTCCCCGTCCTTTTCGTAAAGGAGGAGCCCTTCCTTGGCCTCGGTTTCCAGGTGGAGGGTCACCTCCTCCCCCAGCTCGGGCAGAGGGGGATGGATGTGCTCGAGGTCGTGGTAGTGGGCCATAGGGCTACTCCTTCACCGCTCCTGCGGTGTACCCGGAAACGAAGTACTGCTGGAAGCCGTAGAAGAGGAAGAGGATGGGCAGGGAACCGAGGACGCTGGCGGCGGCGAAGATCCCCCACTTGGTCTGGAACTGGCCGGTGGTGAAGCTCCGAAGCCCCACACCCACGTTCCAGCTTTCCACCCCCGTGAGGACCAGGTTGGCCAGGACGAACTCCGAGTAGGTGCCCACGAACTGGAGAAGGAAGATGAAGACGAACATGGGGGCGGAAAGGGGGAGGAGGATCCTGGTAAAGACCTGCCACTTAGTGGCCCCGTCCACCATGGCCGCCTCCTCGAGGCTCGGGCTGATGCTTTCCAGGTACCCCTTGTACACCCAGGTGCCGAAGCTGATGATCCCCCCGGAGTAGGCCAGCACGAGCCCGGTAAAGGTGTTCAAGAGGTTCAGCCGGGAAAGGAGGTAGTAGATGGCCACCAAGGCCAGAAATCCGGGGAACATCTGCACGAAGATGAAGAAGAGGAGCACGGGGTAGCGGCCGGGCAGGTGGCGGAAGCGGGCGAAGGCGTAGCCCGCGGTGGCGGTGAGCAACACGGCGAGGAGTCCCGTAAGCCCGGAGATGAGGAAGGTGTTGCGCACCCAGAGCAGAAACTTGGCCTCGGTTCCCTGTCCGGTGAACTGCCTGGGGGAAAGGGTGAGGGCCAAGGCGAAGACCGCCAGGGCCAGGAGGAGGAGGAGCCTTCCCTGCCAGAAGTCCATCCATTCTTCCGGGGTTAAAAGCCGCCTCAGGAGGCCGATGAGGGCCACACCCAGGAGGGCGAGCCCCCCGAGGAGGAGAAGGCCCACCTGGTAGGGGTAAAGCACCACCCCCTCCACCAGCTTGGCGTAGTTTTCCAAGGAGGGCTCGGGCACGTAGGGGATGACCTTGGCGTCCAAAAGGAGAAACCCCGTGTCCGGCCTGCGGAAGCTGAAGAGGTTGTTGGTGGGGTCAAAGCTGGCGGCCACCACCTGCACCACGGGGTAGTAGACCAACAGGATCAGGATCCAGAGGAAGAGGTGGGTCACCCCCTGCCAGAAAAAGGGCCAGGGGCTTCGTTTGCGCCCCTGGATGCGGTTGGCCAAGGCGGTGTGAATCACGCTGTAAAGGAGAAGCAGGAGGACCAGACCCAAAAGGATGCCCAGGGCATAGGCCCAGCCATAGGGCACGAAAACGCTGCCGAAGGCCACCTGCTTGCGGTAGGAGCCTACGTCAAAGAGCCGGTTTAGGGCAAACCAATAGACCCCGTAAAGGGCGAGGCCCACGAGGAGGAAGGCCAGAAGCCGCCGCACCTACCTCACCTCCCTTAGGGCCCCGGTGATGCGGAAGTTCACCAGGCTGATGGCCACGGTGATGGCAAAGATGAGGAGGCTGATGGCCGCCCCCAGGCCGTAGGCGGACTGCCCCTCGGCGCTGAAGGCGGTCTTGTAGGCCCAGGAGATGAGGATGTCCGTGGCCTGGGCCGTGGCCAAGCGGCCTTCCTGGGCGGGGCCTCCGCCGGTAAGGAGGTAGATGATATAGAAGTTGTTGAAGTTGAAGGCGAAGGAGGAGAGGAGGATGGGCACCATGGGTTTTTCCAGAAGGGGCAGGGTGATGCCCCATAGAGCCTGCCAGGGAGTGGCCCCGTCCACCTTGGCGGCCTCGTAGAGCTCGTCGGGGATGGTGGAAAGAGCCCCCAAGGTGGCGGTCATCATGTAGGGGAAGCCAAGCCACAGGTTCACCAGGAGGATGGCCACCTTGGCCCAGTCGGGGTCGTTGAGCCAGGGGATGGGGTAGATGCCCAGGACCCCTAGGAGGCGGTTGATGGCCCCAAAGTTGTAGTTGAGGAGGGCCACGAAGACCTGCACGGTGATCACCCCCGGAAGGGCCCAGGAGATGATGAGCACCGTGCGGTAGAAGTTCCTTAGCTTTAAGGCTTTGTTGTTGAGAACAAGGCCCAGTATGAGGCCCAAGAGGGCATTGAGGAGCACGGTGCTTAAGGCGAAGGCCACGTTCCAGGCGAAGACGGGGAAAAGGGCCTTGCTGGCTTGGGAGAGGATGAAGCTGAAGTTTCTAAGGCCCACGAAGCGGAAGGCATTCACCTTCGCCACAAAGGCGGCCTGAAAGGGCGGGATGCGGTCTAGGACCAAGGTGTTTCCCTCAGCCTCGAGGATCCTGGCCCGCAGGCGGTGCCCCTCGGCATACACCTCCACGGTTTCCCCTGCGCAGGGACGGCAACGAAGGGCTTCCTCTACGGCTTCCTCCAGAAGAAGCTGTGGCCCTTGATGTGCCACCACCCGGGTTTCCGTGGAGCGGTCTGGGAAGCCGCTTCGGGCCCCCGAGTAGTCGGTGAAGGCCAGGTAAACCGTGAGGGCGATGGGGTAGAGGGTGAAGACCAAAAGAAAGGAGAGGGCGGGGAGGAAGTAGTACCAGTCGGTCAGCCAGGGAAAAAGGCGTCCCACCAGGATGGCCCCCGGCACCAGCACCAGAAGGGCCAGGACCAGGATGGTCCAGCCTGGAGGGGCCAGGTAGGCCTCGAGGGCCAGATACCCCAGGATGCCCACCCCTGTGGACAGGATCAGGAGGCCCAAAAGCAAGGACAGGGCCAGGAGAAAACCCTTAAGGCCAGGAGGGTGTTTCATGGCTTAAAGATACGCCCCCCACGGGGGAAGGAGATCCCGTGGGGGGCCCGCATACGTGTGCATTTCCGCTACGCGGTGTGTTCCAGGGTCCCCACCCGGGCAAAGCCCGGGTGGGATGGTGTTACCTGCCGATGCCCTTCCTGATCTCGGCCACCATGTCCTCCACGATCTTCTTCAAGTTGGAGTCGGGCCGCTGGATGGCCAAGTTGATGGCGTTGGCCCACGGACCCCATACCTTGCCCATCTCGGGGATGTTGGGCATGGGGGTGCCCAGGGCGAAGACCTTGGAAAAGCCCGCCACCACAGGATCCTTCTCCAGGGTCTTGGCGGCGCTCTTGGACACGGGGATGCGGCCACCCGCCTGGTTGAAGGAAACCAGGTTCTTGCCGGTGACCAGGGTCTTGGCGAAGTTGACCGCGGCGGTCTTGTTCTTGGAGTAGGCGTTCACCACCACTCCCTGCACCCCCAAGAAGGGGCCCCAGGGGTTTTTGGCCCCGGGCGGGGTGGGGAAGGGGGCGATGCCGAAGTCGATCTTGGCCTTCTTGTAGTCGCCCAGGGCCCAGGGGCCGTTGATGATCATGGCCAAAGCCCCGTCCTTGAAGGCTCCGTCCGCCACGCCGTAGTCCACCCCTTCGGGCACCAGGTTGTAGCGGAAGCGGAGGTCCTTGATGAACCCTAAAGCCTTTTCCCCTACTTCCCCGCCTATCAAGAGCTTGGAGGGGTCCAGATTGCCCTTGGCGTCCTTGGCGAAGACGTTGTCCGCTCCAAAGGCCCGGAAGAAGCCGAAGTTGAAGTAGGGGTCGCCGATGTTATACAGGAAGCCGAAGGTGGAACCGGTGGTGAGCTTCTGGGCCAGGGCCAGGAACTCCTCCCAGGTCTTGGGGGGTTCTTTTACGTACTTCTTGTTGTAGATGAGGGCCACGCTCTCGGCGAAGGCGGGAAGGCCCATGAGCTTGCCCCCGAAGGTGAAGGCCTCCACCGCCACGCTTTGCAGATCAGAGAGGTAGCTTTGCGTCACGTACTTGCCCATGGGCTCCAGCACCCCGGCCTGGGCCATCTCCCCCAGCCAGTCGTGGGGGATGGAGACCACCAGGTCCGCCGCCTGCCCCTGGGGTGCCCCCAGGATGAACTTCTGCTTGATGTCCCCGAAGGGAACCTCCACCACCTCCACCTTGGTGCCGGAGGTCTTCTCGTAGGCCTGGGCTTGGGCCTTGAGCCACTCCAGCTCGGGGCCGCCAAAGTGGGTCCACACCGTGATCTTCCCCTGGGCAAGGGCCAGGGAAAGCCCGAGGGCCAGTGCTGCCAGTGCTCGTTTCATATCCCACCTCCGGGCGCGTGGTAGCGTTTCCGCTTAGCTTTTTTTCCGCGCCCTGCAGGCTGAGTATACTCCTACTTTCCCAGGACGCAAGTCCCCCCTAATAGAGGGCCCGCACCACCTCAAAGGCGATGAGGGCCAGGATCCCCACCTCCACCGCCTGGCTTCTTAGGTGCACCACCTCCTCGGTGACCATCTCGTAGGTGGCCTCGAGGACCCTGAGCTTTTCCTCCAGGCTCCGCTCCAGCTCGTGGGCCCCGTAAAGCTCCAAGGCGGCCCGGTAGATCTTGGCGTAGAAGAGATCCTCGGTGATGCGCAAGGCCCCCTCCATCCGGGCCCGCACGTCGGCGATCTCCCCATGCCGGGCCATGAGGCGCCGCCTTAAGCGCTGAAGCTTCCCGTAGCCCCAAAGGCCCCGGTGCCTGAGCACCTGGGGCACGGCCTCCAGCTCCTGGGTGAGGACCCCGTCGTAGTAGGAAAGCTCCAGAAGCTGGGCGTGCACGAACTCCACCAGATCGGCCACGTCCCAGATGCCCTCCGAGTCCAGGATGAAGACCCGGTCAAACCCCAAAAGGGCCAGGTCCTCGGTGGAGTAGCTGTAGCGGTAGCGCTCCATCTCCCGCCTGACCTCGGGGGCGAACTCCTCCTTGGCCCCCATCCAAAGGGGGGTGAGGTCCACAGGGGGGGCGTGGGCCTTTTCCCCTTCTATCCCCAGGGCGTGGTAGACGGTGAACTCCTCGCTCAGGCGCTTTTCCTCGGGGTGGAGGAGGGCGCCTTGCAGGTAAGGTTCGAGAGCCGCCAGCTCCGCCAGAAAAAACCCTTCCCAGAAGGGAAGCTCGGGCAAGGCCAGGGCCTTTTCCAGAAAAGCTTCCCAGGGCACCTTCTCCCCCAGGTGCACCCGGAAGGAAAGGGAGGCCACCCCAAACTCGTAGAGCCGGGCGGTGAGGAGGCCGGAGATCCCCTCCACGCTCCTCACCCCAAGCTCCAGCTGCGCCGGGGGGTTTTCAAAGCGCACCGCCCCCAGCCGGGGCCGGGAGAGGCGAAGCCTGGGGGTGGCCAGGCGGGAGAGGTCGATCTCGTCCGCCAGGTCGTAAAGGCGGTAAAGGGCGATGTGGGGCGAAAGGAGGTTCATGGAAAGGCCGGGCTCATTCCAGCTGGGAGATCTCCCGGGGAGGGGGACCCTGCTCGTAGGCTTTGAGGAGGGCCTTTATGGCCTGGCCCCGGTGGGAGTAGCGGGCCTTTTCCTCCAGGGTCATCTCCGCGAAGGTCTTACCCGCCTCGGGCACGTAGAAGAGGGGGTCGTACCCAAAGCCTCCTTCCCCCCGGGGAGCCTCGAGGATGTACCCCTCCACCTGTCCCTCGTAGGTTTCCACATGCCCATCGGGGTAGGCCAGGACCAGGACCGCCACGAAGCGGGCCTTGCGCTCCTCCCCCTTGAGGTAGCGCATCCTCTCCAGAAGGTAGACGTTCCGCTCCCGGTCGGTTTCCCTTCCCCCGTAGCGGGCGGAGTAGACCCCGGGTTCCCCCCCTAGGGCGGGCACCTCGAGGCCCGAGTCATCCGCCAGGGCGGGAAGGCCTGTGGCCTTGGCCACGTAGGCGGCCTTGAGGAGGGCGTTTTCCAGGAAGGTGGAACCCTCCTCCTTGGGCATGCGCAGGGGAAAGTCGGCCAGGGAAAGAAGGGTCCAGCCCAGAGGAGCCAGGCCCTCCCTAAGCTCCCGCACCTTCCCGGGGTTGCTGGTGGCCAAGACCAGGCGCATCCCTTCTAGGATACTCCCTTAAGGGCCTGGACCACTTCCTCCGGGGAATCCAATGGGGTGAGGAGGGCAAGGTCTTTGGGATCGATGGCCCCTTGTTCTTTCAGGGATTCCATCCAGCTAAGAAGCCCTTGCCAGTACCCCCGGTCCAAGGCGAAGACGGGGAAGGGGTGAACCTTCTCCGTCTGGATGAGGACCAGGACCTCGGAGAGCTCGTCCAGGGTGCCGAACCCCCCGGGCAGGAAGACGAAGGCGTGGGCGTAGCGCACGAAAAGCACCTTGCGCACGAAGAAATAGCGCAGGGTGAGGGTATGGGTCTGGTAGGGATTGGGCTTCTGCTCGTGGGGAAGCTCGATGTTCAGGCCCACGCTCACCCCACCTGCCTCAAAGGCCCCTCGGTTCACGGCTTCCATGACCCCACCCCCGCCGCCCGTCACCACCCCGAAGCCTGCTTCCGCTAATGCCCTTCCCAGCCGGTAGCCCAGGGCGTAGGCGGGGTGGCCTTCCCCGAAGCGGGCCGAGCCGAAGACGGAAACCAGGGGGACCTCTATCTCCGAAAGGGTTTCAAACCCCTCCACGAACTCCGCCAGGATGCGGAAAAGCCGCCAGGCATCCTCGTGGTGAAGCTGGTCGATCAGGGGCTTCTTGGCCATCAAAGCTCCTCCAGGCTGACCTGCTTTAGCTCCTCCACCCTTACCCCCAGGCGCTCCGCCAGGTTCCGGTAGCTTTCCGGGTCCCCCGTGACGAAGTGCACCACCCGCCCTTGGCCCTCGGGGTTTAAAAGCCCCTCCTCCTTTAGGGCTTTGGCTACCGCTTCCGCCGTGGCCTCAGCGGAATCGATGAGCCTCACTCCAGGCAGGACCTTGGCCAGAGTACCCTTCAGGAAGGGGTAGTGGGTGCAGCCCAGGATCAGGGCCTCGAGGTCCTGGGGGGCGTCCTCGAGGTAGTGCCGGGCCACCAAGAGGGCCACGGGGTCATCCCAAAGCCCTTCCTCCACCAAGGGCACGAAGAGGGGACAGGCCCTGGCCCACGAAACCCCCACGTAGCGCTCGTAGGCCCGGCTTTCCACCGTGGCCTGGGTGCCGATGAGGCCCACCTTGCCGTACCCTCGTGCGGCCTTGGCCACGGGTTCCAGCACCCCGAAGACGGGCACCGAAAGATCCTCGGCCAGATCGGGAAGGGCCGCGGAGCTTGCGGTGTTGCAGGCCACCACGATGGCCTTGACCCCTTGCCGGAGCAAAAACCCCGCGATCTCCCAGGCAAAGCGCCGCACCATGGAAAGGGGTTTACTGCCGTAGGGTACCCGGGCGGTGTCGCCGAAATAGAGGAAATCCTCCTGGGGCAGGGCCCGGCGCAAAGCGGAAAGCACCGTAAGCCCCCCTACCCCCGAGTCAAAGACGCCGATGGGCCGCCTAGGGTCCTTCACGAGCCGCCATCATACCCTGGACGGAAAAGGGGGGGTGCTATACTATCAGGGTTGCCCCGGTGGGGGGCAAGGGAGGTGCGCAAGTTGAGGCTGGTCACGTCCGAGTCGGTCACGGAAGGGCACCCGGATAAGCTGGCGGACCGGATCTCCGACGCCATCCTGGACGCCCTGATCGCCCAGGATAAGAAAGCCCGGGTGGCGGCGGAAACCCTGGTCACCACCGGGCTGGTGTTCGTGGCGGGAGAGATCTCCACCGAGGGGTATGTGGATATCCCCGGCCTGGTTCGCAAGACGGTGAGGGAGGTGGGCTACACCCGGGCCAAGTACGGCTTTGACGCCGACACCTGTGCGGTCCTCACCGCCATCGACGAGCAGTCCCCGGACATCGCGGGCGGGGTCAACCTCTCCTACGAGTGGCGGGTTCTCAAGTCCACGGATCCTCTGGACCGCACGGGCGCGGGGGATCAGGGCCTCATGTTCGGCTACGCCACCGACGAAACCCCGGAGCTCATGCCGCTACCCATCACCCTGGCCCACCGCCTCACCATGCGCCTGGCGGAGGTGCGCAAGACGGGGCTTCTTCCCTATCTGCGCCCCGACGGCAAGGCCCAGGTCACCGTGGTCTACGAGGGGGACCGGCCCCTTTACGTGAAAACGGTGGTGGTCTCCGCTCAGCATTCCCCGGAGGTGGAGCAGGACCAGCTTCGCGAGGACCTGATCCGGGAGGTGGTGCGCCAGGCCATCCCCCCCGAGTACCTGAAGGAAGGGGAAACGGAGTACCTCATCAACCCCTCGGGCCGGTTCATCCTGGGGGGGCCCCATGCGGACACCGGGCTCACCGGGCGCAAGATCATCGTGGACACCTACGGGGGAGCGGTGCCCCACGGAGGCGGAGCCTTCAGCGGCAAGGACCCCACCAAGGTGGACCGTTCCGCCAGCTACTACGCCCGCTACATGGCCAAGAACCTGGTGGCGGCAGGCCTGGCCCGGCGGGCCCTGGTGGAGCTGGCCTACGCCATCGGCAAGGCCAGGCCCGTTTCCTTGCGGGTGGAAACCTTCGGCACCGGGGCCTTGCCCGATGAAAAGCTCACGGAGATCGTGAAGCGGGTCTTTGACCCCAGGCCCTTGGCCATCATCGAGGAGCTGGACCTCCTCCGTCCCATCTACACCCCCACCAGCGCCTACGGCCACTTCGGCCGTGCAGGCTTCCCCTGGGAGGAAACCGACCGGGTGGAGGCCTTGAGGCGGGAAGCAGGCCTCTAAGGCCACCCCACCCTGGGGGCCCCGGTGGGGAGGGGTGGGTTTAACCCACCTCCACCCGGTTTTTCCCCCGGCGCTTGGCCTGGTAAAGGGCGTCGTCGGCCCGCTTGAGGAGGGAAAGGGGGGAGTCTTCGGGGCGGGCCTCGGCCACGCCGATGCTGACAGAAATCCCCTCCGCCGGGAAAACCCTCAAGGCGGCCACCGCTTGCCGGAGCCGGCTTGCCATCCGCACCGCCTGGGCCAAGGGGGTTTCCGCAAGGAGGACGGCGAACTCCTCCCCCCCGAGGCGCACCGCCCGGTCGCTTTGCCGGATGTGCTCCTCCAGGCAGCGGGCCAAGGCTTTGAGCACCCGGTCCCCCACCGGGTGGCCGTGGGTATCGTTGATCCGCTTGAAGTTGTCCAGATCCAGAACCAAAAGGGATAGGGGCCGGCGGTAGCGCTGGACGTGGAAGAGCTCCCTTTCCAGGACGAGATCCAGGTAGCGCCGGTTCCTGAGCCCGGTGAGGGGGTCGGTGTAGGCATCCAGCCGGGCCTCGAGGTAGCCTTCCCTGATCCGAACCAGCATGTAGAGAAGGCTTACGTAGGCCAGGTTGGCCCCGAAGAACTGGGCCAGGGCATTGAGGTGCTCCGCGTGGAAGTGGCCGCGGAAAGCTCCCAGGAGGGAGAGGAGGAAGAGGGTGAGGAGGTAAAGAAGGGCCAGGCGTACCGCCTGTTGGGTTCGGAAAAAGAGGAAGCTACTGAAGTACACGAAGGGAACCCAGTGGGCGGCGGGGGATAGGCCCAGGGGATTCGGGGCTATAAGGAGCTGGAAGGCCAGGGTGGCAAGGAGGTACGTGGCCACGAGACCGTGGGCCAGGGGAAGAACCCAGGAGCTGGTGCGGGGAAGGCGCCATAGGGCCAAGGCCAGGAGGGAAAAGCCCAGGGCCAGGAGGGGAAGGAAGAAGCGGTCCACTGGGTCCAGGCCCACGGCCCTCGAGGCGGCAAAGGCCACCAGGGCCAGAAGGGCCCCGAGGGGCAGGAGCCATAAGGCCATCCTGCGCCTTAAGGGATGCAAGGGATCCAGGAGCTCGAGGGTAGGGTACAAGTTAGTTCCAGTATAGGGGCTTCGTGCCCGGGCCATGCCCCCAGGATGACCCCACCCCCCTTAACGGATCCTTAACGGGCCTTCAGTCTTCCAGGTAGGTGTAGCCCTGGAGCTCCCGCATGTATCGCTCCAGGAAGGCGCCCTTTTCCACGGGGGAGAGGCGGCTTTGCCGCACCAGGCGCTCCACGCCCAGGAAGAGCTCCCGGGCGGTGAAGCCCATCTTCTCGATGACCTTTTCCGCGGTCTCCCCGGGGACGAAACGCTCTATGGCAAACCCTTCCTCGTCCACCACCACGTGGGCCTCCCCCACCTGGCCGAAGAGGTTGTGGTTGCTGCCCAACACGTCCTGGTAGCCTCCCACCAGGAAGACCCCCAGGTAGTAGTCCTCCCCCGGGCGGATGGGGTGGACAGGCAGGCTCTGGCGCACATCATGCAGGTCGATGAAGCGGTCTATCTTGCCGTCGGAGTCGCAGGAGATGTCCACCAGGGTAGCCTGGCGGGTGGGGGGCTCGTTAAGGCGGCTTAGGGGGACGATGGGGAAGAGCTGGTGGATGGCCCAGGCGTCGGGAAGGCTTTGAAAGATGGAAAAGTTGCAGACCAGCTTGTCGGCCAAGAGCTTCTCCAGATCCTCAAACTCATCGGGAGCGTAGGGCAGTTCCCGCACGATGGCGTAGACCCGCCGGGCGATGTGGTAGAAGATCTCCTCCGCCAGGGCGCGGTCCTGCAGGGACACGAGCCCCAGGTCGTAAAGGGTCTGCAGGGTTTCCTTGTCGGCGAAGGCGTCGTGGTAGACCTCGCGGAAGTTCTTGGGGGAGAGGTTTTCCAGGCTCTCCCAAAGCTCCTTGACCAGGGGGTGGGCCTCCGCGGGCGGGGAAGCAGGCCGGGTCTCCCCCGGGGGGGTGATCACGTCGATGACCTCGAGGACCAAGACCTCATGGTACGCGGTCACCGCCCGGCCCGACTCCGTGACCAGGATGGGATGGGGCTCCCCCTGGGCCTCCACCACCTCCTTGGTCACGTAGACCAGGTCCTCGGCGTACTCGGGAAGGGTGTAGTTGGCGGAGGCGTAGAAGTTGGTCTTGGAGCCGTCGTAGTCCACGGCCAGGCCCCCGCCCAGGTTCAGGTACTGGAGGGGAGCCCCGAGCTTCCTCAGCTGCACATAGGTCTGGGCTGCCTCCCGCACCGCCGCCTTGATCTTGCGGATGTCCGTCACCTGGCTGCCGATGTGGGCGTGGACCATCACCAGGGTGTCCAGGAGGTCTTCTTCCTTCAGGATCTCCACCGCCCGGATGATCTCCGGGGTGGTGAGGCCGAACTTGGCGTTTTCCCCGCCGCTGGCTTCCCACTGCCCGGCCCCTTTGGCCTTCAGCTTGTAGCGGATGCCCAGCTTGGGCCGCACGCCCAGCTCCTTGGAAATGCGGATCACCCGGGGGAGCTCAGCGAACTTCTCCAGGGTGATGACCACGTTCCGGGAAAGCTTCCTTCCCATTAGGGCCAGGCGGATGAAGTCGTCGTCCTTGAAGCCGTTGGTGGTGATGAGGGCTTCCGGGGAAAGGTCCTGGGCCAGGATCAGGGCGAGTTCCGCCTTGCTTCCCGCCTCGAGGCCATAGTGGTAGGGCCTCCCCGCCTTGGCCACGGTTTCCAGCACCAGCCGGCGCTGGTTCACCTTCACGGGGTAGACCCCGCGGTAGCCTCCCGTATAGCCGTACTTTTCCATGGCCCTGCGAAAGGCCTCGTTCAGCTCCCGCACCCGGGCCTCGAGGATCTGGGGGAAGCGGAGCACCAGGGGCAGGGGCCGCCCCTCGTCCCTGAGGGCTTCCACGATCTCCAAAAGGGAAGCGGAAGGGCCTTCTGGACCCAGGGGGGTTACCTCCAGCTCCCCGTCCCGCCCTACCCGGAAGAACCCCGCCCCCCAGTAGGGCACCAGGTAGATCTCCTCAGCCTCCTTGGGGGAAAAGCGCCTGGCGGTTTTCAATCCCGTTCAACCTCCGCCCTTGAGTGTAGGGCGGAAGGGGCGGCTTGGGAAGAGGTGGGGCTCCGGTAAAGGTACCCCTCGCCTTCCCTGGGGATCTCCTCCGGGTCCACCAGGTAGAGGAAAGGGCCTCCCGTTTGGTTTACCAGGGCATAGCCCCGTTCTTTGAGAGGGGGATGCAAGGCCTCCTCGGCTTGAAAGGCAAGGGGTACCGGGCCCACTTCTTTCAAGACCTCCTCCAAAAGGTCCAGCCAGCGGGCCAGTTGGGTGGGGTCCAGGCCCTCGGGGACTGCAATCCGCACCGCCCCCCTTTTCTCGCCGAATAGCCCAAACCGCCTTAAGAAACGCCTTAAGGTACGCCTCTCCTCCCCTGAGGGTTGGAAGGAGAAGTGCTTGTGGCCAAAGACGCTGAAGCGGAATCCCGCCGGGGCCAGGCTCCTCAAGCGGCTTATGGTCCTTTTGTCCCCCACCCGGTGCCACCAGGAAAGCTCCACCGTGGGGAAGGCTTGGGCGTAGGCCCTGAAGCCCCCAGGGTAGCCCCTATACCCCTTAAGGCCTTCCAGGATCAAGCCACGCCTCCAAAAAGGCCAGCCCCATCCGGGCCATCAGGGGGGTGATGGTGTGCCCGGCTCCTTCCTCCACAAACCAGGCTAAGCGGCCTTCGGGGTAGTGGGGCCTCAAGGCCTCCACGGTTTTCTCCATGCGGGAAAGGGGCACGATCAGGTCCTTGGTGCCGTGGAGGTGGAGGAGGGGCACACCGCCATAGGCTTCCCCCCTCTGGGCGGGAGGGGTTTGGTAAAGGGCCAGGACTCGAGGGTCCCTTACCTCCTGACCCTGGGGAAGCTTCATGGGAAAGCCGCTTCCGATGAAGGCCAGGGCCCCTTCCGCCCGGAACCCCTGGGAAAGAAGCAGGTGCACCACAAAGGCCCCCAGGCTCCCCCCCGCCAGGAAAAGGGGTAGGCCGAAGCGCTCCCTGGCCTCCTGGGCCACTTCCCTGGCTTCCTCGGCGAAGGCCAGGGCCACCTGGTACACCTCCTCCACATACCTGGGGCTTTTGGAGGAAGGGGGTGGGCCCTCCCGTTTCCCGTGCCGGGGGGCGTCAAAGGCCAGGAGGAGGAAGCCTTTTTCCGCATACCCCGGGAGGAGGGAAAGGATGTGTTCCCTCGAGCCCTGAAGCCCGTGGAGGGCCAGGAGGAGGGCCCTCGGGCGCTCGGGGATGTGAGCCAGCACGCTTTGCCCCGCCAGGGTGAAGGCTTCTTTCCGCATCCCGCTTCCCTCAGGTGAACAGGCTGGACACCGACTCTCCCCGGTGGATGCGCCAGATGGCCTCGGCGAAGATGGGGGCCACGGGGAGGGTCTTGAGCTTGGGACCCTCCTTGGGAGGGCAGGTGTCGGTGGCGGCCACCTCCTTGACCGGGCTTTGGGCGATGCGCTCCAGGGCCGGGCCCACATAGACCCCGTGGGTGGCGGCGGCGTAGACTTCCCTGGCCCCGGCCTGCAAGAGGGCTTCTACTGCCTCCACCAGGCTTCCGGCGGTGGAGATCTCGTCGTCCACGATCAAGGCGGTTTTCCCCTTCACCTCCCCCACCAGCATCCGCACCCGCACCTCGGTGTCGGATACCCGTTCCTTGTCGATGAAGGCCAGGGGAAGGCGGAGGCGCCGGGCCAGGGAGCTGGCCCTCTTAAGGTCGCCGGCATCCGGGGCCACCACCACGGCATTTTCCAGGTCCACCCGGGTGGCGAAGTGGTTGGCGATGACGGGCTCGGCGGAAAGGTGGTCCACGGGCACCTTGAAGAAGCCGTGGACCTGGGGGGAGTGCAGGGTCATGGTGAGGACCCGGTCGGCCCCGGCGGTCTGGAGGAGGTCGGCGATGAGCCGGGCGGCGATGGAGATGCGGGGGGCGTCCTTCTTGTCGCTACGGGCGTAGGAGAAGTAGGGGATGACCGCCGTGACCCTGGCGGCGCTGGCTCCCTTGGCGGCGTCCACCATCATGAGGAGCTCCATGAGGTGGTCCTGCACCGGAGGGGTCAGGGACTGGACGATGAAGACATCCCCTTCCCTCAGGCTTTCCTCGAAGCGCACGAAGAGGTTGTCGTTGGCGAAACGCTGGGTGGTGCTTTTGCCCAAGGGCAGGCCTAGGGCCTCGGCGATGGCTTGGGCCAGGGGTTTGTTGGACTGGCCGGAGAAGATCAGGAGGGGGCGGTCCATGCCGTTCCCCAAGATACCACGGGAGAGGGGTATGCCCAAGCTGGCCCCGAAGGGGGCTACTTAGGTCAGCCCCGAAGGGGCTACTTAAAGGAGGGTAAGGGCTTCCTGCAAGGGAGTGGTGACCTCCGGACCCGTGGGGTGCAGGTAGACGTTCACCTCGGTGCGCACCCCGAAGCCAGGCAGGTAAAGCCCGGGCTCCACGGTGAAGGCGAGGCCCGGCACCAAGGGGCGGAAGTCGTGGGTTTCCAGGTCATCCAGGTGGGGACCTGAGCCGTGGACCTCCTCCCCCAGGTTGTGCCCCGTGCGGTGGCGGATGTAGGCGCCGTAGCCCTCCCCTTCCAAAAGGCCCCGGGCCACCCGGTCCACCTCGAAGCCCTTGGGGTAGCGCCCTTTTCGGTAGGCCTCGGCCACGAAGCGGATGGCCTCATCCCGGGCCTTGACCACAGCCTGGAAGGCTTGGTGGGCGGCCTCGGGAGGCCTTAGGCCGGCCATCCAGGTGATGTCGGCGTAGACCCCTCCTTTTTCCTTGGCCCAGAGGTCCAAAAGCACCACTTCTCCCTCCTCGAGGGCCTTGTCCGTGGGCGCATGGTGGGGGTTGGCGGCGTTTTGGCCGAAGGCCACCATGGGGGGGTGGTCGAAGACCAGGTCCCGTTCCTCCAGGGCCTGGATCAAGATGGCCTGTACCGCCTGTTCCGTGGACCCAGGGTTTTGGCGCAGGAAGGCTAAGGCCCGGTCCTTGGCGGCCACCAGGCCCTCGGCTGCCCGGCGGTGGCTTTTTAGCTTCTCCTCCTCCCAGGTCTGGAAGAGGAGAAGCAAGGGCCAGGAGGAGGTGAGCTCGAGGCCCATTCCCCTGAGAAGGTCCAAACTGCCCCCGTCCACCCGGGACAGGTAGGGGATAAGCCCTCCCGGCACGTACTCCAAGGCGATGCGCCTTAGCCCCTCCAAAAGCTCCGAAAGGGCTTCCAGGTACCCTCGCCAGGTGTGGTAGGTGCGCCTTTTCCCGGGAAGGGAGGGAAAGAGGCTTTCCTCTATGGCGTGGCAGAGGAGCAGGGGTTCCCCTTCCCGGGGGATGAGGTAGGCAAAGCGGCGGGTTAGGTGAAGGTGGGTGAGGGCAAGCACCTCGAGGGCCAAGGGATTGCTCCGGCCAAAGGAGAGGAGGAGCCAAGCATCCAGCCTCTCTTCCCTGAGGATTTCCTGCACGCGGGTGAGCTCCACGTTCCCATGCTACCCCTTGGAACCCACCTCACCTTTTCGTACCCCTGACGTGCTACGTTAGGGGTAGGGAGGTTTGGAAGATGGTCGAGACGCAGGAGGCGGTCATCCGCATTACCCCCTTGGCGGCGGAGAAGGCTAAGGAGATCCTGGCCCGTTATGGCAAGGAGCATGCGGCCATCCGGGTCTACATCAAGTCCGGCGGGTGCTCGGGCTTCCAGTACGGCATGGCCGTGGACGAGAGGGAGCTCGAGGGGGATACCCTCGTGGAGATGCACGGGGTGCGCTTGGTGGTGGACCCCATGTCCCTGCCCTACCTGGTGGGCTCGGAGATCGACTGGGTGGAAAGCCTCATGGGCGGCGGGTTCACCGTGCACAACCCCAACGCCGCCAGCACCTGCGGTTGCGGCCACTCCTTCCGCACCAAGGACCAGGAAGGGGAGGCCCGCACCTGCGGCCACTAATTGCCTCTTTTGAGCGCCTTTTGGGGGCCCAGATCCTGGGCCCCTTTAACCTTTTTCCCATTGACCTTCATGGGAGGCGCCGTATAATAGCCTCGGCCACTAAGATAGTGCCGCAACCACGAAAGGAGGCCGTATGAGAAAAGTAGGCAAGCTGGCTGTACTCGGTTTAACCGCCCTGGGCCTGGCCCTGGCGGGGCCTCAGGACAACAGCCTGGTGATCGGGGCTTCCCAGGAGCCCCGGGTGCTGGCGGGGGACTTTCTCAACGTCATCTCCAACCAGGCTATTAAGACCGAGATCGAGGGGTACCTCTTTGCTCCCTTTATCGGCTTCAACGCCGACAGCCAGAACTTCCCCGTTCTGGCCACCGAGGTGCCCACCCAGCAGAACGGGCGCTTGCGGGTGACGGACATCGGCGGGGGCAAGAAGCGGCTGGAGATGGACCTCACCATCCGCCCCGATGCTCGCTGGTCCGACGGCAAGCCCATCACCACCGAGGACGTGCAGTTCTACTTTGAGGTGGGCAAGGCCAAGGGGATGCCCGTCCTGAACCCCGACTACTGGGAGCGGGTAAGCCTAAAGGTAAAGGATGCCCGGAACTTCACCGTTACCTTTGAGCCCGCCTACTACTACGACACCTACGGCGGCACCTACGGCTCCCCCATCGGCTATGCTCCCAAGCACATCATGGGGCCCGAGTGGGAGAAGGTGAAGGCGGCGGCCCGGGGCCTGGACCCCGACAAGGATGCGGAGAAGCTCAACGAGCTCTACCGCAACTTCTTCCTCAAGTTCGCCACTCCCCAGGCCCTAAACCGGGGAGCCATGGTCTACTCGGGGGCCTTCAAGCTGAAGCGCTGGGTGCCGGGGAACTCCATCGAGATGGAGCGGAACCCCAACTTCCCCATCAAGCCCGAGGGCGGGGAGAGCAGGTACGTGCAGAGGGTGGTCTACCGCTTCATCCAGAACACCAACTCCCTCCTGGTGGCGGTGATCGGCGGTTCCATCGACGCCACCTCCAGCGTTTCCCTCACCTTTGATCAGGGCCGTAGCCGGCAGCTCACCTCCCGCGCCCCCGGCCGCTTTGACATCTGGTTCGTGCCCGGGGCCATCTGGGAGCACATCGACATCAACAAGTTCTCTAACTGCCAGCAGGTGAAGGACCTAGGCCTGGACGATGTGCGCACCCGCCAGGCCATCCTGCACGCCCTGAACCGGGAAGGGCTGGTAAAGGCCTTCTTTGACGGCCTCCAGCCCGTGGCCCACACCTGGATCGCCCCCGTCAACCCTCTCTTCAACCCCAACGTCAAGAAGTACGAGTTCGACCTCAGGAAAGCCGAGGCCCTCCTGGCGCAGATGGGCTGGCGGAAGGGTCCGGATGGCATCCTCCAGCGCACCGTGGGCGGGCGCACCGTGCGCTTTGAGATCGAGTACGTGACCACCGCGGGCAACGCCATCCGCGAGCGCACCCAGCAGTTCTTCGCCGAGGACCTGAAGAAGATCGGCATCGCCGTCAAGATCAACAACGCCCCCAGCGCCGTGGTCTTCGCCGACGACTACATCCAGCGGGCCAGCGAGTGCAAGTGGACCGGGATGTTCGAGTTCGCCTGGGTTTCCAACCTGGCGGAGGATGGCTCCCTCTTCCAGTACAGGAACCTGAACACCGGGGCCATCATGGTGCCCACCAAGGAGAACAACTACCAGGGGCAGAACATCGGCGGCTGGCGGAACGACGAGTTTGACCGCCTCACCAGCCAGGGCGTCCTGGAGTTCGACGAGGCCAAGCGGAAGCAACTCTTCTGGAGGGCCCAGGAGATCTGGGCGCAGGAGCTTCCCGCCCTGCCCCTCTACTTCCGGGCCAACCCCTATGTGGTGCGCAAGGGCCTGGTCAACTACGTGGCCAGCGCCTATGCGGGCGGCTACGGTTACCCCGGCTGGAACGCTTGGGAGATCGGCTGGGAAAGCCGCGGCGCCGTGAAGAAGTGGGACCAGGCGAAGTACGCCCTTTCCGTCAAGTAGCCTGGGTTGTATAGTGATGCCCGCTGGGCTTTTAGCCCAGCGGGCTTTTTGGGGCTGAAAAACAGGAGGTACAAAGGTGTTTGCCTACACGGTGCGCAGGCTTTTGCAGATGATCCCCTTGCTCCTTGCCGCCAGCGTGGTGATCTACGCCCTGCTGGCCTTGCAGCCCGGGGATCCTTTGGAGGAACTGAAGCGGCAGAACCCCCGCATGACCGCCGAGCAGTTTGAGGCCTTGAAGCGGGCTTACGGCCTGGACCAGCCCCTCCATATCCGCTACTTCAAGTGGCTTTCCCGGGCGGTGCGGGGGGATCTTGGCTACAGCCGTACCTACGGCATCCCTGCGGCGGAGTACATCTTCGTGCAGCGCTTGCCTAAGACCCTGATCCTCTCCGGCTTGGCCCTGACCCTGGCCCTGGTGGTGGCCATCCCCGTGGGCGTTTTTTCCGCCGTGCGCCAGTACTCCCTGGCGGATTACGTCATCACCTTTTTCTCCTTCGTGGGGTTTTCCATGCCCGTCTTCTTCCTGGGCATCCTGCTCCTTTACCTCTTCGCCATCTGGTTACCCGACCACATCCCGGGCTTCCCCCGTTTCCCCACCGGGGGGGTGCCCGGGGTGCTCTGGGAGGATGTGCGCTCGGGGGCGATAAGCTTTTGGTACTTCCTGGGGCAATGGGCCTGGCACCTCATCCTGCCGGTCATCGCCCTTTCCTCCTTGCAGATGGCGGAGTGGACCCGGTTCATGCGGGCTTCCTTGCTGGAGGTGCTTTCCCAGGACTACATCCGCACCGCCCGGGCCAAGGGCTTGGCCGAGCGGGTGGTGCTCTACAAGCATGCCCTCAGGAACGCTCTTATTCCCATCGTGACCCTGGTGGGTCTGGCCATCCCCGGGGTATTGGGCGGGGCCACCATCACCGAGACCATTTTCAGCTACCCTGGCATGGGGCGGGCCATCTTTGACGCCCTGGTGGAGAAGGACTACAACGTGGCCATGGCGGCCCTGGCCTTCCTGGCCTTGATGACGGCGCTTTTCAACTTGCTGGCGGACCTGGCCTATGCGGTGGTGGACCCCCGCATCCGCTACAGCTAGAGGTGCATCATGGCAACGCAAGCTTTGAAAGCCAAGCCCCGGACCTTCTTCGGCCTTTTCTGGCGCCGCTTACGGCGGCACAAGATGGCCATGGCTGGATTGGTGGTGATCCTCCTGCTGATCCTCATGGCCATCTTTGCTCCCTGGATCGCTCCCTATGACCCCACCGCCCAGCCCACGGGCGAGGATGTGGGCCAGTACTACTTCAATCCCCCTTCCCGGGAGCACCTTCTGGGCACCGATGACCTGGGCCGGGATGTGCTTTCCCGCATCATCTACGGTTCCCGGATCTCCCTTTTGGTGGGCTTCGCCGTGGCTTTTTCCAGCGTCATCCTGGGTACCATCATGGGCACCCTGGCGGGGTACTTCTCGGGCCGGCCCCTGCGGTTCTACCTGGGGCCTTTAAGGCGGGAGCGGGAAGGGTTTTATCCCTGGAGCTTTGCCCTGTGGCGGGTGTTCTCCTGGTTCCTCTACTACGGGGTCTTGTACCTGGCCCTTTCCATCGCCTGGGCCTTGGCCGAGGATGGAATCCAGACGGGAAGCGTGGGGAGTTACCTGGGCTTTGGCCTTGTCTTGGCTCTGGTGCTCTGGGCTGCCTGGTATGGGCTTAAGGGGGAGATCCGCCTGGATTTGGACGTGGCCATAAGCCGCCTTATCGACTTCATGCTCACCATTCCCACCCTGCCCCTTCTTCTGGTGCTTTCCGCCTTGTTGCGCGACCCCGGGGTGAAGGTGGGGCAGTGGGCCCAGGGAGTCTTCGGCGATGCGGCCAGCGTTTTCATCATCATCACCATCCTGGTGCTCTTCGGCTGGCTGGGCACAGCCCGGCTGGTGCGGGGGAACATCCTTTCCCTAAGGGAGCAGGACTACGCCACCGCCGCCCAGGCCCTGGGGGCCAGCGATGCCAGGATCATGTTCCGGCATTTGGTGCCCAACACCCTGGCTCCCCTCATCGTGCAGGCCACCTTGCAGATCGGCGGGGCCATTTTGGTGGAGGCGGCCCTTTCCTTCCTGGGCTTTGGCATCCAGCCCCCGGTGGCCACCTGGGGCAACATGCTCACCAATGCCCAGGAGTATATCTTCACCGCTCCTTGGCTGGCCCTGCCCCCGGGGTTCATGATCTTCATCACCGTCTTGGCCTTTAACTACCTGGGGGATGGGCTTCGGGATGCTTTGGACCCGAGGAGCCGTCTCTGATGCCACCCCACCCTGGCTTTGCCAGGGTGGGGCCCCCGGTCTACCGAGGGGATAGCTTTTCCGGGGGATAGGCGGCCTCGAGGAAATATAACCCCTGGGGCGGCGCCGAGGGGCCCGCTTGGCCCCGGTCCTGGGTTTGCAGGATGAGCCGGATGCTCTCCGGGGAGCGCTTGCCCAGACCCACCTCGAGGAGGGTTCCCACCATCCCCCGCACCTGGCCCCTCAGAAAGCTTTGGCCCCGGAAGTAGAAGCGAAGCTCCCTACCTGCTTCCCCTTCCACCTCCTCCATGCGGGCCTCGTAAAGCTCCCTTTCCCCTGCCCGCACCTCCTCCTTGGCGAAGCCCAGGAAGCTGTGCCGGCCCGGGAGGTGGGCGAGGGCTTCCCGCATGGCGGCGAGGTCCAGGGAGTGGCGGATCCAAAGGGCCCGGTGGCGGAGGAGAGGAGAGGGGTGGGGCCTAAGGAGGATGCGGTAAAGGTAAGCCCGCCAAAGGGCGTCCTTGCGGGCATGGAAGTCTGGGGCCACCTCCTTGGCGGCGATCACCTTTAGGTCCTCGGGGAGAAGGCGGTTCAAGGCCTCGGGGATCCTCTCCGTGGGAATCCTGCTTAAGAGGTCAAAGTGGAAAGGCATGGCCAGGGCATGCACCCCGGCGTCCGTGCGGCCTGCGGCCACCGCTTTGGGCAGGGCCCCGATTTCCGGCAAAATCCTTTCCAGCTCGCCCTGCACGGTGCGCAGGCCCGGTCGCTGGCGCTGAAGCCCGGCGAAATGGGTGCCGTCGTACTCGGTGAGGATCAGGATGCGGCGCACGGGCCCAGCTTAATCCGCACCCACCGGGGCCTTGGAGGGATGCCCCTCGAGGGCCACGCCCTTTCCCACCACCTTAAGCCGCACCCGGTCCCCCACGCGGAAGGGGCTTTCCGGTCCCTCCTGCACCAGGATCTCCTTCTCCGGGGAGAAGAGACGCACCCGGTAGGTGAGGTCGTGCCCCTTGAACTCCCGGGCCAGCACCTGTCCCAGGGCACCCTCCGGGGTTTCGGGGGGAAGAAGCCTTAGGGCCTCGGGGCGCAGGGAGAGGAGAAGGGGTCCGTGGGCGGGCTCCGCCAGGGGCACAGGGCCCAGGCACGTTTCCGCATACCGGCCGAATCCCTCCCCCGAAAGCAGGTTGGTGCGCCCCAAAAACTGGGCCACGAAGGGGGTCTTGGGCTTGAGGTAGACCTCCTCGGGGGTACCCACCTGCTCTAGCCTTCCTCCCCGCATCACCCCCAGGCGGTCGGCGAAGGAGAGGGCCTCCTCCTGGTCGTGGGTGACCAAAAGGGCAGTGGTGCCCGTTTCCTTGAGGATCTTGCGCACCTCCTCCCGGGTGCTGGCCTTGAGGCTGGCGTCCAGGCTGGAAAAGGGTTCGTCCAAGAGGACCAGCTTCGGGCCCGGGGCCAGGGCCCGGGCCAGGGCGATGCGCTGCTGCTGCCCTCCGGAAAGCTCCCCGGGCTTGCGGTCCTGGAAAAGGGTCATGCCCACCCGCTCCAGGGCCTTCTTGGCCTTCTCGTAGCGGTCTTTCCCCTTAAGGCCGAAGGCCACGTTGCCCAAGGCGGTGAGGTGGGGGAAAAGGGCGTAGTCCTGGAAGACAAAGCCGATGCCCCGCTTTTCCGGGGGCAGGGAGGTGATCTCCTTGCCCTCCAGGAAAATCCGCCCTGCCTCCGGGTTTTCCAACCCGGCCACCACCCTGAGGAGGGTGGTCTTGCCGCAGCCCGAGGGCCCCAAAAGGGCCAGGATCTCCCCGGGAAAGACCTCGAGGTCGATTCCCTTAAGCACCTCGTGCTCCCCGAAGCGCTTGACGATGCCTTCCAGGATTAGAAGCGGCGCTCGCTCCAAAGCAACACCCCCACAAAGGCCGCCGAGAGGAGGGCGATGGCTAGGGCAAAGGGGGCGGCCTCGGCGAACATGGCTTCCTGAGTGTAGCCGAAAACCCGGGTGGAAAGGGTGCTGTACCCCATGGGGGCGAGGAGGAGGGTGATGGGAAGCTCCTTCACCGCCCCGATGAAGGCCAAGGCCCCTCCCGCCACCGCTCCCCGCCAGAGGAGGGGAAAGGTGACGCGGAAGAAGGCCCGCGCCGGGGTGTCCCCCAGGGTCCTGGCTGCCTCCTCGAGGCGCCTTGGCACCTGGTAAAGCGCCCCCCGCACCGGCCCCAGGCCCTCGGCCAGGAAGTGGAAGGCCAAAACCAGGATGAGGAGGGGCAGGGTGCCGTAGAGGAAGGGAAGGCTTTTCAGGCTGAAGAAGATCCAGGCCAGGGCGAAGGCCAAAGGGGGGATGGTGTAGCCCAGATAGCCCAGCCTTTCCAGGAAGCGGGAGGCCGGCGAGGGGTAGCGCACCGCCAGGTAGGCGATGGGCAGGGCCATGCCCACCGCCAGAAAGGAGGCGGGGATGGCGGCCATGGCGGAGTGGGAGAGGGCTTCCCAAAGCCCGGTGAGGTGTTCCCGGGGAAAGCGGCTTGCCAGGTGGAAAAGGGCATAGAGGGGAAGGACCAGGGCCAGGAGGACGGGGAGGAGGAGTAGGAGGTAAGCCCAGGGGGTGAACCTGCCCAGGCGCACGGACCTGGCCTTTTTCCCGCTGCCCTTTCCCGTGCGGGCCAGGCTGAGGCGGCGGAGGAAGGCGCCTTCCAAAAGGAGAAGCCCTCCGGTGAAGAGGAGGAGGAAAAGGGCCAGCCAGGCGGCGTACACCCGGTCAAAGGCGGCGCTGTACTGAAGGTAAATGGCGTAGGAGAAGGTTTCGTAGCGAAGGAGGCTCACGGTGCCGAAATCCCCCAGGACGTGGAGGCCCACCACCAGGTAACCCGAGAGGAGGGCGGGGAGAAGTTGCGGGAAGACCACTTGGAAAAAGGCCCTTAAGGGTCCCACCCCCAGGGTTCGGGCGGCTTCCTCCAAGCTGGGGTCCAGCCCCAAAAAAGCAGCCCGCAAACCCAGAAAGAGGTAGGGGTAGGTGATGAGGGAGAGGACCAGAAGCGCCCCCCAGTACCCCTCGAGGCGCGGCAGGGGGAGGACCCCCCCGGGCCCCGTGGCCGAAAGGATCACGTAGGCTCCCACGTAGCCGGGAATGGCCAGGGGCAGGGTGAGGAGGATGGAGAAGAGGCGCTTCCCCTTGAGGTCGGTGCGGGTGGTGAGGAAGGCCAGGGGCAGGGCGATGAGGGTGGTGAAAAGGAGGACCCCGAGGAGGAGGGAAAGGGTGTTCTTCACCAGCTCCAGGTTCTTGGGGCGAAGGAGGATATCCCGAAGGGTTTCGGGATCGGCCTCGAGGGCCCTTAAGGCTAGGTAGAGGAGGGGAAGGGCCACCCCGCCCCCCGTGAGGAGGGCGGGCACCAGGAAGGGCAGGAGCCCGGGAAGTTGGTGGAGCCTTCTTGCGCTGGTCATCTTCGGCTTCGGCGCTCGCCCCCGGATCCGGGGGGAGGGGGTGGTCCTAGAGAATCCCCAGTTCCCTTAGGAGCCTTAGGGCCTGGTCCAGGGGGAGCCTCTCAAAGTCCAGCTTGGGGCTTTTCGCCAGGGCCTCCTCGAGGGGCAGGAGGTGGGCATCGGCCACCACTCCCTTGACCAAGGGGTATTCCCCCACGGTGCCCGCGAAGTACTGCTGCCCCTTGGGGGAGAGCAGGTAGGTGAGGAAGCGGTTTGCGGCCACCAGGTTCTTGGAGGTCTTGAGGATGCCCGCTCCCGTGACCAAGGCCAGGTTGCCGACGTCCCCATCCTTAAAGTAGTGGAGCCCCAGGTTGTACCCGGCCCGGCGGAAGCGCACCACGTAGTAATGGTTGGTGGAGCCGAGGTCGATCTCCCCGGCGCGGATGGCGTCCAGCATGGCCGGGTTGGAGGCGTAGCTCTTGGGGTTTAGGGCCTTCATGGCGGAAAGCCATTCCCGGGTCCTGCCTTCCCCGTAGAGGGCGATCATCCCCGCCACCATGTCCTGGAAGCTGGAGTAGGTGGGGGTCCAGCCCACCCTGCCCACCAGGCCCTTTTCCTGGGCGAAGCGGGGGAGGTCCAGGATGCTTGCGGGAAGCTCTTCCGGCTTAAGCTTCTGGGGGTTATAGGCCAGCACCCTCAGGCGCAGGGTCACCGGCACCCAGGCCTTGGAGGCGGGCACGAAGGCCACGGGTTGCCTAAGGAGGGTGTCCCCCAGAGGCCTTAAGAGGCCTTTGCTGGCCGCCTGGCCCAGGGCGCCCGCGGTGTTGGCCCAGAAGACATCCGCCGGGGAACGGCTTCCTTCCTCCTGCAGGGCCGCCAGGATCTGGGCGTCGGTGCCGTAGCGCACCTGGACCCGGATACCCGTTTCCGCCTGGAACTGCTTCACCAAGGGTTCCACCAGGCTCTGCCCCCGCCCGGAGTAGAGGGTTAGGGTCTGCTGCTGGGCGAAGGCCAGTCCTAAAGCCACAAGGCCGATCAGGGGTATGAACCTTCTAAGCTGCATCTTGCCTCCTTCCTGCATCCCCAGGGGTTCCCCGGGGCGAGGGCGCCCTCTGCCTGGGGACTTTACCCCAAGGGGGGATTAAAGTCAAGTATTCCGGTCGGATTTTGCAAGTTTAGAAGTGATAATCACTTGCAGCCAGGAAAACACCCCCACCAGGTCCTGCGGCCAGAAGGGGGTTTCCCCGGTATAAACCAGGGGTACGGGGTTTCGGGTGTGCTTGGGGTGCCAGGGCTCCTCGGCATTCCCGTGGTCGGAGGTGAGGAGGAGGGTGCCCCCTTCCTCCAGGAAGCCCTTCAGGAACAGGGAGAGCTCGCGGAAGCGCTCGGGAAGGGTATCCGGATGGCGGTGGGCGGCCAGGTCCAGGGCCCAGTACTCCAGGACCACCAGGTCGAAACTTCGGGTCAAGGCCGCCATTCTGGCCCCCACCTCGTGGGGATCCTCCCAGAAGGCGGGAGGGAGTGCCAGGGAATGGCCCAAGGGCAGAAGGGGGAGGCCTGCCAGGAGGGCCGCCTGGGCAAAGGCGGAAAGCATAAGCCTCCTTCCCCCCGTGGCTCGCTTCAGGTATTCCGGGCGGTAGGCGTTGGCGTGGAGGACCCTGAGGCCGGCTTCCTTAGCCCAGGCGTAAAGGCTTTGCCGGAGAAGGGGCCTGAGCCTGGGGCTCGGGAAAGGCCCCTGGTGGTGGCCTAGGAGCCTGGCGGCGTTGACCCCGGTGAGGAGCGTGGTCTGGCCCGTGCCCGACTGGGGCAAGCCCTCCACCCCCAAGGTGGCGTCCAGGGCCCTGGGGGAAAGCTCCAAAAGAAGGGGGAAGAGGTCCTCCAAGGCCTCCCCCAGGCCCAGGCCGTCCACGAAGAGGAAGAGCACGCCTTTAGTGTGGGCTACCCGTCCCCCTTCGTCAAACCCCGGGGGCTTGGGAAAAGTGCCTTTTCTCACTGGAGCTTCCCCAAGGTGCCAGGTATTCTGGCACTGGAGGTAAACCTATGCCGGTAAGAAGGGCCAATGCGGTATGGGAGGGAGGTTTGCGGAGCGGTAAGGGGTTGATGCGGCTGCAAAGCCAGGCCTTTGAGGGACCCTATTCCTTCCCCTCCCGCTTTGAGGAGGGGCCGGGGACCAACCCCGAGGAGCTCATCGCCGCCGCCCATGCGGGGTGCTTCTCCATGGCCCTGGCGGCCTCGCTGGAACGGGAGGGGTTTCCCCCCAAGCGGGTTTCCACCGAGGCCCGGGTGCACCTGGAGATGGTGGAGGGGAAGGCCACCATCACCCGGATTGAGCTCATCACCGAGGCGGAGGTGCCGGGGATAACCCCAGAGAAGTTCCAGGAGATCGCCCAGGCGGCCAAGGAAGGATGCCCGGTCTCCCGGGCCCTGGGGGCGGTGAAGGAGATTACCCTCGAGGCCCGCCTGGCCTAACCTTCCCCCTTCCAGAGAAGCCGGCCGCAGGAGGGGCAGCGCACCAGCTGCCCCTGTACCACCTTTTGCGCCACGTGGGTGGGCAGGACCACGTTGCACCCCTCGCAACGGAAGACCTGGCCCTGGCGGTGCATGCGGGCGATACCGGTGCCCTTCCGGGCCCGGCGGATGGCCTCGTACTCCTTCAGGACAGGGGCAGGGATGGCCTGGGCCATCAGGGAGCGTTCCTCCAGCCTGA
Source organism: Thermus sp. KWY1 (assembly GCF_057547025.1). Lineage (NCBI taxonomy): Bacteria > Thermotogati > Deinococcota > Deinococci > Thermales > Thermaceae > Thermus > Thermus sp. KWY1. The sequence continues at coordinate 126,696 of NZ_BAAJPG010000023.1, forward strand.
CGGCAATCTCGGCCTTTAGGGCCTCCACCCGCACCCGGTTGGCCTCCAAGAGTTCTTCCAGGCGGGGCCTTAAGGCCGCCAGCTGAGCTTCCACCTCCTGGATCTCGTTTTCCAGGTTCTCCATGGCCTCCATGATGGGGGTGGAAAGCTCCAGGAGCTCCTTGATGCGGTCCTTGATCTGCTGGATGCGGTTTTCGTACTGGGTCTGCTCGCGGGCGCTTTGGGCCTGGCGCTGCTCGGCCTCCGCCTGCTTTTCCTTGGCGGTGAGGTCCTCGATGTCCAGGCTGTGGCGGTTGTACTCCTTGCGGAGCTCTGCCTGGCGCTCCAGGAGGTCGGCAAGCCGGTCTTCCAGGGCCTCCACCTGGGCCTTCACGGAAACCAGGTCCTCGGGAAGGGTTTCCGCCTCCTTTTGCAATCGGTCTATCTCCAGGTCCTTTTCCTGCAGGTCATAAAGAGCCTTGAGCGCCTCAAGCTGTCCCCTGTGGGGAGCATCCGCCCCGTTCACGTTTCCCATTCTAACCCGAGGAGGAAGGGGTTGGTCTTGGCCTCGAGGGCCAGGGTGGTGCTGGGTCCATGCCCCGGGTAGACCTCCGTCTGAGGGGGCAGGGTGAGGAGGCGCTTTAAGGAGCGGAAAAGGTCCTCCCGGCTTGCCCCTGGCAGGTCGTAGCGGCCGATGCTCCCTTGGAAGAGGAGATCCCCGGAAAGGACCCGGGGGGGTTCCCCGGCCTCGCCGGGATGGATGAAGGCCACATGGCCGGGGCTATGGCCGGGAAGGTGCCAGACGGTGAAGCCGTAAAGGACCTGCCCCTCTTCCAGAGGCTCTACCGGGAGGGGAGGGTCGGGGATGGCGAGGCCCCACATGCGGGCCACCTCCGCCGCATGCCGGTAAAGGGGAAGGTCCAAGGGGTGGAGGAAGACCGGCAGGGACAGGGCCTCCACCAAGGGGGCCACCGCTCCCACGTGGTCGAAGTGGGCGTGGGTGAGGAGGATGGCCTTGGGGGTTAACCCCGTGGACTCCAAAAGGGCCAGGATCCTTTCCGCCTCGTCCCCGGGGTCTATGAGCACCGCTCCTTCCTTCCCCTCCACCAGGTAGGTGTTTTCCTGGAGAGGGCCCACGCTTAAGCCGTACACCCTCATGGCTCGGTGGGAAGGCCCTCCCCTAACCACTCGTGCATGGAGCCCAGGTAGTTCCTGGCCCGCACCCCGAGGCTTCTCAGCACGAAGAAGGCCACGGCGCTCCGAGCCCCGGAGTGGCAGTAGACCCCCACCTCCTGTCCCGGCTCCAGGCCGAGTTGCTTTAGCACCTTATCCGGCTCCAGGAAAAGCTCCAGGGGGGCATTCCGGCTCCCCGGGATCCGTCCCCCCTTGGGGCAGCAGGGGGGGTGGACCTTGCCCTGATATTCCTCGGGGCTTCGCACATCCAAAAGAAGAGGGTGCCTGGCCGCCTCGTCCGCGGTGAGGAGCCAGTCCCGCCGGAGGCGGGCTAGGGTATCCGAGCGCTCGGGCTTGGGCTCTTCCCGTTCGGTGGCGTAGGGTTCCCAGCCCTCCGTCCAAAGCTCCACCTCTAGCCCCCCGAGGCCCAGGAAGAAGGCCGTGCGGCAAAGGCGGCTGGTGAGCCCCTCGTCGTAGAGGACCACCGGGCTTCTTAAGCCAAGTTCCTGGAAGAGGTCGGTGAGGCCGGCCTCGAGGGCCTTGAGCTCCGCCTCTTCCCGCAGGCGGAGCCTGGGGGCGGAAAGATCCAGGTGGCGGGCGCCTGGCAGGTGGCCTGCCTCGTAGGCAGCCCTGGGCCGGGTGTCCACCAAGACGGCCTCAGGAGGGATCTCCATGCCCTTGATTATAGGGGGCGCAGGGGTAGGCGCATAAGCCTAAAGGTACTTGACAAGAAGGCGCGCAGGTGATATAAGTGAAAAAGGAGGTGATAGGTATGGCCCTGGTTCGTAGGGATGTGCGTCCTGCGGAGATCACTCCCTTCCGTACCTGGGGTCCTTTCTCCCTCCTGGAGGAGGCCAACCGGCTCTTTGAGGAGGTTCTGGGCGACTTTGCCCGGCCCGTGGCCACCTACGTGGCTCCGGCCGACCTCTACGAGACCGACGAGGCCTTGGTCCTGGAGATGGCGGTGCCGGGCCTGGCTCCCGAGGACCTGGAGGTGAGCCTCGAGGGGAGCAAGCTCACCGTACGGGGCCAGGTGAAGCCTGCCGAGGAGGTTAAGGTGCGCCGCTACTACCTGCAGGAGATCCCTCACGGCTCCTTTGTGCGCACCTTCTCCCTCCCCGTGGAGGTGGATGCCTCCCAGGCCAAGGCGGAGTTCCGCCACGGGATCCTGCGTCTCACCCTGCCCAAGGTGGCCGAGGCCCGGGCCAAGCGGATCCCCATCGAGGTGGTCCAGTAAGCCCGGAAGCTCCTTCCCCCCGGGGACGTTCCCCGGGGGGTTTACACTTTCTTTAGGGCCTCGGCAAGGCGCTTCAGGGCTTCCTCCAGCACCTCGGGGTAGGTGGCGAAGTTGAGGCGCACGTAGCGGTCGTATCCTTCCCCGAAGTTTTCCCCGGGGTTCAGGGCCACCCGGGCCTCCTTGAGGAAGAAGGAGGCCGCCTGGGGAATGGGGGTTTTGAACCAGGCCAGGTAGGTGCCCTCCGGAGCGAAGTGCCCGAGGCCCACCTCCTTGGCCCAGGCCGCCACCCGGTCGCGGTTGGCCTTGAGCCGGGCTAGGGTTTCCCGAAGCCAGGGTCCAGCCTCCAGCAGGGCGGCCTTCCAGGCGGCCATGGCCAACACGTTGGGAAAAGTGTGGGGTAGGTGGCGCTTCAAGGCCTCCACCAGGGGCCTAGGCCCCACCACCGCCCCTATGGGCAGCCCAGCCAGGTTGTAAGCCTTTCCCGGGCCCAGCAGGGTGAGGGTGCGCTCGGGGAGGAAGCGGGCCAGGGGCACGTGGGGCTTCTCGTAGGTCAAAGGGGCGTGGAGCTCATCGGAAACCACGATGAGGTCGTGCTTGCGGGCGATGGCGGCCAGGGCGGAAAGCTCCTCCTCGCTGTAGACCCTTCCCGTGGGGTTTTGCGGGTGGCAGAAGAGGAGGAGCCTGCTGGCGTAGGCCAGGCGCTCCAGGCCCTCGAGGTCCAGCCTGTACCCCTCCTCCGTTTCCCGTAAGGGGTTGGCCAGAACCGTGCGCCTTTGCTGGCGTATGGCGGCCAGAAACGGGGGGTATATGGGGACCTGGGTCAGGACCCCCTGCCCGGGGGCGGTGAAGGCGGCCACCGCCCCATAGAGCCCCACCACCACCCCGGGCATGAAGGCCACCTCCCCTTCTAAGCCCGTTTGTTCCAGGATGAGGGCCTTGAGCTCCGGGTCCCCATCCCGGGGCGGGTAGCCCAAAAAGCCCTCGGCCCTTTCCCGTATGGCCCTCTGGATGGGCTCGGCCACGGGGAAGTCCATGTCCGCCACCCAAAGGGGCAGGACGTCCTCAGGGTAGGTGCCCCACTTCAACGAGTCCTTGCGGGGGGGAAGCACCATGGGCTTATCTTACCGGCCCAGGCGCCGCAGCATGTACCAGGAAAGGAGGATGAGGGGCAGGCTCACCACCTGGGTGGCGGTGAAGAGGCCGATGCCCAGCTCGTCATTGCGGTACACGGGGAGCCACAGGGGGTTCAGCCGGAAGGGCTCCTCGAGGACCGAGCGGAGCACGCTGTACCAGAGGATGAAGTTCCAGAAGGCATACCCGTAAAAAGGCTTTTTGCGAAGCCAGTAGTAGGAGAGGGGCAGAAGGATGAGGCCCACCAGGGCCCCGTAGATCTGGGTGAGGTGCACGGGGCCCCGGAGGAGCTCCGCGCACCGGTACACCTGGGAGATGTCCTCTATGCCGGGGCAGATTCCCGGGAAGCCCTTGGCCCACTCCGGCCAGGTGAAGCCGATGGGCAAGGAGGTGAGGCGCCCCACGGTGTCCGAGCCATTCATCAGGTTCCCGATCCTGCCGGCGATGATGCCCAAGGCCACCCCCGGGGTGGCGGCGTCCAGGTAGGGCCAGAGGGGGTAGCCCTTCCGCTTATGGAAGTAGAAGAAGACCAAAGCCCCGCCCAGAATGGCCCCGTGGAAGGAGAGGCCCCCGTGCCAGATGTACAGGACCTCCACGGGGTTTTGCAGGAAGTAGCCGGGGGAGGTGAGCACGTAGCCCAGCCGGGCCCCCACCACCCCGAAGATGACTGCCCAGAAGGCCACCACCTCAAACTTCTCCGCATCCAACCCCCAGGCCCTAAGCCTGCGCTTGGCCAGCTCAAAGCCGATGAAGATGGTCAGGGTCAGGAGGAAGCCGTACCACTGGATGCGCAAGGGGCCGATCTGGATCATGGTGGGGTTCATGCCTCACCTCCCTTGGACTCCTGCCAGCGCTCCACAAGGGCCAGCAGGTCTTTCTCCCCAAAGGCTCCTTCCAAAAGCACCTCTTCCCCCAGGAGGAGCACGGGTACCCGGAAGGTGTAGAGGCGGAAAAGCCCGGGGTCTTGGTCCACATCCCGGCGCACATAGGGTATTCCCAGGGTCCAGAGGGCCCTTTCCGCCTTTTCGCAAAGGCCGCACCCCTCGCGGGTGACGAAGACCAGGTCCATGGGGAAAAGCATACCTTGCTCTGGGGTAGTACCGCCGGGGGCCCCTAACCTGGTTTGGCCAGGTTGGGGTGGCATCAGAAGATGGCCCGGATCACCAGGATCCCCATGGCCACGTGGACGATCGCCTTGGCCACCACGCCCCCCATGAGGCCCACCAGGGTGCCCCAGGCTGCCCTTAGGGCCTCCTCGGGTTTCCGGCCCGAAAGGTACTCAAAGAGCCAGGCCAGCACAAAGGGGAGCACCAAAACCCCCACCACCCCCAGGAAGAGGCCCAAAACCCCTCCCAAAAACGCTCCCCATAGCCCTGCCCGCCCGGCCCCGTACCTTCTGGCTCCCAGGAGGGTGGCGAGGTTGTCCAGGCTCATGGCCAGAAGGGCCAGAACCCCCAGGGCCAGCCACAGGCCCAGGGAAAGCTCCCGGAAGCCCACCAGGGCCTCGTGGAGGAGGGCAGCCGCCAGGATCAGGAGGGTGGCGGGGACGAAGGGCACCAGGGTAAGGAGCACCCCCGCCCCCCAGAGGGCCACGAAGAGCCAGTCGGCGAAGGTATCCACGAAAAAAGCCTAGGGTGGGATTTCATGAGAAGGAAAAGGACATCCGCCCTGAGGCCGGGCCTTAAGCTCGAGGCGAGGAGGCGGGTATGGAGTTTGGCCTACCCAAGGAGCAAGGCGTGGTCAAGACCCAACCCCCCTTCGGGGAGGTGCGGGAGGGGCGGGTGGCCCTTACCCCCCAAGGGGTGCGGGAGCTGGTGGAGAGGGGCCACCGGGTCTATGTGGAGCGGGGGGCGGGGGAGCGGGCGGGCTTCCCCGATGGGGCCTACGAGGAGGCCGGGGCCCGGCTGGTGAGCCGGGAGGAAGCCTTTGGCCGTGGGGAGGTGGTCTTGAAGGTGGGAAGGCCCACCCTCGAGGAGATCGCCTTGCTCCGGCCCGGAGCCACCATCATGGCCTTCATGCACCTGGCGGTGGCGGAATCTTCCCTGGTGGAGGCCATGGCGGAAAAGGGTTTGACCGCCATCGGCTACGAACTCATCGGAGCCGGGGGGAGGCGCCCCGTGCTCAAGGCCATGAGCGAGATCGCAGGCCGCCTGGCCCCCCAGATCGCCGGGAGGCTTCTGGAGGCTCCCTTTGGTCCCGGGGTGCTTCTTTCCGGGCTGCCGGGGATTCCCCCTGCGGATGTGGTCATCCTGGGGGCGGGGGTTTTGGGAAGGGCGGCGGCCCGCTCCTTTTTGGGAATGGGGGCCTCGGTCTACCTCCTGGACAAGGAGCTTTCCGCCCTGGAGGAAGCCTCCAAGGAGGCCAAGGGGGCGGTTGCCGCCCTCATCACCCAAAGCCGGCTGGAGCGGTACGCCGCCTTTGCCGACGTCCTGGTGGGGGCGGTGGCGGTGCCTGGGGAGAGGGCCCCCTTCCTCCTAAGCCGGGCCCTGCTCTCTCGCATGCGCCCGGGGGCCGTGCTCCTGGATTTCGCCATCGACCAGGGGGGGATTGCGGAAACCAGCCGGGTGGGGGTGTACCAGGAGATGGGCATCACCCATTTCTGCCTCCCCAACGTTCCCGCCCTGGTGCCCCGTACCAGCAGCCACGCCCTCACCGCCACCCTTTTGCCCTTTCTCCTGGAGGTGGAGGAGGATCCCTTGGGGGTTCCCGAGCTCCGGCAAGGGGCTTACCTCCTCCTGGGCCAGAAAGGAGGCCACCTGGAATGAGCTACCGCAAGAAGCTGACTTCCCCCGAGGATGCCGTCACCCTCATCCGATCCGGGATGCGGGTCTTCGTTTCCGGAAACGCCGCCACCCCTACCCCCATCCTGAAGGCCCTGGCCGCCCGCAAGGAGGAGCTGGAGAGCGTGGAACTGGTGCACCTCCTGCAGATGGGGGAGGATCCCTTTGCCTCCCCGGAGATGGAGGGCCACTTCCGGCGCCGCTCCCTCTTCGTGGGGCCCACCGACCGGGAGGCGGTGAACCAGGGCCGGGCCGACTACGTGCCCATCATGCTCCACCAGGTGCCGTGGCTTTTCAAAAGGAGCATCCTTCCCCTGGATGCCGCCATCGTCCAGGTTTCCCCACCCGACGAGCACGGCTTCTGCTCCCTGGGGGTGGAGGTGATCGCCACCAAGGCGGCCCTCGAGGCGGCTCCCATCGTGATCGCCATGGTGAACCCCAGGATGCCGAGAACCCTGGGGGATACCTTCGTCCACGTCTCCCGCTTCACCGCCATCGTGGAGCTGGACTGGCCCCTGCCCGAGCTGAAGCGGGAGGGCTTTGGCGAGGTGGAGCGGAGGATCGGGGAGCATGTGGCGAGCCTCATTGAGGATGGGGCCACCTTGCAGATGGGCATCGGGGCCATTCCCGATGCCGTGCTGGCCAGCCTCGAGGGCAGGCGGGACTTGGGCATCCACACGGAGATGATCTCCGATGGGGTCCTCGAGGCCTTTGAAAAAGGCCTCATCACCGGGGCCCGCAAGACCCTCCACCCCGGCAAGGTGATCGGCACCTTTGTCCTGGGCTCGGAACGGCTCTACCGCTTCGTCCACGACAACCCCCTCTTTGAACTCCACCCCGCGGACTACGTGAACGATCCCTTCGTGGTGGCCCAGAACCGCAAGATGGTGGCCATCAACTCCGCCATCGAGGTGGACCTCACCGGCCAGGTGGTGGCGGACTCCATCGGCACCCGCATCTACTCGGGCTTCGGCGGCCAGCTGGACTTCATCCGCGGGGCAGCCCGGAGCGAGGGGGGCAAGCCCATCATCGCCCTGCCCTCCACCGCCAAGGGGCAAAGCCGCATTGTTCCCTACTTGAAGCCGGGGGCCGGGGTGGTCACCACCCGGGCCGATGTGCACTACGTGGTCACCGAGTGGGGCATCGCCGAACTCTTCGGCCGCTCCCTAAGGGAGAGGGCCCTGGCCCTTATTGAGGTGGCCCACCCCGACTTTCGGGAGGAGCTTTTGAAAGCGGCGTGGGAGAGGAGGCTTCTGCCCAGGGCTTATCCTGGTGTTGCGCCCGGCTCCAAGGAATAGGCGCGTTCTCGCCTAGCGGATCCTCACCCGGTAGCACACCTCTCCCATCTCCCCTGGCCCCACGGTGCCCACCAGAACCCTTACAAGGCCGCTTGCGATTTCCCCGGCGTCATCCCCGGTTTGTGCGGTGAGGTGCTGGGTGGCGCTTCCGTGGGTCCACTGGATGGCCTTGTTGCCGTAGTCGGCCACGGTGGTGAGGGCTTCGGTGAAGAAGGGGATGGGGTCGCTGAGGACGAAGTTGCTGACGGGCTGGGTTCCCAGGTTGCGGTAGGCGATGCAGTACTCCAGGACCTCGTTGGGTTTGCCCTGGGCGGTGGTGGCGAAGGGGGTGTTTTGGGAAATATTGCGCACCCGTTTTTCCAGGCGGACCTCACCTCCCACCACGTGAAGGGTATCCGTGAGGGTGTCGGGTTCCTGGACGCTGGGGTTTGCTGCCCAGGTGAGCCTGGCTTCCACCAGGGCGATGTCCATGGCTCCTGCGGGTTCCCCGGCGGGCACCAGGGCTCGGACCTCGAGGGCACAGGCCCTGAGGCCGCCATCGGCTTCCCGGGGCCAGGCGGTGCCCACGGTAAAGGTGTAGGGGAAGGAGGCCCAGTCTTCCCCTGGACCGAAGGAGCCGTTGCAGTCCAGATCCACCCGGACCTGGTAGGTGTAGCGGGGGCTTGGGGCGAGGGGGGAGAGGGTGACGGTGCCTAAGGTTCCTGGCCGGTACCAGTGGCTAAAGGTGTAGACGCCGGGGGAAGAGGTTTGGCCGGAGGCATCGGGATAGAAGCGGCTATCCCGCACCGAGCCGAAGTTGCGGACCCAGGTGTAGCCGGCAAGAAGAGGAGCGGGGCCTAGCTGGAGGGTGGCCCCTGGGGAGGTGGGGGTAGTGGCCTGGTTCCAGTCCGCCACCTGGGTGGGGGTGCTGCCGTCGTTCCAACCGGTGGCGGGGCGAAGGGGATGGAAGAGGGTCACCTGTCCCCAAGAGGCGGGGATGTAGAGGCGGTAGAAGCCATGGCCATCGGTGGGGGCGGTGCGGGTGTTGTTGCCATCCGTGGCGGTGACTGTAACCCCACCCACCCCTAGTTCCCCCCCATCCTGTAGGGCGTTGTTGGGATTGCCTCCCTGAAAGCCGTCATCCCAGAAGACCTGGCCCTGGACCACTCCCCCATGGAAAAGACCGAAATCCAGGCCTTGCAGGTGGCCAGTCACCCCTATTTGCCGCTCGCCATTCCCGGGGTTGATGAAGCGCCAACCCGAAGGAGCTTGGGGGGCGGTGCTACCCGGGGAGGTGGCCACCACCAGGGAGTAGCTTCCTGGGGGTACGCCTTGGAAGGAGAAGGCACCAGTGCCAGGGTTCACGGTTGCCGAGGCCACCACGCTACCCCCTTGCACCAGGTTCACGTAGAGTGTGGTTCCCGTGGACCAGTCCTCGCTTGGGCCTTTGAGGCCATCGGGCTCGAGGTCGTGGTAAAGGGATCCAGAAAGGGTATAGCCTTCCACGGTTAGGGTGGCAGTGGCCGGGTTTTGGTTCTCCCCCAGGTTTGTCTTTAGGGCTCCCTGGGGCAGGGTGTTGGTGTAACTGCCCGGGGTGCTGCCGGTCACCTGGACGGTTACCGTGCAGGCGCCACCCGCGGGGATTTGTGCGCCGCTAGAGAGGGTGATGCTGGTGCCGCCTGGGGTGGCGCTCACGCTGCCTCCTGGGCAGGTGGTGCTGGCAGAGGCCGGGCTGGCCACCACCAGCCCCGCAGGGAGGCTGTCCACCAGATTGGCGGTGAGGGTGGCAGGGGTGGGGTTGGGGTTGGCAAGGGTGATGGTAAGAAGGCTGGTGCTGCTTGGAGGGATAGAAGCTGGGGAAAAAACCTTGTTGAGGGTGGGAGGGTAGGGGATACTCACAGAGGCACTGACGGAAGCGGTTTTGCTGAAACTCGTGCCCAGGGTCAAGGAGTTGTAGGAAATCTGAGCCGTGTTGGTTATGGTCTGGCCGGCGGCCTGCGGCAACACCTGTACCCGGAAGCGCACCCTGGCTCCTTCCCCAGGGAGGATTACACCACCCTGAGAGGCATTGGCTCCGGAACCAAGCCGGAACCGTACGCAAGGGGAACCCCCATGTTCTGGACATGATGGGCTGTACTCGGCGATGTCGTCGCCACTCGCGTCAGTGAACGTGCCGGTGGGAGCGCTGGCGGCGTTTTGAACCACCTGGAGACTACCCGGCACGTACTGGGTACCCGGGGGAATGGGATCGGTAAGCACCACGTTGTTGGCCCCATCCGTACCCGTGTTCTGGAAACTGATTTCGAACTCCAGCTCATCTCCCACCACCACCTGGCCCCCATTTGGGTCATTGTAGCTTTTTTGGAAGGTGGTAACCAAGTCGGGGAGGTACAGGTTGATGGCGAAGGTGAGGACCTGGGGGAAGTAGGCGTCCTGAGTGGAGGTGAAACGCAGATCCACCGAGGTGGTTCCGTTGGGTAAGCCGTTGTACGGAACCACATCGGCATCAAGGGCAAAGGTGTTACGGTAGGATGGCGTGCGGTTGGTGTAATGTTGGCCTAAGCGGCTGATAGTGGAGTTAAAGAAGTTATTGGATGGATTAACGGCGTCAGAGAGATTGGACCAGGTGAGGCTGGCGGTGGGCTTGATCTGGAAGGAATCGCCGGTAATGCCTCCGTCTCCTTCCCAGGACACTGCACCTACCCGGGCTTCCACGGTGCCTACCAGTGGCGTGAGCAGCCCGGAAACCGTGATGGTTACGTTATTGGTACTGTTGACGCTGGCTAGCCCGTGGAAAACCTGGAGGCGGCGGAAGGGCTCAGCCGGATGCTGGTAGGCCACCACCAGACTCCAGCCAGCGTAGTAACCTAACCCATTATTGCCCGTGAGGCCAGTGATGTTGGCGACCCAGTATTCCCCAGATCCAGCGCTTTGCACCAGGGAGGTGACGTCCTTAAAGGCCGCATAGGGGCGACTAGTGGTGTCACCTTGGTTGGTTATGGTTGCAATCCAATCTGCGGTCACGGTTTGGTATGTTGGAGAACCAGGGGGCCTTATCCGGATTTGGGAGCGATTAGCGCTGTTGGGATCGGCCCGTGCGCCCCAATAGAGGCCAGCCCACAGAACCTGGGCTCCCGAGGGAAGGCTCAGGAAGCTACTGGAGGAGTTGGAGGTGGAGGAGTCGTTGTCAAAATCCACAAACGCCATTGGGCGATTGTTACTTAGGCTTTGATCATTAGGGTTGCAACCGTCGCTACATGTCATCAGCGTGTTGCCCACGATGAGAATGTCTCCGGTGGTTTCCACCCGGAAAGCCTCCTGGAAGGAACGCACCACTTGGGCTTGGGCTAGACCTAAAAAGGAAAGGATAGAGAGAACCAAACCAAGACGCACGTACCTCATCGGCTACCCCCAAAGAAATCCAGGCGCAGGTAGAGGCCTTCGGGTTGCAGGAGGGTTTCCCCGAAGCTGTACCCCAGGTTGAACCAGAGGCCATCCAGCACCCTCAGGCTTCCCTCCACGCTGTAAGCGAAGCGGCCCTGGCCCGTGCCGGGCTGGAACACGTAGTAGCCAGCCCCACCCAGGCCAAAGCGTTCCGTGAGGTAGAGGTTGGCTCCTAATCCGAACTGGTAGGTGTTGGCCAGGGGGTCCTGGGGCTTGATGCGGTAGGCAAGGCCAGGCCTGATTTGGAAGCCAGGCTGGTGGTAAGCGGAGATGAGTTCGCCTTCCAGGAGAGGCTCGTTCCCCAGGAGGATGCGGTGGTAGGTGAGGAGGTTCATCTGGGAGGCGAAGAGGGCGTAGGCCACGGTGAAGCGGCCCTCGGGCTTGGGCAGGACCTGGTAAAGACCGTCCACGGACAGGGTGTTTTCCTCGTCCAGGCTTCCCGCCGCACCGCCTTTGAATACCAGCTTGGTTTCCTGGCCCAGGGAAACCTCACCCCCTAGGGTGGCGGAGAGGGTTTCGGTTTTGTACCGGGCGGCGAGGCCAAAGGCGGCGGTGCCGGTGCCCGTGTTCAAGTTCCGCTCCATTCCGGCGGTGAGGTTGAGGCTTAGGGTGTCCGTGAGGGGCAAGGGTGCTTCCACACCGAAGCGAGCCCGGTTCCCCTCCCCGCTGGCGGTGGGAAGCTGGTAGGAAAGGGAGAGGTTGGCCCCAGCGAGCCTTTGCCGCAGGCCCAGGGTGCCGGACAGCCCCTCGCCCCACGGGTAGGCCAGCCCTGCCTCCAGGGAAAGGTTGGGGTCCAGGGGCAAGGTGGCTTCCAGCCGGCTTATGGCCTTGCTGAGCCCGAAGGCCTGGCTGTGGGTGAGGAGGACCTTGGCCCCAGCTTCCTCGTACCCCGCCCGCCCCAGGAAGGCCCAGGCCGCCTCATTCCACATGTAGCCGAGGCCGGCTCCCACGGTGAAGGGCTTGGGCCGGTACTCCAGGAGGAGGGCGGTCAAGTTACGGGCTGCGCCCGTGACCTGGGCGGGGGTGGTGTGCTCCAGGGCCACGCCCAGGGAGCCTTCCTCGTAGGCCAGCCGGGCCTGGCCCTGGAGGGCGGCGAGGCCCTGGGCGATATCCTCCGTGCGCAGGTCCCCCTGGAGGCGGAAGGCCCCCAGGCGGGCATCGGCCCCAAAGGCCAGGCGGAAGCGGCCCTCGGCGTAGCCGGCGCTGAGACCCAGGCGGTCCGACCCCTGGGCGTAGCCCGCTTCCAGGCCATACCGCCAGGAGCCCAGGTAGGCGGCGGAAACCCCGAAACGGAAGCCTCCTTCCTCATAGGTAGCACCCAGGCCGTAGGCCAGGAGATCCCGGGGGGCGCTCACCGGGGCGTATTCCGCCAGGAGGTACACGGGAGCCAGGCTCGGGGTGGTGGGGAAGAGGGGCCGGGAAAGCTGGATGTTCCCCAGATCGTCCACCACGTAGTCCTTGCCCTCCACCAGGCGGGTTTCCCGGGCCCCTTCCACCAGGATGAGGCTTACGGAGCCGGGCTTGGGAGGCTGGGAGAGACGGTAGTACGAGGTGCCGTCGGGGGTTATCCGTTCCTGTACCCGTGCCCAGGGCAGGAGGCCCAGGAAGCCTTCCAGGCGCGTGGCTCCCCGGGTGGCGAAGCGGAGGGCGGTGGCCTCGGGCAGGGCTGCTCCCAGGGGAGCCCGTTCGTAAGCGATGGAGAACTCCGCCTGGTCGTAGCGGAAGGCGATGGGGTCGTCGGAGGTGAGGGGACGCTTGGCCTCGGTGGCTGCCCCGGTGACGGGGAAGCGCTCCGGGGTCAGTTTCCCGGCAAGCCCGCCTGCGGTGTCCAGGGCCAGCTGGCCCTGGCCTCCCATCACCGGGCCCTCGGCATAGGCTCGGGCCAGGCTAAAAAGGCGGAGGTTTTCCAGGCTAAGCCCCTGGGATATCTCCTTTAAGGCCACCCCCACGCTTCCCTGGGCAAGCCAAAGCCCTTCCCTCCTTTCCCCGGGGAAGAAGCGCTCCTTGGCTTCTATGCGGTTGAACTCGGCCCGCACCGTGAACTCCCGGGGGGCGGATAGGGGCTTAAGGAGAAGCTCTGCCCGGCCATCCTTGAGGAGGATCTGGTAGCCGGAGATCTCCAGGAAGGCATCCGGGTTCAAGGGATCTAGATCGGTTTCCACCGTGATGGGGCCGAACCCGGAGGGAAGCCCGTTTTCGTCCAGGGCCTCCACCCTCACCCGGATGGGGGTGCGGCCATCCGCCTTTCCTTCCAGGAGGGAGAGCCTGAGCCTGACGGGGTTTCCCGTGCGAAAGACCTCCACCCGGTCCTGGGCCACGCCCTCCACCTCCAGGAGGTTCCTCCCCACGGCCAGGGGCACCCCGTAGTACTCCAGGCGCTGCCAGCCCTGGCCCTCGTCCAGCTCCGCCTTGCCCAGGCGATCCTGGCCCACCACCTGCCCGTTCACCTTGAGGGTGAGGGGGCCCAAGGGGGCTTCCAGGACCACGGTGATGGCATCCCGGTCCCGGAAAACCTGGCCGTCTTGGGGCTGGCGGATCACCCCGGACCGGGAGGTGGCCAGGGGTTTGGCCTTGCGGTACTCCTCCAGGGTTGCCCTACCCTCCAGGGCCACCTCCCTGCCCCCGGAGAGGAGGGTAAGGCCCGGCTTGCCCATGGGGGGCAGGGCCCTTTCGTGCTTCAGCAGGAAGCGCACCTCGCCCTTTTGGGCAAAGGGAAGCCTCCAGTATAGGGTCTGGGCCCCCTCTTGCTCGTAGACCAGGGGGTCTTCCAGGGGAAGCTCCTGGTGCCGGGCGCTACCCGGGATGTACTGGGCTCCCGGGGGAAGGGGGAAGGCCAGGAGGAGTCCCTCCCCCTGGGCGGCCTGCACCTGGTAGGGCAGGCGCACCTCGGAGATGCGCTCGGGGATCAATAGGGGTAGCCCGGCCAGGGTGGCCTCGGCGGGGAAGGCCACCGGGGAGTCCCCCAGGAAGGCGCTTGCCCGGTTGACCCAGACCCCGGCGGGCACCGCTTCCACGGGAAGCTCAAGGATGCGGGTTTCCCCGGCCTCGAGGGCAAGCTCCCTATCCAGGGCCTCCATGGGCAGGCCCTTGGGGAGGGTGTCCAGGAGGCGGATGCGCACAGCGTGGTCGGCGGGGTTGGTCACGGTGAGGAGAAAGGCAGCCTTGTTCCCCTCCAGCACCCGGGCGGGAAGGGCTTCCTTCTTCAAGGAGAGGAGGACACGGGCCACGGAAGCCTCCGCCGTGGGATTGCCCCGTGAGGTGTGCAGGGTGGCCCGGCAGGTGCCCTGGGCCTCCGGCCCGAAGCGCACCTTGGCCGTGTAGGTGTGCACCCTCTCCCCACCTGGGGGCAGGATTCCTTCAAACCGGGCCTCCCGGGGTTCCAGGAAGTCCGGGCAGGTGTCCTCCAGGATGTAGCGCATGGGAGCCTCGCCCAGGTTGCGCACCACCAGGCGGTGCCGTACCTCCTCCCCCGGCAGATAGCGCTGGAAAGGGAGCTCCCGGGCCAGGGCGGGCTTGGGCAGGAGGACCTCCACAGACGCCTCGGTCCGGGTCAGCACCTCCCCTTGCTGGGAAAGGAGTTCGGCCCGGTTCACCAAAAGGCCCTCCCCCGTGGCCCGGAAGGCTACCTCGTAGCTTTTGCCTGTTTGGGCCTCCAGGTAGATGCGCTCTTCCAGCTTCGGCCCCTCGAGGCCCGCCCCGCCAGGATCCCTCAGGATTACCCAGCCGGCCTCGTCCCCTCGGTTCACCACCGTGAGGCGGAAGCGGGCTTCCTCCCCCTGGGCCACCTTGGGGGTGAGGGCCTCCTTGTGCAGGGTGAAGGTGGCCTGCCGGAAGAACTCCACCTGCCCGGAAGCCTCGAGGCCATGGGGCTGGAGCCTTCCCTTAACCACGTAGGTGCCCTTGGGACCCTTGAGGTCCACCGTAAGCCGCAAGGGACGGTCCTTGCTGAGGGGGCCGGTGATGCGGGTGGGGGTCAGGGCCTCCAGGTCCTCGGGAAGCTCCAGGGAGAGTTCCCCGGGGAGGAGGCCAGGGTAGGAGGTGGTGGCTTCCAGGACCACCCGGGCTACCTCTCCTTCCCTCTGGCGCTGGGTCTCGGGGGTGAGGGTGAGGTTCACCTGGGGGAAGAGGCTAAAGACCACCTCCCGTTTCTCTCCCGGGGCAAGGGTGACCTGGCTGGGTCCTTCCACCTTGGCGCCTTCCACCCGAAGGGCGAGGGGATACGTCCCGGGTGCCAGGGTGAAAAGAGCCTCCCCTTCCACCCGTTTCGCCTCTCCCCTTACCTCCAGAAGACCTTCCCCGGGCCGTTCCCCCGTGAGCAGGGCGAGGAGGACCCGCACCCTGAGCTGGGCCGGGGGTATTTCCACCACATAGGTGGCCTCCCCTCCAGGGCAGCCGAAAAGGACCCGACCTCCCTCCAGGGTTTTCACCGCCCCTTGGGTGCGCACTTCCAGTAGACGGTAGCCCTGGGGCAGGGCCAGGGTAGCCAAACCTTCCGGGGTAAGGGTGGGCGTCAGGTCCAGGGGATTCCCCTCGGGATCCACCACCTTTACCTTCCTGGGGCCTGGGGGTACCAGGGAGAAGCCTCCCTCTTGCCTACGCAAACCTCTTTCCCCCCCGGGTAAGGCGGCCTCGGCTTGCAAACATCCGGGCACCTGGAAGGCCAGGGTGTTGGAGTACTGCCGGGCGGTGGGGGGCTGGGTGAAGAGGAAGCGGGTGAGGCCGGGGAGCCTGAGGGTGTAGGAACTCCATTCCCGGTCACCGGACACGGGGCGCTCCTCGAGGGTGCCGTTGGGCAGGACCACCCGGGAGCGGAGCTCTTCGGGGCCGTCCTCATCGTAAAAGCGCACGCTGAGGGGAAGGGCGTCCTCTGGCACCCTTAGGGCGAGAAGCTCCACAAAGGTTCCCTGCTGGCCGGGAAGCTGGCGGAGGGTGAGGCCTGCTCCATGGGGGGCCATGTCCACCACATAGGCCTGGGGATCCAAATAGACCTTGAAGCCCTCGGCCCGCAGCACGAAAGCGTTCTTGCCCAGGCCCTCAAACCGGGCCACCAGGCGGTAGACCTGGCCCGGGACCAGTTTCCCCAGGAAAAGCTCCACCTCCCGGTGGGGTTCCACTCCAAACTCCACCCGCCTGAGCAGGGTGCCTTCCCGGTGGAGCTCGTAGGTGGCCTTGACCTTCCCCTGGCCCCGGTCGTAGCGTTCATCCCCAAGTTCCTCCTTGCCCTTAAGGGCGCTTCGGTAGTCCTCGGGGTCAAACCCCGGGGAGAAAAGGGCGATCCGCCCTTCCTCGGCCACGGGAACCAGCCAGACCTCGAGGCGGTCCAGCTCCCATTCCAGCCCCGTGCCCACCAAGGTGGCCTTAAGCTCCACTTGGGGAAGATTTCTTTGGGCCTTGGCCCATGGGAAAAGGGCCAGGGCCCAAAGGACCATGCCCAGGAGCAGTTTCCAGGTGCCTCCTCGCCTCGTCATGGGTACCTCCACCGCACCTCAGGGTCGGTCAGCACGGCCTTTTCCAGCTCGTATACCAGGACCTCTTCCCCTTTAAACTCCGCAAACGAAAAGGTTTTGGCCCCTCCATCGGGCAAAGGATCGGTGAGGGTGAGTTCGGGGAGGGGCTCGGGGCTTTTGAGGCGGAGTTCCACAAAAAGCCGGTCCCCCACCTGCACGATTCTCTTCTCCACCGAGAAGGGGCCCAGGCGCAAGGTGGTGTTCCGGAAAACCTGGACTGAGCCCCTGGGAGGCCTTAAGGGGAAGTCCACCACGGTGAGGCCCTGGACCACGGCGCGCTTGCGGTACCCCTCCCCGAGGTTTTCCGGCATGGGAAGCGGGGGGAAGGGAGCCGAGGCGGGATCCAGCATCACTTGATGGAGGCCCTCGAGGTCCCGGAAAGCGTACCGGCCAGCGCTATCCGTGAGGGCCTGCACGCCGTTGGAAAGGAGGATTCTTGCCCCTGGAAGCGGAAGGTCCTGGGGTCCAAAGGTGCCGTCCCCATCCATATCCAGGAAGACCCGGCCCAGGAGCATCCCCCCCAGGGCGAAGGGCCCGGGCTTTAGGAGAGTCAGGGCCTGGGCTTTGCCGCTGGCGGTGGCCGCCCCGTTTCCGCTCACCCCCAGGGCCTGGGCGGTGTTGACCAGTTCCTTAGGTGCTCCAGGAAGAAGGCGGAGCTTATAGGTCAGGCAGAGCTTGCCCTTGCCGGGTAAGGAGAGGTTTTCCCACACAAGGCTTCCGTTCTCCCGCCGGGGCTCGAGGGCTTCCCCACCTCCCTGGCATTCGGGGAAGAAGAGGGCGGTGCCGGGCTCGTAGCGGGTTCCCGGGGGTGGCGTGTCGGTGATGCGTACGGTAAGGCTTGCGGACGAGGGATTTTCCAGGGTGAGGCGGTAGGTGAGAAGATCGCCCACCACGGCTTCCTTCGGACTCACTTCCTTGCGAAGAAGAAGGTTCACACTAAAGACCGGATGGGTTACCGGGTTGGAGGTGAGGGGATTGGGGGTTTCCTGGGACCTAAGCAGGAAGGTGTTTGCCACCAGGCTATCGTCGGGAGTGTTGGCCCGCACCCGCACCTTCAGGATAAGGAGGGTTTCTCCCTGAGGAAGGGAAGCAAAGGTCCATACCACCTTGTGGGCTTGGGCCTCGTACACTCCTCCATGAGAGGCGGAAACGAACTCCACATGGGGGCTTAAAGCATCCTCCACCGCCACCTGGGAAAGAGAAGCGAAGGCGTTTTGAATGCGCAGGGTGTAGGTGATCACATCCCCAGGTTTCAAGGTAGTGCCTGGAGCGGGATCCGCTTCCTTCACAAGACCCAGGGCGTTGGCCGGGAGGAGATGCAAGAGGTCCACCGTGGTGTTCCTGGCTCCGGTAGCCTGGGAGAGGGCTACCACCCGGGCTTGGAAGGTACCCGCTTCCTGGGGAAGGTAGCAAACCCTGAAGTCCATCTGCTCCCCAGGTCCCAGGACCAGGGGTGGGGTCAGGGGGCTACGGTCCATTCCCGTAAACCAGTAGCCTAGGCCTTCAGGGAGGCCCTCCACGCGGAGGTCGTAGGCATCCTGCACCGTGCCCGCATTTTCCAGGGTATGGGCAAAGCAAAAGGGTTGGCCTGCCAGACCCTGGGCTTCTTGCCGGTCGTTCGTGGAGCCCTCTCCACCGGGAAGGGCCCTGGGGTTACCCAGGGGGCCCAGGTGGTGCTGGTAGATGGGGAGGATCTCTAGGGCAGCCCTTCCCTCCGCCGGACCTCCTGGGCCTTCCGCCCGGGCCAGGTTTTCCACCTGGCCCGGTGGAGTGCCCGGGGGTACCTTCAGGCGGAAGGTGAGGGTGGCTTCCTCTCCCACCAAGAGCCGGTCCAGCACCAGGCGGACTCCCTTCACCACCTGGGGCTCAGTTTGCTGCCAGGTGGTGCCGTCGTAATACTCCACCCGGCCCTTAGGAGCCTGGGCGCTGCCGGGAACAAAGGGAAGGGGGAGGGGCTGGTCCAGCAGGGTTACCGTGTGGGCCGTGGCGGTTCCCAGGTTACGCACCTGGAGCAGGACCGGGATCTCCTCTCCCGGAAGGGCGCTTGGGGGCATCTGCTTTTCCACGGAAAGGGCTGGTCCCGTGGTGACGGTAATCCGGGCGTAGTTCTCGGCATCTTCCTGGCCGTTTGGGCAGCGGGCCACCGGGGTCAGAAGCAGGCTTCCCGTGGCGGAGGCGGGTGCCCTTATGCCCACCACCAGGCGGAGGATCTCGCCCATGGCCAGGGTGGCTTGGGTGAGAGGAGTGGAGTTATCGGGAAGCCCATCGGCGTTTTGGTCGGGGAAAATGGCCATCTCCGCCGGGTCCCAATCGCGGGGGCCCGGGACAAGGGAAAGGGAGAAGGTGAAGGCGTCATTCCCGGCGTTGGTCAAGACGTAGGGCAGATAGGCGTAGCCGCCAGGGCTTATACCGGCTTCCTGGCCTGGGGTAGTGGGGGTGCCGTTGGGGGTGAGGGAGGGAAGGCAAAGGGGCCGGACCACGGTTTCCACCACGTTGGAGAGGTAACGTTCGTTGCCCACCAGGGCCGTGGCCTGGTTGCGGATTACCGTGCCCGCCGGGGTCATGGCGAAGGCAAAGGTGAAAAAACCAACGATAACCCCGAGGATCGGGGTTATTGTGATTAGCCTTTTCACCTTTTCCCTCATCCTTGCCTTCACCTCCCTTATCCTCAGGCCCCGGTGTGAAAATCCTTCTAAAAGCCTCGTTTGAAAGCGCTTCTTCTGTTTTTGGCTTCCCCCCTTAGGGGGCCCCGCCCCGGGAAGCCCCGGGGCGGGGGAAGAGGGTTTACTGCACCTGCACCCGGAAGGTGATGATGATTCTGGCACCGGGTGGCATGATGTCGGCGCTGGTGATGGTGTTGTCCGAGTCCGTGTCCACTGCCACGTAGATGCTTCCGCCTGCGGGCAAGGAGGTGGGAGCCGTGGTGCTCCAGGTGGTGCCGTTCGTGGAGTAGAGCACCTGGGCGCCCGTGGGGAAGCCGATAATGGTGGCGGAGACGCTCACGAAGTTGGTGTAGGCGGGCAAGGGGTCGGTGACGATGACCTGGGTCAGGTTGCCGGTGCCGATGTTGGTGGCGGTGACGTTGTAGGTGAGCGTCTCGCCCGGGTAAGCGGTGGTCTTATCCACCTCCTTCTCCAGCCGGAGCTCCCCGCCCACGATGGTGGTGGTCTCCGTGGCGGTGTCCGTGGCAGTGGTGCTACCCACCTGGCAGGTGGCGGTGACGGTGTTCACATCCACTCGGCCGATGGGCTGACCCGCCGGCACGGTCACCCGCACGTAGATGGTGACGGTTCCGCCGTTAGCAGGAACAGAGATGCCGGGCGGGTTGGGCAGGTTGTTGGACCAGGTGGTGCCGTCCGTGGAGTACTGGTAGGTCCAGCCGAAAGAGCCTCCGTTGCCGGAGATGGAGCACGTGGCCGGGGCGTTAGAGTTGTTGAGGAGGGTGTGGGTGTACTGGATGGTGCCGGGGCTGGTCACGGTGCCGTTCCGGTCGGGGTCAAGGAGAACCTGGGCCACCACGTTGACCGTGACAGTGGTGGAAACCGTGTCTTGGACGCTGGAGTTGGTGGTGCTGGTGGCGGTGAAGGTCACGTTGTTGCTACCCGGAGCCGTCCCTTCTGGCACGCTCACCGCCGCCACGAAGCACACCGTCTGGCCGGGGTTGACCGGGCCCACGTTGGTGACGGGGGCACCATCAGGGGTGCCATCGCAGTTGGTGTCGGGGTAGAAGACCACACTCCAGCCCGTGGGCACTGTGCCGCTCAGGTTGTAGGTGTCGGTGTTCTGGCCGGTGTTGGTGAGCTCCAGGGGGAAGTAGACGGTCTGGCCGGGGTTGGCGGTCTGGCCAGTGGGGTTGTCGTTGGAAGGATCGCTATCGTTAGAAGCCCCTTGCCGTGCCAGGTCTACCGCATACCCCAAGGTCACCTGGCTCACGGTGTCTGTGGTGGTGTCGGATTGGGATGGATCGCCCTGGCTGGTGGCGGTCACGGTGATGTTAACCGCGGTGCTGCTGGTGTAGTTGGCGGGGATGGAGCACCTGAGGGCGAAGTTGAAGTCGCTGCCGCTGGCGAGAGGTCCCACAGGCCCGGAAATAGGTGTGGTGAGGTCATCGGCCACCAGCTGGCAGGTCCAGCCCGAAGGTTGTCCGGAGAAGGAGAGGGAGAAGCTATCGGTGGTGTTGCCGGTGTTCCGCAAGGTGTGCCGGAAGATGACGGTGGTGCCGCTATAGGCGGAAGCAATGGTCTGCTGGTCCCCACTGCGGCTGACCGTGTAGCCTCCGGCAGGGTAGGAGCCTGTGGCGGAACCCAAGGGGAACTGGTAGGGACCCACCTTGACGCTGTATTGGGCGGCCACGGTGTTGGTGGTGGAGTTGGTGCTTACGGTTTCGCCGGGGTCGTTGGCATCGTTATCGTTATCGGCGTCAAACTTCACCGTGGCGGTGTTGGTGTAGGAGGTGCCAGCAGGAGCGTTGCTGGGCACCGTGGCCTGGAAGGAGAAGGTGTACCCGGCTCCCTGAGGGAAGAAGGCACCCGTACCCTCAATCAGCATGCCGATCTTCTTGGTGCCGTTGCCGGTGATGGGAAGCATGCTGGAATCAAGGGTCACCCAGCTGGTGCCGTTGTAGTAAATGTAGCGGATGCTTCCGGCCCCCGCGGAGCCCGTGGGCATCTGGGTCACGGTGAGGCCCGAGGGAATGGTGTCCTCAATCAGGATGCCCGTCTTGGAGGTGCCGTCCACGGTGACCGGGATCCCGTAGGCGGCGCTACCGCCCGTATTGCTGCCGGAGATGGTGTAGGTGATGGTGTTGCCGGGCTGGACGTTTCCGGAGGGGTTTGCCGCCTTGAAGGCGGTCAGGGCCGCCTGGGTGGTGGCCACCGCCCGGGCCCAGTTGTTGTTGTCGGTGACAGTGTTATTGCCCTGGGAAGTGCCCGCCAGGTTCAGGTTGCCGTAGTGGCCGTTCTGGGCGGTGCTGGGCACCGTGGCGGCCACGATCACGCAGGCCGAGGTGTCCGCGGCCAGGGTGACGCTGGTTACCTGAGGCTCGCCGGCGTCCACGTTGCCGTTGCAGTTGGTGTCCCGATAGATGAGGATGTTGGTGAGATCAAAGTTATCGCCGGTATCCTGGGCGGTGCTCAGATTGATGGTGTCGATGCCGTTACCGGTGTTGGTGACCGTGTACTGGAAGAGCACCTGCCCGCCGGGAACAGCGTTGCGGATCTGGCCAGGGGCACTTGTCGTACCATCCGGCGTGATGGTGAAGCTGTAGACCTGCTGGACGATGGTGGTGACCAGGTTGGACGTGGTGGTCCTGGGTTGGCCAGCCGAGTCAATGTAGCTGGCGCTGGCCTGGTTCTGGATGGCGGTGCCCGCTGGGGTACCCGCAGCCAAGGCCAGCCCAAGGACCAGGGCCAGGACCAGGGCTATAAGTTTTGTTCCGATTCCCTTCATGCTTTACCTCCTTTACCTAACTACCGTTCGCAAGGACACTTGAACCTTAGCTCCCTTGGGTACCTCAGGGACTACCCACCTTGCATGGGTGTACTCCTCTGGCTTCACTTCCACTTCCTTCTCTACCTCCTTTCCGTTTTCCACCACCCGGACCTTTTTCTTGAGCGGGGGAAAGCTGAAGCTCTTTCCCCCGTCAAAGCTGAACTCCGGGCGGATGGTGACTCCGTTAAGGGTGAGGGGCTTGGCGCTACCCTCCAGGTAATGGGTTTCCTTGGGAATGGGAATCACCAAGGCCACCTGGCGCAAGGGGCCCTGGGAGCGGTTTTCCGCCACCAGGCGCCACTCCAGGATGTCCCCGGGCTTGACCCCCAGGGGATTTTCCTCAAAGGTTTCCTTGCCCTCCACCACCTTGACCAGGTAGGGCTTAAGGTCCAGGGTCAGGGCCTGGGCCAGGGCTACGGCTAGGGCCAAGAAGATAAGGCTGGCTAGAGTTATGAGGAACCGATGCTTTGCGTACATCTCTACCTCCCGCAGGCCAAGGTATGAGGCCCTTGTCAAAAAGTTGTGAAAGATCGAGCGATCACTTAGGCGGACTGGGCTTCATATGCGAAAACGCTTAAATCAGCGGGTAATAGACGCTAATCTTTCCTTTTGGGTAAAAGCCTTGCCGCTGGCGAAATGGTCTTCTATCTTGACAAGCTCCCTTTAAGGCTCCTAAATGGGGGGCGATGCCAAGGGCAAGGACCGCAGGTTCCTCGAGGGCAAAGGGCGCGCCGGCTGCAAGTGATTCCGTGCGAGGTTTAGAGGCGCGAACCCTGGTGGTGGTGGAATCCCCCGCCAAGGCCAGGAGCATCCAAAAGATGCTGGGGCCCGGCTATGAGGTGCGGGCGAGTTTAGGGCACGTGGCCGACCTGCCGGAACGGGAGCTCGGGGTGGATGTGGAGCGGGACTTCGCCCCCACTTACGAGGTGAAAAAGGACAAGAAGCCCGTGATGGAGGCGTTGAAGCGGGCTGCAAAGGGCAAGCGCCTTCTCATCGCCACCGACCCCGACCGGGAGGGGGAGGCCATCGGCTGGCATGTGGCGAGGCTTCTGGGCCGCGATCCCAGGGAGCCCCTAAGGGTGGAGTTCCACGAGATCACGCCCAGGGTGGTGCGGCAGGCGGTGCAGAACCCTAGGCCCATAGACCAGAACCTGGTGGATGCCCAGCAGGCCCGGAGGGTCCTGGATCGTCTGGTGGGCTATAACCTTTCTCCTCTTCTTTCCCTGGAGTTCCGCAAGCGGGCCCTCTCCGCGGGAAGGGTCCAGAGCGTGGCCCTGCGGCTTTTGGTGGAGCGGGAGGAGGAGATCGAGGCCTTCCGCCCGGAGGAGTACTGGACCCTGGAGGGGGTTTTCACCCTGGGCCAGGACCGAACCCTTCCCGCAAGCTTCTATGAGGTGGAGGGTAAGCGGCTTTGGACCGGCCAGGGGGAGAAGGAGGGGAAGCTCCACCTGGCGAATGAGGCCCAGGCCAAGGCCTTGGCCGAGGAGGTCAAGGGGCGGTCCTACCGCGTGGTCCAGGTGGAAACCAAGGAGCGCCGCAAATCCCCCCCGCCTCCTTTCACCACCTCCACCCTGCAGCAGGCGGCCAGCAGCCGCCTGGGCTACACCGCAAGCCGCACCATGCGCATCGCCCAGCGCCTCTACGAGGGCGTGGACCTTCCCGAGGGGACGGTGGGCCTCATCACCTACATGCGCACCGACTCGGTGCGGGTTTCCCCGGAGGCCTTACAAGCGGCCCGGGAGGTTATTCAAAGGATCTTTGGCCTCGAGTACCTGCCGGAAGGCCCCAGGGTTTACCGGAACCGCAAGGAGGGGGTGCAGGACGCCCACGAGGCCATCCGCCCCACCGACGTGCGGCGCACTCCCGATAGCGTGAGGAAGTACCTTTCCGACGAGGAGTATCGCCTTTACGACCTCATCTGGCGGCGTTTCGTCGCCAGCCAGATGCGGGATGCCCTCTACGACCAGACGGTAGTGCTTCTCAAAGATGAGGGGGAGAAGCCCCGTTTCACCTTCCGCGCCTCGGGCTCGGTCCTTAAGTTTGAGGGGTACCTGAAGGCCTGGGGCCGGGGGGATGAAGGGGGGGTGGCGCAGGCGGTAAATGAGGGCCAAGAGGCGGAGGCGGAACCTCCCTTGCCCCCGGTGGCGGAGGGCACAGGGGCGGAGCTTTTGGAGGTCAAGGCCCAGCAGCACTTTACCGAGCCCCCGCCCCGGTACACGGACGCCACCCTGGTGAAGACCATGGAGGAGCTTGGCATCGGGCGTCCCTCCACTTATGCTCCCACCCTGGAAACCCTGGAAAAGCGGGGGTACATGGTGCGCAAGGGGCGCACCCTGCTGCCCACCCCCCTGGGCCGCCAGGTGACCCACTACCTCAAGGAGCGCTTCCCTCAGGTGGTGGCCTATGAGTTCACCGCCCGCATGGAGGACCGCCTGGACCAGGTGGAGGAGGGGAAAGCCCCCTGGCCCAAGGTGGTGTGGGAGTTCTACGAGCCCTTTCTGGGGGAGCTTTCCCAGGTGCCCAAGAAGACCTGTCCCCGGTGCGGGAGGCCTTTGGAGCTGAAGGTAAGCCGGTTCGGCCAGTTTCTGGGGTGCACGGGCTACCCGGAGTGCACCTACACCGAGCCCTTGGAAAGGAAAAAGGAGGCCGAGCCCATCGGGGAAGTCTGCCCCAAGTGCGGAAGACCCCTGGTGCGCAAGGAGGGCCGGTATGGCAGCTTCATCGCCTGCTCCGGCTACCCCGAGTGCGATTACACCCGGGACGATGGCGAGCCCACCGGGCATGCTTGCCCTAAGTGTGGAAGCCAGGTCCTCGAGAAGCGAAGCCGCCGGGGTAAGCCCTACTACAAGTGCGAGAACAACGCCTGCGATTTCCTTTCCTTCTATCCCCTTCTGGACCAGACCTGCCCCTCCTGCGGCTGGCCCTTGGTGAAGAAGGGGGAAGGAGCCTGCATGAACCCTGCCTGCCCGGTTCACGACCCCAAGCTGGTTCCTCCTCCCAAAGCTTCCAGCCGGGCTGCCTCCTCGTCAGGGGATTCGGCTTCCAGGGGCAGGAGGTCATCCCGCCGCAAGGCCGCTAGGGCAGGAGAAAGCCGCACTGGGGCGAAGGCCAAGGCGAAGGTTCAGGAAGCTTCCTCACCCAAACCGCCCAAGGACTGGGAGGAGCTGAAACCCTTCCTTGGGGAACTCACCCCGGAAGAGCGCCAGGTGGTGGAGGCCTTGGCCCTTGGGGAAGTCCTTTCCCCGGAAGCGGCCAGGCTGGCCCAGCGGGCCATCTTCAAGCTACGCATGAAGAAGGGCCGCGCCAGGAAGGAGGCGGTTACCTGATGGAAAGCTTCAAGCTCCACCTCCTGCGCCTGGCCCGGGAGGGGAGGGTGGAGGTGCCCGGCGTGCCGGTGCGGGGTTATACCCTGGTGGGGGAAGAAGAACGCCAGGATATGGCCTTTTACCTGGTTCTGGAGGGGGAGTTGGTCATTGACCTGCCCCAAGGCCAGTACCTGCACCTAAAAAGGGGGGAGGCCGCCCGGGTTACGGAGCCCCACCGCCTTGTGCCGGTGGAGCGGGTGGTGCTTCTGGAGGTGGGGTAGGCCCTACCAGGTACACGGCACCCCAGGGCCTGTACACGCTCACCACTTTGTTCTCCAGCACCCGGCCGTCCCGGTAGCGCACGGTGCGCCTCACCTCCACCCGGGCACCTTCCGCGGCGAAGTCCACCTGTTTGCGCACGCCAGGGGGCAAGGAGGGGTCCGGGATCTCCCGGGGGGGTAAGGGAGGCTTCCTATCGGAGATGAAGGGGCCTTCCCAGCGCACCTCCCGGTCCTTGGTGCCGAAGAGGTGAAAGCGGAGCCGGGTGCCCACCACGGAGCGCTGCACCAGGATGTGCCCCGGGGTGTCGTTCACCGCCTTGAGGTCCTTGTAGGGCTGGATCACCGCGGCGTCCAGGCCCGTGGGCTTGTAGTAGGCCACTTGGTAACTGTGGGCGTGGCGCTCCTTTATGGGTAGCCCGGCCAGGAAAAACGCCCGGAACAAGGTGGTGGAAACCTGGCAGACCCCGCCCCCCACCCCCTGCTCCGTGCGGTCCCCCACGATGACGAAGGCTTCCTTGTATCCTTCTTCCTCGGTGATGGGCCCCAGGGCCTGATTGAAGGAGAAGGTGCCCGGGGGGATCAAGAGGCCGTCCAGCTTGCTGGAGGCAAGGAGCAGGTTGTGGGCACGCTCCCGGCTGGAACCCCGGAAGTCCGTTTCCCCGGTGGCCAGGTGCTCCCGGATTCCCAGGGCGTAGAGGTCCTTGAGGCTTGGGGTGGGCGGGAGGTAGCGCACGGGCAGGCGGAAGCTTTTGCGCCCGTTGGCCAGAGCCTCGCGATAGGCGGCCAGAACCTCGGCCTCGTCAAAGGCGAGCCCTTTTTTCTCCACCCCCCGCCAGCGCCCATCCTGCAGGATGAAGCGGGGCCTTTTGGGTTCACGGGCCAGCTTTTTGATGAGGACTCTCAGCTCCTTCTCCGTGGCCACAGGATAGGGTTGGCTACCTACATAGCTGAGAATCTGACCATCTTCAATGACGTCCTCTTCCAGGACCAGGATGGCGGTGATAGGGGAGGAATCAGGGGTGGTGCTACCCTGGGCCAGGGCAAGGCCCAGGGCCAGCGTCCAGGCGAATCGCCGAAGCATGGGGGCAATCTATCACGTGTTCTGTTAAAGGTCTGTGAAAAGCCCCACCACCCGGTACAGGGCTTCCTCCTCCTCTTGGGAGAGGTAGCGGGCCTGTCCTACGGGGAGGTCCCCTAGGGTGAGGGGGCCCAGGGAGAGCCGCTTCAGGTAGAGGACACGGTTCCCTCGAGCCTGGAACATGCGCTTTACCTGGTGAAAGCGCCCTTCCCTCAGGACCAGCTCCACCCGGGTGGGGTCTTGGTCCCAGGAGAGCTCTGCAGGAAGAAGCCGCGTGCCCTCTAGAACCAGGCCCTCTCTAAAGGCCTCCCGGTCCTCCCTTGTGGCGGGGCGTTCCAGATGGACCAGGTAGCGTTTTTCCACCTTGTGCCGGGGATGGGTGAGGCGGTGGAGGAGCTCGCCGTCGGTGGTGAAGAGGAGAAGCCCTTCCGTGTCCTTGTCCAGGCGGCCCACCGGGGAGAGGTCCCGGGTGGGAAAGCCTTCCAGGAGAGCGTAGACCGAAGGGCCTTCCCTCCGGCTGGTCACGTACCCCGCCGGCTTGTGCAGGAGGATGTGGTGGTGGCGCCGCAAGACAAGGGGTTCACCGCCCACCTCGAGGCGGGCACCTGGGGGCACGTGAAAGGCTGGGTCCCTGACCACCTGGCCTTCCACCTGCACCTGGCCGCTTCGCACCAGGCGGGCCACCTTCTTACGGCTTCCCAGGCCCAGGCGGGCCAGGAGCTTGTCGAGCCTTTCCCCCCTCATAGCTCCAAGGCTCCTTCCAGCCACCACAGGGCCCCCTTGGCCATGGCCTGGGCGAACTCCTCCGGGGTTAGGCCCTTGGCCTCCACCCGTCCGGGGTTAAGGCCTTGGAGGAGGAGGAAGCGCTCTAAGGGGTCTTTCGGCAGATGGGGGGAGACCACCAGGAGGTCTATGTCGCTTTCCAGGTTGAAGCTACCCCGGGCCACCGAGCCATAAAGGTAAACCCGGGCCTCTCCCAGGGTTTCCCGCACCCTTGCGGCGTAGGCTCGGGCCTCTTTCAGGAGGAACTCCCAGGCGGCCATTCGCAGCCTAAGGGCTTTCGAGGCCACGCCAAACCTCCTCTGCCCATTTCAGAACGGCCTCGGCTGCCCTTAGGGCCTCCTCAGCCCGGGCCCGCGTGTAGTACTCGTAGGGGCTTCCCTCGGGGTAGGCATCGGGATAGCGGGCGGGAATGTAATGGGCGTCTAAGGTGCGCGCCTTTTCTTCCAAGGCTTCGGGGACCTCATGGCCCGCTTCCTTCAGCGCCTGGAGCAGGCGGATCAGGGCGTGACCAAAGGCGGGCTGTCCTAGTCCCCGTAGCAGGCCCTTAAGGGCGTATTCCCCTGCCTGGTGGGCCTTAAAGCTGGCCCAGTCGTAGTCCCCTTCCTCCAGGTCCCGCTTCCCGGAGGCCAGGGTATGCTGGGCTTGCGCGTGCCATCTTGCCCATTCCTCCCAGTCCAGGGGTGCCATCCTCTTTATTCTAAAGGGCATGAGGCTTTACCAGGAGGACAGCTACGCCACCCGCTTCCAAGCCCGGGTGGTGCGGGCTTGGAGCGATGAGAAGGGCCACCATGTCGTGCTTTCTCAAACCCTCTTTTACCCGGAGTCCGGGGGGCAACCTGCGGACACGGGGGTGCTGAAAGGGGAGTTTGGCCAGGTGCGGGTGCTTTACGTCTTTGAGGAGGCCAAGGCCTTCGGGGATGTGGTGCACCGTGTGGACGCCCCCATCCCCGAGGGAGCGGAGGTGGAGGGAGAGATCGACTGGAACCGGCGGTTTCGCCACATGCAGCGCCACACCGCCCAGCACATTCTTTCCCAGGCCCTCCTCAGGGCCGGGGGGTACCACACCGTTGCCGTGAGCCTGGATAGCCCGGTTTCCACCGTGGACCTCGAGGAGGAAGTGGAGGAGGCCAAGCTCCAGGAGGCGGAGGCCCTGGCCAACTTCGCCGTGTACGCGGACTACCCCATAGAGGCCTTTTGGGTTTCTGAGGAGGAGCTTGCCCGTTACCCTTTAAGGCGGCCTCCCAAGGTTCAGGGCCAGGTGCGCTTGGTGCGGATCGGGGACTTTGACCTGGCGGCCTGCGGGGGCACCCATCTGAGGACCAGTGCCCAGGCGGGCCCCATCAAGGTCCTGAAGTGGGAGCGGTACAAGGGGGGAAGCCGGGTGTACTTCATGGCGGGGTGGGAGGCTTTGGAGGATTACCACGCCAAGCACGCTCTGCTTTCCCGTCTGGCCCTTTCCTTCTCCACCAGCCCCCTGGAGCTGGAAAAACCCGTGCGCCGGCTTCAGGAGGAGGTGTACGCCCTAAAGGGCGAGAACCTGGAGCTTAAGGAGGCTTTGGTGGAGGCCCTCCTGCCCCGGGCCCTCGAGGAGCGGGTGCTCCTGGTGCCGGCTCCCGTCCTGGGGGACCTGGCCAAGAGGCTTCTTTCCTGGAGCGAGAAGACCTTTTTGCTCCTTTCCCCCGAGGGTCGCTTCGCCGCCCTGGGCCCCGGCCGGCAGGAGGTTTTGGAAAGGCTTAAGGCCCTTGGGGCCAAGGGCGGGGGAAAGGAGGTGGTCCAGGGAAGCCTGCCCAAGGAAAAGGTGGCCGCGGCCTTGGATCCAAGCCTCGTAAGCTAAGGCCATGGGGCTTTTTGAGGGAAAGGGAATCCTGGTGACGGGAGCGGCCCGGGGTATCGGCCGGGCTATCGCCCGGGCTTTCGCCCGGGAAGGGGCCCTGGTGGCCCTTTGCGATCTGCATCCCCAGGGGCGGGGGGTGGCGGAGGAGATCGGAGGCTTCTTCGTGCAGGCGGACCTGGCCGAGGAAAGGGACCGGGTGCGCTTCGTGGAGGAGGCAGCCCATGCCCTGGGGCGGGTGGACGTGCTGGTCAATAACGCAGCCATCAGCGCCCCAGGGTCGGCCCTGACCGTGAAGCTCCCCGAGTGGCGAAGGGTTCTGGAGGTGAACCTCACCGCTCCCATGCACCTCTCCGCCCTGGCGGCCAGGGAGATGGCCAAGGTGGGCGGGGGGGCCATCGTGAACGTGGCCAGTGTCCAGGGGCTTTTCGCCGAGCAGGAAAACGCCGCCTACAACGCCTCCAAGGGAGGGCTGGTCAACCTCACCCGTTCCCTGGCCCTGGACCTGGCTCCCTTGGGCATCCGGGTGAACGCCGTGGCCCCGGGGGCCATCGCCACGGAGGCGGTGCTGGAGGCCATCGCTCTTTCCGAGGACCCGGAGAGGACCCGCCGGGACTGGGAGGACCTTCACGCCCTGAGGAGGCTGGGCCAGCCCGAGGAAGTGGCGGAGGCAGTGCTTTTCCTGGCCTCGGAGAAGGCCAGCTTCATCACCGGGGCCATTCTGGTGGTGGACGGGGGGATGACGGCCAGCTTCATGATGGCGGGTAGGCCAGTGTAGCGCCGCCCCACCCTGGTTTTGCCAGGGTGGGGGGCCCGGCCAATCCCTGGCCCGTGCTATTTAGACTTTTGCCGATATGGCGAAAAAGGGCATCACGTGGCGTGGTCCTTGTAGGGCTCTCCCCGCAGGTCGGAGATCAAGTGGATGGCCACGTAGGCTCCGTCCCCTGCGCTCACGATGGCGTGGCCCGGCACCTTGCCCCGGGCCACCCCGGCGGCGTAGACCCTGGGATAGCTGGTACGGCCGGCCTCGTCGGTTTCTATGTGGACTCCCTTGCGGGTAAGGCCCAGGAGGGAGGGCAGGGTGGGGTCTTTGTGGGTGCAGAGGAGAAGCCTTTCCGCTTCCACCACGCCCTCCTCGGTTTCCACTTCAAAGACCCCTCCCAGGTCCCGCACCCCCTTGACCACGCCCCTTTGGATCTCTGCCCCGTAGCGGCGGGCGTGCTCTTTGAGCCTCTCTAGAAGCTCCTCGCCCGAGGGTTCGTCCAGCAGGCCAGGGTAGTTGGGAACCCGGCTCACCTGGGCGATCTTGGAATGGCCCCCGTCCAGCACCAGGACCTTAAGCCCGGCCCTGGCGAGGAAAAGGGCCGCGGAAAGACCCGAGGGGCCGCCGCCTACCACGAGAACGTCCCACATACCTTTTAGAGTATATGGGTCGGGAACGGAGGAGAGAAGGCAAGGTATAATCGGCGGCGCATGATCTTGGACGACCGCTACCCGGTGCTGGAGACCCTCGAGGAGAAAGAGGGGATCACCCTTTATCGGGTGGAGGGCGGGGTGGTTTTCTTTTTCCAGGTGCGCACCCCCGAGGACAAGGAGCGCTTTTACCGGTACCGGGCGGCCATCAAACGCCTAGAGGAGCTCGGGCTTGTGGAGGCGGTGGTTTCCGCCAAGCCCGGGCGCTACTACGCCTTTTTTCCGGAACGTCCCCTGGCCCGTAAGGCTCCGCCCCAGGCTGCCCTCGAGGCCCTGGCTCCCTTGGGTTTTGGCCCGGAGCATCTGGCCATGGCCGAGGAAGGGGTGGCCTATCTTTCCCCCTGGCCCCTGGGGTCTAGCAGGCGGGCCTTGGCCCGGGGTCCTTCCCGCCTCCAGCCGGGCTTCTTTCTAGGGGTAGCCCCGGGCCTTCTCCTCTTCCTCCTGGGGCTATGGCTTTTTTCCCAAGGGGTTTACCGCTACTTCAATCCCCCGGAGTACGCTGTGCCGAACCTGGTGGGCAAAACCGCCCGGGAGGCCTTTCTCCTTTTGAAGGATACGGGGCTCAGGCTGGAGGTGGTGGAGGGAAACGACCCGGCCAAGCCCAAGGAGGTGGTGCTGGCCCAGGAGCCTCCCCCGGGAACCCGCCTTAGGGCGGGGCGCACCGTGCGCCTCACCCTTAACCAGGCCCGGCTGAACCCTCTGCCCGAGCTCAAGGGACTTCGCCAGGAGGAGGCGGAAGCCCGGCTCTCCGAGCTGGGCTACCGCCTGGCCGGGGTGGCCCAGGTGGAAAGCCCAGAGCCCCTGGGCACGGTCCTGGCCAGCGACCCACCTCCTGGCACTCCCCTGCCTCCTGGGGCCCCGGTGCGGCTTCTGGTTTCCCGGGGTGCTTCCCTGGGTCCCACGGTGCCCCTTCCCCAGCTCACGGGTTTAAGCCAAAAGGAGGCGCTTTTCCTCCTGAACGCCATGGGCCTGCAGGTCCAGGTGGAGGAGGTGCCCTCCGGGGCTCCGCCCGGCACGGTGCTGGCCCAGGAGCCCGCCCCCGGCACCCCCATGCCCCCAGGAAGCGGGGTGCGCCTGAGGGTGGCGGCAAGGGGAGAGGTGCGGGTGGGGGCTTTGAGCCCTCCGCCTGCCCCTAAGCGCGAGGCCCGTACCGTGACCCTGGCCCTCAACCTGCCCCCGGAGGTGGAAGGACGCCAGGTGCGCCTGGTGCTGGTGGACGACCGGGGGGAGCACCTGGTTTACGAGGGGGAAGGCCGTGAGGGCCTGAGGGTTTCGGGTACCTACGAAGCGGTGGGGGAGGCCCACTTCCGCCTTTACCTGGACGGGGAGCTCTTCCAGGAGTGGGCCCCCTGAGGGTTCCCTGGTTTGGGGAGGAAGGCGTGAAAGGAGGCTGGGCCGAGGACCTGGCGCTCGCCTACCTTCTTGAGCGGGGCTACCGGCTTCTTGGCCGCAACCGCCGCACCCCCTTTGGGGAGGTGGACCTGTTTCTGGAAAAGGACGGGATTTACGTGCTGGTGGAGGTCAAGCAAAGGAGCTCAGGGGCGTTTGGAACCCCTTTGGAGGCCATTACCCCGAGGAAAGTGGAGCGCCTGCTGAAAAGCGCCCGCTATCTCCTGGGTCGGGACGATCTCCCGGTGAGGCTCGAGGCCATCCTGGTCCACGGGACTCCGAGGGCCCACCGGATAGAGCACCTGGTGTTGGAAGTGTAGGGGGAAATCCCCTCTCCCTTGGTCCTTTGGGTAAGCTTGAGGGTGTTTAGGAACCTCGAGGCCTACCTCCAAGCCCTGGAGAGGCGGGGGGAGCTCAAGCGAATAAGGGTGCCCGTTTCCAGCGAGCTGGAGATCACGGAGATTGCCGACCGCATGGTGAAAACGGGGGGTCCTGCCCTCCTTTTTGAAAGGGTGGTGGGTAAGGACTTCCCTGTGGCCATCGGCCTCTTCGGCACCCGGGAGCGCACCGCCTTCGCCCTGGGGGTTCGGGACCTGGACGAGCTTTCTGAGAAGGTGGCCCGCTTGCTGGAGTTGAAGCCGGGAAGGGGGGGGATCTCCGCCCTCATGGGCCTTCTTCCCAAGCTTCCCCTTCTTAGAGGGTTTTTCCCCAGATGGGTGGGGAGGGCCCCGGTGCAGGAGGTGATTCTCAAGGGAGAGGCAGTGGACCTCTTCCGCCTTCCCATCCTGAAGTGCTGGCCCTTGGACGGAGGGCCCTTCCTCACCCTACCCCTGGTGATCACCAAGGACCCGGAGACCGGGGAGCTCAACGTGGGCATGTACCGCATGCAGGTTCTGGACAAAAGGAGCACGGCCATGCACTGGCAGCTCCACAAGGTGGGCCGCCAGCACCTGGAAAAGGCCAGAAAGCTGGGGAAAAAGCTGGAGGTGGCCGTGGCCCTGGGGGGGGATCCCATCCTCACCTACGCCGCCACCGCCCCTTTGCCCCCTCTTCCCGGGGTAAGCGAGTTCCACCTGGCGGGATTCCTGCGGGGTGCTCCCGTGGAGCTCGCCCGGGGCGTCACCGTGGACCTTCCTGTCCCCGCCGAGGCGGAGTTCGTGCTGGAGGGCTACATTGACCCGGAAGAGCCCCTGGTGGAGGAGGGTCCCTTTGGGGACCACACGGGCTTCTACACCCCCGTGGATCTCTATCCCCGCTTCCACGTGACCGCCATTACCCACCGGAAAAGGGCCATCTACCCCGCCACCATCGTGGGGGTACCTCCCATGGAGGACGCCTACCTTATCGAGGCTTCCGAGCGCCTTTTCCTGCCGCCTTTGCGCCTCATCCTTCCCGAGGTGGTGGACTACCACATGCCCCCGGAAGGGGTGGCCCACAACTGGGTGAACGTGGCCTTGCGCAAGGCCTATCCGGGCCAGGCCTACAAGGTGGCCTACGGGATGCTGGGGCTTGGGCAGATGATGTTCGCCAAGGTGATCGTGGCCGTGGATGGGGATGTTCCGGTGAGGCCGGGGTTTCAAACCCTTTTGGAAGCCCTCAAGCATGCCCTGCCCGGGCGGGATACCCTCCTCCTTCGGGGGCCCATGGATGTGCTGGACCATAGCTCAAGGAGCTTCGCCTTCGGTGGGAAGCTTCTTGTGGATGGTACCCGTAAGCTTCCCGAAGAGGGGGGGGAGGTACCCTTCACCCCCAGGGTCCATGCCGAGCTTCCCCAGGACCCGGAGGCCCAGGCCCAAAGGCAGTGGCCGGGCATCTGGGGGGTTACCTTGGGCAAGGAGAGGCCAGGCCAGGCCCTGGCCCTGGCGGAAAGGCTCCTCAAGACCCCGCAAAGCGCTGGCATACGCTTGATGCTCCTGGCAGACCACGACATCCTCCTTACCCCCGAGGAGCTTCTTTGGGCTGTGCTTAACAACATAGATCCGGAGCGGGATGCCCGGGTGATGGAGGGGGTGGAGGGCCCCGTCTTGGTGCTGGACGGCACCCGCAAGCTGCCCCAGGAGGGCTTTGCCCGCACCTGGCCCGAGCGCATCCTTATGGATGCCCGGATCAAAGCCCTGGTGGACTCCCGCTGGGAGGAGTACGGCTTTTAGGCGGTTCGCAGGGCCCGGTTGCGAAGGAGGGCGCTTTTAAACGCCCGGACCACCTCCCGGTCCAGGCGTCCTTGGCGCACCTCGTTTTCCAGGGCCTGCAAGGCTTCCTCGGGCCGGGCTACCTTACGGTAGGTGCGCACGCTGGTCAGGGCATCGTAGATGTCGGCGGCGGTCACCGCCTGCACCAAGAGGGGTATCTGGGTTAGGCCGTCGGGGTAGCCGGAGCCATCCAGCTTCTCGTGGTGCCAGCGCACGTAGGGTTTTAAGCGGGTGTAGGCCCTTAGGGGCCGGATGATCTCGTCTCCCTTCACCGGGTGCTCCCGGATAAGGCGCCACTCGTGCTCCGTGAGGGCGTAGTCTCCCCGCAAGATGTGGTCGGGGATGCCGATCTTGCCCACGTCGTGAAGAAGCGCTCCCATGTGGAGGTCCTCGAGCTCCTCGGGCTTCGCCCCAAGTTCCTCCGCGGTCCAGAGGGCGTACTGGGCCACCCTTTCCCCGTGGCCTGCGGTGTAGGCGTCCTTGGCCTCCACCGCCCGCACCAGGGCAAAAAGGGCCCTTTCCAGGTCCTCCAGCTTCTCTTGCAGTTTCCGGCGCTCCAGATGGCCCTTGACCCGAAGCCTGAGCTCCGCCAAATCCACGGGGCGGTTTAGAAAGTCGTCGGCCCCGGCCTCTATACCCTTAAGGCGCACCTCCCGGTCCCCATCGGCGGTGAGGAGGATGACGGGAAGCAAGGGGTCCAGGGCCTTGACCCTGCGGGTGAGCTCGAGGCCATCCATGATGGGCATATGCAGGTCGGTGAGCACCACATGGGGGAGGCTATCCCTAAGGAGGTCCAAGGCCTCTTGCCCGTTTCTCGCCTCCTGGACCTCCACACCTAAAGGCTCCAGGGCCCGCATGAGGAGGAGGCGCTGGATGGGTTCGTCGTCTACCAGCAACACCCTTTTTGCATGGGGGAACTGGGGGTGTTTCATAGCCTCACCCCGCTGAGTAGCTGGCCCAGAAGCCCTGGGCGGCTGCTCTCCATTTGCCCTGTGCGTTGCACCAGCCCTTTCCGCTCCAGGCGGAAGAGGTGAAACCGAACCAGGTCCAGGGGTAGGCCAAGGGCCTTGGAGAGGCCTTCTGCGGACACCCCCTTTTCCAGGTAGGGAAGCGACTTGGCCAGAAAGCTTTCCTCCGGGATGTGCTTCTTGGCCACCTCGGAAGCCTTGAAGATGGCCTTGGGATGGGGGAAGTACGGGCGGTAGCGCTCTAGCTCATCCTGGAGGGTAATGGTGCTCAGAAGAACCTTCTCCACAGGCCAGTTCAAGCGCACCTTGTGCTTGGGCTTGGCTCCGGGGAGGAACTCGAAGCTGCCCTCCCGGGCTTGCAGCAAGGCTTGCAGGGTGGCTTTGGCGGCCAGGGCCTCGAGGGGCTTGCCGTGCTGGTCAATGGAGCGGATATAGCCGGGCTTCAAGTAAAGGGTGGTGGCGGGAATATCCTTCACGTTCCAAATTTCCAGGGCCCCCTCCTTGTGGGAGAGAAGCTGGAGGAGCTCCTCGAGGGGCAGTGCATTGAGGCTTCCAAACAGGGCCATAACCCAACCTCCTGCCTTCACCCTAGAGCCCCCCTGTGAAAACGATTTGAAAAGGCCGTATAATCCCCCCTCGTGCTGGTGCGGCCCGCCCTTCTTCCCCTTTGGCCTCCTCGGGTGATGGACCTCTTTGGCCGGGAGGGGCCCTTGGTCCTCGAGGTGGGCTTTGGCGACGGGCGCTTCACCGCGGAGCTTGCCAAGGCCCATCCGGAATGGCTCATCCTGGGGGCTGAGGTCTCGGCGGCCAGCGTCCTGAGGGCCTATAGGCGCCTGAAGCGCGAGGGCATAGGGAACGTGCGCCTTTACCACGGGCAAGGCCCCTTCGCCCTGAGGAACCTGGTGCCGCCGGGGAGCTTAAGGCGGGTCATCGTCAACTTCCCCGATCCCTGGCCCAAGAAGCGGCACCAGCGGAAGCGGCTTTTGCAGGAGGGATTTTTCCGCAGGCTTTCCACCCGGCTTGAGGAGGGTGGGGACCTCCTCCTCACCACCGACCACGAGGAGTACTTCCGCTTCGCCCTGGAGGAGGCGAAACGGAGCGGGCTTTACCGGGTGGAAGTTAAGGAGCCCCCGGAGGCCCACCTGCGCACCAAGTATGCCCTCAAGTGGAAGGAGGCGGGCCGGACCTTCTTCCATGCGGTGTTCACCAAGGTGGCCGAGGATCCCACGCCTTGGCCGCCCATAAGGAGGTACGAGGTGGCCCATGCGCTGTTGAGGGGGGAATTGCCCAAGGAGCTTACCCTTGCCAAGGCTCCCGTGGCCATCCCCGGGGGGGTGGCGGTCTTTCTGGAGGTGGCCCGGGGGGAGGAAGGGTTTTACGTGCTCACCCACGTGGAGGAAGAAGACCTCACCCAGGATTTGCTTCTGGAAGTGAGGAGGAGTGCCCACGGGCTCTATGCAGGGGTTAGTCGCTTCGGTAGCCCCCTCATCACCGAGGGGGTGAAGGAGGCGGTGCGGGCTCTGGTGCAGGAGCTGGGGAGGGTGGGCCTCGAGGTGGTCCAGGACCACACCTAGCCCACGCCCTAAAATAGCCCTATGCACGCCCATGTGATCCTGGCCGCCGGGCAGGGGACCCGCATGAAATCCCGCCTGCCCAAGGTGCTCCATCCCCTTCTGGGCAAGCCCATGCTGGCCTATGCGGTGGAAACGGCCCTGGCCCTGGAACCCCAAAGGCTGGTGGTGGTGGTGGGGCATGGAGCCAAGCAGGTGATGGAGGTCCTAAAGGCCTATCCGGTGGAGGTGGCGGTGCAGGAAGAACAGCTCGGCACCGCCCACGCCCTTTTGCAGGCGGAGGCCTTGTTAAAGGACTTTCCTGGCCCCACCCTGGTCACCCAGGGGGATACGCCCCTTCTTCGCCCGGAAACCCTAAGGGACCTTCTGGAAAGGGTGGAGGAGGGAGCGGGGATGGCCCTCCTCACCGTGGAGCTTTCTGACCCCACCGGCTACGGCCGCATCCTGCGCCAGGGGGAGGAGATCTTAGGCAGTGTGGAGGAGAAGGATGCCTCCCCTGAGGTCAAGGCCATCCGGGAGGTGAACGCTGGGGCCTATGCCTTTGACGGCTTCCTCTTCCAGGCCCTCAAGGAGGTGCGAAACGAAAACGCCGCCCGGGAGTACTACCTCCCCGACCTCATCGCCATCTACCGGGCCAGGGGGCGGAGGGTGGTGGCGGTGAGAGGGGTGGCGGAGGAAGCCTTGGGGGTGAACACCCGGGAGGAACTCGCCCGGGTGGAGGGAGTGCTCCTTTCGGCCTTGCGCCGGGAGTGGATGCGAAAGGGAGTGCGGATGATCCTTCCCGAGAGCATCTACCTGGAGGCCAGCGTGGAGCTGGCCCCGGACGTGACCCTCTGGCCAGGGGTGGTGCTTAAGGGCAAGACCCGAATCGGCGAGGGGGCGGAGGTGGGACCCTATGCGGTCCTCGAGGACACCCTCCTGGAACCGGGGGCCCGGGTATTGGCCCACACCGTGGCCCAGGGGGCGGTGATCGGTAGGGGAGCCGGCGCCGGGCCCTTCGCCCGGCTGCGCCCCGGGGCCGTTCTCAGGGAGGGGGCCCACGTGGGCAACTTCGTGGAGGTGAAGAATAGCCTCCTCCACCCCGGGGTCAAGGCGGGGCACCTGGCCTATTTGGGGGATGCCGAGGTGGGGGAGGGCACCAACATCGGGGCCGGGGTCATCACCGCCAACTACGATGGCAAGCGCAAGCACAGAACCTTCATCGGCAAGGGAGCCTTCATCGGTTCCAACAGCGTGCTGGTGGCCCCGGTGCGGGTGGGGGATGGGGCCATGGTGGGGGCGGGGAGCGTGATCACCCACGATGTGCCCGAGGATGCCCTGGCCGTAGCGCGGGAGAGGCAGCGGAACCTCGAGGGCTACGCCCGGCGCAAGCGGGAGGGGGACTAGGGTTTCACCTTCCTTTCAGCCCGGGTGGTAAACTGGGGGGTATGAACCTGGGCATGCCGGAAATCCTGGTGATCCTGGTGGTGGCCCTCCTCATCTTCGGGCCCAAGAAACTCCCCGAGCTCGGCCGTTCCCTGGGCCAGAGCATCCGGGAGTTCAAGCGGGGGGCCCAGGAGATCCGGGAGGAGCTGGAGAAGAGCGTGGACGTGCGGGAGGAAAAGGGCCCCGAAGGGGCTAGGTTGGCTAGGGAGAAGCCGGTTTCCGAGGCTTCCTCCAAGGCCCCTGAGGTTTCCGAACCCCAAGAGGAGCGCAAGGCTTGAAGGAAGCCCCACTGGTTGAGCACCTGGAGGAGCTCAGGGCCCGTATTCTCTGGTCCCTGGTGGCCTGGGTGGTGGGTACGGGGGTGGCCTGGAGTTTTAGGGTCCAGCTTCTGGAGTGGCTGAAGCGGCCCTTGGACCTGGCGGCCCAGCAGAACCACATCCAGGTGAACCTCATCGTCCTGGACATCACCGAGCCCTTCTTGGTTTCCTTGAAGGTGGCGGCCTTCGGGGGGCTGGTGTTGGCCCTGCCCTTCATCGTCTACCAGGTCTGGGCCTTCATCGCCCCGGGGCTTTACGAGCACGAGAAGCGGCTGGCGGTGCCCTTCTTGCTGGGGGCTGGGTTTAGCTTCGCCTTGGGGGCCCTCTTCGCCTACTACGGCTTTTTGCCCTTCGCCATACCCTTCCTCCTGGGCTTTTTGGGTGAGGTCATCACCCCGCAGATCTCCATCGGCCGCTACATGGGCCAGGTCCTCATGATGATGGGGGTCATGGGCCTGGTCTTTGAGATGCCGGTGGTGAG
This sequence comes from Thermus sp. KWY1, assembly GCF_057547025.1. Taxonomy (NCBI): domain Bacteria; kingdom Thermotogati; phylum Deinococcota; class Deinococci; order Thermales; family Thermaceae; genus Thermus; species Thermus sp. KWY1. The sequence continues at coordinate 165,805 of NZ_BAAJPG010000023.1, forward strand.
CTACTTGCTGGCCCGCCTGGGGATCCTTTCCTCCGCCTTCCTGGCCCGCAACTGGCGGATCGCCGTGGTCCTGCTCCTCAGCCTGGCGGCCCTCATCACCCCCACGGTGGACGTGGTGTCCCTGTCCATCGTCACCATTCCCCTCCTGGTCCTTTACTGGATCTCCGTGCTGGTGGCCAGGGTGGCGGAGCGGGCCAGGCCCAAGGAAGAAGCCGCTTGACACCCTAAGGGGCTTTGCCCCATAGAATAGCCCATGGACGAGCGCATTCTGGCCCTGCGTAGGGAGGTGGACCGGGTTAACCGGGAAATCCTGCGCCTCCTCTCCGAACGGGGAAGGCTGGTGCAGGAGATCGGCCGCATCCAGACCGAGCTCGGCCTGCCCCACTACGACCCCAAGCGAGAGGAGGAGATGCTGGCCTACCTCACCGCCGAAAACCCCGGTCCCTTTCCTCCGGAAACCATCCGAAAGCTTTTCAAGGAGATATTCAAGGCCAGCCTGGACCTCGAGGAGCGGGAGGACCAGAAGAAGTTCCTCTATTCCCGCAAGCACAAGCCCGAGCCCACCCGGGTACGGGTGGGGGAGGTGGTCTTCGGGGAGAAGCCCCTCCTCATCGCCGGGCCCTGCTCCATCGAGTCCGAGGAGCAGATGATGGAAACCGCCCGCTTCCTTTCCGCCAAGGGGGTCAAGGTCCTAAGGGGCGGGGCCTTCAAGCCCAGGACCAGCCCCTATGGCTTCCAGGGCCTGGGGGTGGAGGGGCTGAAGCTCGGCCGCAAGGCGGCGGAAGCTTTTGGTATGGTTTTCGTCACCGAGGTTATGGATACCCGGGACGTGGAGGTGGTGGCGGAGTACGCGGACATCCTCCAAATCGGGGCCCGGAACATGCAGAACTTCGCCCTCCTCAAGGAGGTGGGGCGCTCGGGTAAGCCCATCCTTCTCAAGAGGGGGCTTTCCGCCACTATGGAGGAGTGGTTTTATGCCGCCGAGTACATCCTGAGCCAGGGCAATGAGCAGGTCATCCTGGTGGAAAGGGGAATCCGCACCTTTGAGCGCTGGACGCGAAACACCCTGGACCTCTCCGCCGTGGCCTTGGCCAAGCAGGAAACCCACCTGCCCGTGGTGGTGGATGTGACCCACGCCGCCGGGCGCACGGATCTTCTTGCCCCCTTGGCCCGGGCGGCCTTGGCGGTGGGGGCGGATGGGGTGCACGTGGAGGTCCACCCCAACCCCAAGGTGGCCCTTTCCGATAACCAACAGCAGATGGACTTCCGGCAGTTTGAGGCCTTCCTTAAGGCCATAGAGGACCTTCTAGGAGCGTGAATGGGCTTCTTGGATAACCTTCTGAACGCCTTCCTCAAGGCCACGGACCCCAGGCCCCGCTACACGGAGGCCCGTTGTCTCCTCTACAAGAACAGCGTGGGGGGGTGCGACCGTTGCTACCAGGCCTGCCCCAGGGGGGCGGTGCGCCTGGAAAGCTTCCGGGTGGAGCTGGACGAGGTGCTCTGCACCGGGTGCGGCCTCTGCACGGGGGTCTGCCCTGGGGTGGCCCTGGAGTACCCCTTGGGAGGCATCCAGGAGGCCTTGATCCGGGGCAAGGGGCAGATCCGCTGCTCCAAGGCGGAGGGCAAGGGAGAAGAGGTCTTGTGCCTGGGCCGCCTGACCCCGGGGCTTTTGGCGGAGGCGGGTAGCCGTTTCGGGAAGGTGGTCTTGGCCCGGGGGGATTGCGCCTCCTGTAGGATCGGGGGGCCTGCGGTACCCGAGCACCTGGAAAGGATGGTGGAAGAGGCCCAGCGCTACCACCCTGTGGAGGTGGAGGTCCTGCAAGGGGAGCTTCCCGGGGAGAAGGTGGGGCGGAGGGAACTTTTCCAGGCCCTTATGGGAAGCGCCAAGCGCACCGCCGCCGACCTGGTGCCCGAGCTTCCCCTTCCTGCCCCGGAGGAGGAAAAGGGCATGCCGGCGGAGCTTCGCCTGCGCCTTTTGGCGGCCAGGCGGGCTTCCGAGGTGCGCTGGCCCAGGATCCGGGTGGAGGAGGGATGCACCCTTTGCCCGGTGTGCACCAATGTCTGCCCCACGGAGGCGGTCTACAGGGTGCGGGAGGGGGAGGAGTACGTCCTAAGGCTCAAGGTGGAGGCCTGCACGGGATGCGGGGCCTGTGTGGAAAGCTGCCCGCCCCAGGTGATCCGCCTCGAGGAGGCGGGTAAGGAGGAGCTTTTCCAGGAGCTGGAGCTTTACCGGGGAAGGCCTCCTTGGTACGATCTCTGAGCCTTGGGCGGGATCCGGCTGACTAGAGGGTTTTGCCCCGGGTGAACCGGCCTTTTGGGAGCTTCCCTGGGCTTTTCCCCTGGGGGGAGGGCAGGATTTCTGGGAAAAGGGCATGGCCCTCTTCCCGAAAGGATCCTGAACTTGGTATAAAGGGAAGCAGACCATGGAAGCCGACGCCATCGTGGTGGGGGGTGGACTGGCCGGACTGGTGGCGGCCACGGAGATCGCGGGGACCGGTAGGCGGGTTTTTCTCCTGGAGCAGGAGCCTTACCTGGGAGGTCAAGCCTACTGGTCCTTCGGGGGGCTTTTCCTGGTGGACTCCCCGGAGCAACGGCGCCTGGGTATCCGGGACTCCCTGGAGCTCGCTCGGGAGGACTGGTTCGGGGCGGCGGGGTTTGACAGGGAGACGGACTCATGGGGCAGGCGTTTCGCCGAGGCCTATCTGGAGTTCGCCGCCGGCGAGAAGCGGGCCTGGCTTACCTCCTTAGGAGTCCGTTTCTTCCCCGTGGTGGGCTGGGCGGAGCGCGGAGGGGGCCTTGCCCTTGGCCATGGCAACTCCGTTCCCCGCTTTCACATCGTGTGGGGGACGGGGCCGGGGCTCCTGGAGCCCTTCCTGCGGCGGGTTCAGGAATTGCAGGACAGGGGTTTGCTTAAGGTTTTTCTCCGGCATCGTGTGGAGGAGGTCCTGCTGGAGAAGGGCCGGGTGGTGGGGGTCATGGGGACTGTCCTGGAGCCGGACACCGTTCCCCGGGGGGCGCCCTCGAGCCGCAAGCCCAAGGGGGAGTTTCGCTTCCTAGCCCAGGCGGTGGTTTTGACCACGGGGGGTATGGGGGCCAACCTGGACTTGGTGCGCCGCTTCTGGCCCAGGCGCATGGGGGAACCCCCAAGGAGGATGCTTTCCGGGGTCCCGGACCACGTGGATGGATCGGGTCTTTTCCTGGCGGAGCGGGCTGGGGCTGCCCTTGTTAACCTGGACCGCATGTGGCACTACCCCGAGGGAGTGGAGAACCACGCCCCCATTTGGAGCCACCACGGGATCCGCATCCTTCCGGGTCCCTCGGCTCTTTGGGTGGATGCCACGGGAAGGCGCCTTCCCCCGCCTTGCTTTCCCGGCTTTGATGCGCTAGAAACCTTGCGCCATCTGCGGAGCACGGGATTGGATTGGAGCTGGTTCATTTTGGATCTCAGGACCCTGGCCAAGGAGTTTGCCCTGTCCGGTTCGGAGCAGAATCCGGACCTTACCGGGAGGAGCTGGCTGGGCGTGGTGCGAAATCGGATTTTCGGTCCCTCCGGTCCGGTTAGGGCCTTTTTGCAGCGGGGCAAGGACTTCTTGGTGGATGAAACCCTTTCCGGGCTGATGCACAAGATGGAGGCCTTGGCCCCCGGGGTCCTGGATCCCGTGCGATTGGAAAGGGAGGTGAAGGCCAGGGACCGGGAGCTTTCCAACCCCTTCTGTAAGGACGCGCAGCTTTTGGCCGTCCAGGGATTCCGGCGCTATCTGGGAGATCGGCTCTTCCGCGTGGCCAAACCCCACCCCTTCCTGGGCGGCAGGGGCGGTCCCTTGGTGGCGGTACGCCTTTGGACCCTGACCCGCAAGACCCTAGGGGGTATTCAAACCGACCTCAAGGGGCGGGCCCTTACCCTCCAAGGGGAGCCCGTGCCAGGCCTTTTTGCCGCAGGGGAGGTGGCGGGATTTGGCGGTGGAGGGATGCACGGGTATAAGGCTCTGGAGGGAACCTTTTTGGGGGGATGCCTTTTCTCTGGGCTTTTGGCCGCCAAGGGGGTGGCGGAGCAGCTAGGATAGTTCCCATGTGCGTACACCACGTGGGCATTGCGGTGGAGGACCTAGAGGAGGCCAAGGCCCGTTACGGGCTTTTGGGCTTTGGCGTGGTGGCGGAAGGGGAGGTGGCCGCCCAGGGGGTGCGGGTGGCCCTGCTCCGGGGGGAAGGGGAAACCCTTCTGGAGCTCCTCGCCCCCTTGGGGCCGGATACCCCGGTGGGGCGCTTTCTGGCTAAGCGGGGTCCTGGGCTTCATCACCTGGCCTTTGCCACCTCCCGGATTGAGGAGGAGCTTGCCCGGCTGAAGGCGGCAGGGGCCAGGCTCATCGACGAGGTCCCCCGGCCGGGTTTTGGCGGGCACCGGGTGGCCTTCCTCCACCCCGGCTTTGGCCTCGGGGTGCTTTGGGAACTGGTGGAGACGGAGGGTGCGTAGGCCAGGGTTCCGCTGGGTGCCGGCCCTCCTTGCCCTGGGGGAGATGGGGCTACTCTGGTGGCTTTCGGACCAGCCCGCTACCGGGATGGGCCTGCCCCATCCCTGGGACAAGGGTGCCCATTTCCTGGCCTACGGGCTTTTGGGCTTCCTCCTGGGGGCGGCCTTCGGGGATTTCCGTCCCGCCCTCCTCCTGGCCGCCCTCTACGGGGTGGTGGACGAGTGTCACCAAAGCTGGGTTCCCGGACGGGAGGCCTTCGGCTGGGACCTTGTGGCGGACTTTCTAGGAGCCTGTCTGGGGGCTAGGTGGGGGGGTAGATGGGGAGCTCCAGAAGCCTTCCGCCCTTGGCGGAGGCGGCCAGGAGGATGGCCTCGGCGATGAGTTCCGGGGCGATCCAGCGGCTGGGGTCGGCCTCCGGCATGGCCTTCCGGTTGGCCTCGGTGTCCAGGGTACCCATGGGGTAGACGAGGAGGAAGCGCACCCCCTGCACCTCCCCCTGGAGGGAGCGGATGAGGCTGGCCAAGGCGGTCTTGGCCATGGTGTATAAGGCCCTTCCTGGGCCGGCCCCCGTCCAGGCGGGGCCGGCGGCGATGGCGGCGAAAAACCCTTCGCCTCGAGCCTCCAGGTAGGGCAGGGTGGCCTTGAGGAGGTTGAAGGTGGTGCGCAGGTTCAGGTCCAGAAGCCAGTCGTAAAGCCCGGGGTCCGAGTCCAAAAAGCGCCCGGCGGCGAACCCGCCCACGGTGTGCACCACCCCGAAAAGGGGAGCCTCCCGCTCCACGAAGCGGGCCAAGGCCTCGGCCTCCTCCAGCCGGGTGAGGTCGGCCACAAAGGTCTTGGCCCCGTAGGCCCGGGCCCGTTCCGCCATCCGTTCCTCCCGGGGGTCGGAGAGGAAAAGCCGGGCCCCGGCGCGGTGCAGGGCGGGGATCACCGCCCGGGCCAAGGCGCCCCCCGCTCCCGTGACCAAGAAGGCTTTACCCTGGAGCATGCCTTATTCTACCGGGATGAAGGCCAGGGAAGTGGGGCTGAACCCCAAGGCTTGGGAGCGCAGGAGGAGGGGTGGGGAGGGCACCAGGTCGTAGACGTCGAGGGTTTGCCCCTGGACTAGGTAAAGGTAGCCATCCTGGCCCACGAGCCCGGCCGTATAGGTGCGGAACTCCTGCTGCACGGAGGATTCCTTGGGCAGGAGCACCTGGAACCCCCGGCCGTAGACGGCCATGCCTCCCACGGGATCCAGGGCCAGATGGCTGGGCTGGGGGAAGTCCCCCAAGACCTTTTGGCTGGTGAGGGAATCCCCTTCCAGGGTGTAGAGCCTCACCTCGGTGGCGGTGGCGGCAAGCCCGAAAAGCCGCCCGCGGAGGCGGTCCAGCTGAAGGTCGTAGGGTCCTTGGCTCGCCTGGGGGTCCAAGGGCTTTTCCAGCCTGGGGGTGCCCGAAGGGTTCTGGGGGGGGCGGTAGCCCAGGGCTTGCGGGCTCATGTAGGCCAGGAGGTCCAGGGTTCCCTGGGAAAAGAGAGCCAGGCGCACCCCGGAGGGAAGGCCCGTGAGGTCCGCTTCCTCCAGGTTCCCTGAGGCGTCCAGGCTCCAGAGGAAGGCTCTTCCTGCCCCTGGGCAGTGGGCGAGAAGCCGGTTCTGCCCAAGCCGCAGGTACCCCCCGGTGCAGTCCACGTCGTTCGGGAAGGCCACCGGGGTTGGAGAAGGCTGGGGGACGGTGTCTTCCGTGAAGCCTTGGGTGGAGTAGGCCTCGAGGCGGTTAGGGAAAAGGAGGTAGAGCCTCCCGAAGGTTTGGCTATGGGCCAGGTCCTGGAGGCCCGGGGTGGTCCAGGTGCCCACGGGGTTTGGCGTGCCTCCCTGGAGATCCCGGGCCCGGAAGAAGCGCACCTCCCCCTCCCCTCCCATGGCCACCAGGGCGGGCAGGGGGGGTTCCTGGCTTCCCGTGCAGGCGCTCAGGATGAGCCCCAAGAGGGCTAAGGGTAAGGGCCAAAGCTTTTTCACCGGCCACCTCCCAGCTTTACGCCCTCCTCGGAAAGGAGAAGCCCTGCCGCCTGTCCCCCGTAGAGGAAGGCCAGGCCCACGCTCCCCTTGGCGGCGTCCAGGGTGAAGCGCATGGCCCAGCAACACCGGTCCAGGACCAGGATGAAGCGGGGTTTTAGGGGTTCTCCGGGAAGGTTTTGCGTGAGAAGGGCCGCCAGGTGGAGCTTGGTGTTCTCCCTGCCCAGGAAGGTGAGGGTGGGTCCGAAGTTGCGTAAGGCCAGGCTGTAGCCCTCGGGGGTTTGCGGCTTCCGGGTGTAGGTGAGGCTTCCCGAGAGGGAAAGCCCGGGGATGGCTCCTTCCCCCGCCTCGTCCGAGGGCACGGGCTTCCAAAGCTCCATGCCGCCGCTGAAGGTGGCGTCCTTGAGGTAGATGTCCTTATCCTCCACCTCGGGCAGGTGCAGGTTGGCGTTTAGGCGGAAGCCCACCTCGGGGAGGGCCTGGGTCAAGCCCAGGCGCAGGTTGGTGGCCCGGAAGCCCTCCTGGTACCGCCCGGAAAGCTCCAGATCCAATAGGGGTCCCGGAACGGCCCCAAAGCGGTAGCCCAGGGCGTAGCCCAGGGCCTTGGGATCCAGGGTGGTCCGCAAGGAGAGGCTTTCCGGACCGAGGATGGCCTGGCCTTGCAGGGCCAGGGTGTCCGCCTGCCAGTCCCGCCGGCCTTGCAGGGTGTAGGCTGTAACTCCCTCCCGCAGGGCATAGGTGAGGTCGGTGGTGAGGGCTCCCTTGCCGTTCAGGTCGTGACGGTGGGTGAGGTTGAGGCTTCCTCCGGGAAGGGCGTAGCCTGCTTGCAGAAGGAGGGGGTCAAAGAGGGCCTTCGGGTGGTCGAAGCGGAGGCTGGCTTTGAGGGAGAAGGGATAGGGGGTGAAGCCCGCCTCGAGGCGGGTTTCCAAGGGGCCTTCCCCCTCGAGGCCCCGCTTGTGCCCCACCGTGAGGCTGTAGCCCTGGTCCTGCAGGAGGACCTGGGCCTCCAGGGGAAGGTACCTTCCCTCCTCCAGGTTCCTGCCCGCCTTCAGGCTCAAGGAAAGGGGTCTTTCCTGGAAACCCAGGGCCAAGGTGGCCTGGTGGCTTCGCCTCTGGGGTAAGGCGTCAAACCGAAAGGGGGTTTCCCCCTCCTGGACGCTTCGGGCATAGCCCGCCTCCACGCTGAACCCTCCCAGGCTTTGCCGCAGGCTGGCCGAGGTGGTCCAGTCCACCTGCCGCTCGCGCTCCCCATCGGGGTTTTGCGTGGTGTAGTAAAACCCCCGGAAGCGGTTCTCGGCCCGGAAGGTGGCCCCGGGCCAGGGGGAGAGGGCAAGGCTTTCGCTGTGGGAAAGGAGGGCCCTTCCCGCCTCCGCGTAGGGTCCAAGGGCCCGGGCGGAGCGGTTTAGGGGGTTGGTTTCCGCCAGGTAGCGCCCCAGGATGAAGCCTGCCTGCAGGCTAAAAGGACCTTCCCGGAACACGGGGCTTTGGACCTCCACCTCGGGCAGGCGCTGGAGGATGCGGGGGGGTGGGGTGGTGGGGTCGTGGTCCAAAAACCCCTCCACCCTCAGGGTGTAGCGCCAGTCCTGGGGCGTGGGGGTGCCGGGGGAGAGGGCCTCGAGGCGGAAGCGGGTCAGTTTTTCCCGGGTATCGTCCCGCTCCACCAGGGCGCTGAGGGAAAACTCCTGCCGCTTTAGGGCGTACTCCCCCCGGTACTGGAGGGTGTCCGGGGGAGTGTGGAGGAAAAAGTAGCGCTCCTTGGCCTCCCCGGTGCCGTAGTGGTCAAAGCCGAAGCCGTAGCCCCGGCCCTGGTAGTAGGAGAGGAGGGTGAATCCCAGGCCGAAGTCGGCCACGTAGGGCAAAGCGGCCTTCAGGTAAAAGCCCCCTTCGTCCTGGCCCACCTCGAACCGGGGCCGGCGCTCGGAGAGGAAGAGGAGGAGAACGGGAAGCTCCAGAACCGGTTTCTCCTGCACCAGCACCACCACCCCCCGGGCCACCACCCGGTCCCCTGGGTACAGGACGATCTCCCGGGCGCGGAAGGCGTAGTCGGGTACCTCCTGGCCGCACGAGGCGCAAGGGGTGGCGTAGCCGTTTTCCAGGAGGATGGCCCCTGCCACCCGCTGGCAAAGGGGGCCGGTGAGCAGGAGGTCCTTGGCCTCGATGCGCACCTCGAGGGCGTCAAAGCTTTCGTCAGAGAGGTCGATCTGAAGTTCCTCCGCCTCCACAAGCCTTCCCTCCCGGTCCCGGTAGCGCACCCCTTCCGAGAGGAAAAGGAGCTTACGGGTGCGAAAGTAGGTGGCCCTTCCCGCCTCGATGGCCTCCCCATCCCGCTCCAGGCGCACGGGGTTCCCCGTGAGCACGTAGACCTCCTCCCCTCCTTCCTGCCTTAGCTCCAGCTTTTCCGCCTCCAGGATCCTCAACACCTTCTCCTGGGCCAGGGCCAGGGAGAAGAGGAGCAGGACCGCGGCCAGCCCAAAAGTGGCTTTTCGGATAGCTCCAGGCCAGGGCCGGCTCACCTCCGCCCTCCCAGGAAGAGGAGGAGGCCCAGGATCCCGTAGAACAGGTTGGGCCCCCAGGCGGCCAGGATGGGATCCAAGGCGTTTTGCTCCCCCATGATCCGCCCCACGCTCCAGGTGGCGTAGTAGAAGAAGGTGAGGACCGCCACCCCCACAAGCCCCAGGCTCCGGGACCCTCCCAGGAGGTAGAAGGCCAGTCCCGTGGCGAAGAGGGCGAAGACCAGGCTGGCCGCCGGCTCGGCGTAGCGGCGGTAGTAGGTGGTGGCCTCGAGGCCCGCCTTAACCCCGCTTTTCCTCAGCCTTTCCACCTCCTCCTTGAGCTCCTTTAGGGTCATGCGGTTGGCCGGGTTCTGCCAGGGCTCAAAGGTGAGGTCCCTGAGGACCAGCTCCCCCTCTTGAAAGCGGGTCAGGGTCCTGGGCCTATCCCCCTCGTAGGTGACCCTCAAGCCCTTTTCCACCTGCAAGACCCCTCCTTGGAACCTCCCCTCCTCCGCCAGGACCACCTCCTCCTGCGAAAGGATTCTAAGCTTTCCGATCCTGTCCCGGGCCACCTCCCCCACGTAGACCACCCTGCCCCTGGCGTCCTGGAAGGTGGTGCCCGGGGTGAGAAGGGCCCTGGGTCGTTCCAGCACCTGCCTGCGAAGGAGGTCCTGCCCCTGGGCCAGGGCTTTGGGCACCAGGCTTTCCCCCAAAAGGAAGCCCAAAAGGGCCAGGAGCGCCCCGAGGCCCAAAAGGGGTAAAAGCACGCGTTCCCGCCTTATCCCCAGGGCCAGGAGGGCCTTGAGCTCCGAGTCCTCGCCCAGGCGGGAGAGGAGGAAGAGTAGAGCGAAGAGGTAGGCCACGGGAGCTCCCCGCACCAGGGCCTCGGGGGTGCGGTAGAAGAGGTAGAGGAGAAGGGTGTAGGGATCCGCGCCCTTGGCCACCAAAGGGGCCAGGACCTCGTAGACCGCCCCGGCCAGGAAGAGGAGGACGATGACCGCAAGCCCCAGGCTGAAGTGGGCCAGGACCTCGCGCAGGAGGTAGCGGTCCAGGGTCTTCATCTGAGCCTCCAGGTGAGGTAAAGGGCCAAGGCGGCGAAGAAGGCGTTGGGGAGGAAGGCCAGGAGGGGGTTCACGTCGTAGCGGGCCAGCTGGGCGCTCAGGGTCCAGAGCACGTAGTAGCCGAAGATGAGGAGGACGATGCTGAGGAAGGCCCAGGCAGCCTCCCGGAAGGAAAGCCCCAAGGCGGCCGCCACCAAGCCCAGGAAGAAGCCCCCGAGGGCATCCGAAAGCCGGCGGTACAGGGCGAAGCGGGCGCTGGGCTCCACCCGGCTCCTTTCCCAAAGCTCCCGCAGGGTGGTGGAGTCGTAGGGATCGCGGGAGCCCAGGCTTTCCTTGGGGCGGAACTGGGTGGGGAAGGGAAGGGTGCCGGCAAAGGGCTTGGGTTTTCCCCCCTCCAGGACGTACCCCCGGAAGTGCCACCCCTCCTTGTCCCAGACTCCTTCCTGGCCGCTGTAGATCCGGCCCCTTTCGTCCACCACCCGGATGCCGTAGAGGCGGTTTTGCCCCACCTCGGGCCGCACCTCCTCTGCGTAGTAGACCCCGAGGCCCTCCGCGGCGTAAAGCTGCTTGCGCAACACCCCGCTTAGGCCTCCTTCCCCGTAGAGGAGCCGGGCCAGGTGCTGGTCGTAGGCCTCGAGGGCCTTGGGGCGAAGCTCGGCCAGGTTGAGGAGGTTGAAGAAGCTCACCAGAAGGGCCAGAAGCGCCAGGGGTTTCAAAAGGGCCCAGGGGGGTACGCCGGCGGCGTAAGCGGCCTTCAGCTCCGATTGGCGGATGAGGCGGGCGAGGCCCACCAAGATGGCGAAGACCAGGCCCAAGGGAAGGGCCAGGCTTAGGGTCCAGGGCAGGCGGTAGAGGATGAGCTTGGCGATGGCTTCCACGCCGGCTCCCCGGCTTAGGAGCACCCCGGAGAGGCTGGAGAGGAGGTCAAAGGTGAGGAGGGCCACGAAAAGCAGGACCCCCACCAGGTAGGGGACCAGGACCTCCTTGAGGACATACCGGCCCAGCACCAGGCCGAGTATACGGGGCCAGGATGAGAAACAAGCGCAGGAGGCGGGAGCTCAGTGGGCGATCACGTGGATCACGGGCAGGCCGAAGCGCTCCGCCTGGCTGTGCACGTCCAGGCGGAGCCAGCGGGAAAGCCCCGGGGGCAGGGTGGCCAGGACGATGGCCTGGTACTCCCCGGGATGGGCCATGAGCTCCTCCTCCAGGGCCAGGATGGGGGAAACATCCCCGGGCTTGGCCTCCTCTATGGCGATTCCTTGGGCCTCGAGGGCCGCCTTGGCGGCCTCCGCCTCCTCCTTGGCCCGCCTTTGGATCTCGCCCTCCTCATAGACCCAGCCCGCCGGGGGCACAGCGGGTACCAGAAGGACAAAGCGGGCCTCGGGGTCTTGGCTTCGAAGCTCGGCCAGCTTCCTGGCCAGCTCGGGGCTTTTGGCCGTGCGATGGGCCACCACCAGATACCGGGCCATGGCCTTTACCTCCTTTGCCTTGCCTCGAGGTTAGCCCCAGTTTTCGGGGAGGGCCGGGAGCGAGGTTACATTGTCCTGGCCTGTGCCCTAATACGGATTTCTTCCAGGGGAACTCCAAAGGCTCCCTAGACTCCCTGGCCTTGGGGTCATGAGGAAGGGTGACTGGGGGTCTTTTGCCCTGTTGGGGACGGGTTTTCCTGCATACCCCTTTACATACCGGCAAACCGTGGTATAATGAAGAAGTCAGAGGAAGAAGCCGCCTGCGGGCGGCGGTTTTGTTTTAGGGCACCAGGGCCACCTTGGTGGCCTGCCGCTCGTGGAAGAGGCGGTAGCCCTCAGGGGCTTCCTCGAGGGGCAGGCGGTGGCTGAACACCCAGCTACCCCTAAGCCTTCCCGCTCGTTGCAGGGCCAGAACCTCCTCGATCCAGCGGGGGATGTTGGCCAAGGCGCTTTTCAAGGTGATGCCCCGGCTGAAAGCAGCCAGCCAAGGGTATTCCAGCTTCTCGGCGGTGGGCACCCCGAGGCTGGACACGGTGCCCCCGGGCCCCGCCAGGCGGAGGGCCAGCTTCAAGGCCTCCCCATCCCCGCCCACCGCCTCCACCACCAGATCCGCCCCCAGGCCCTGGGTTTCCTTGCGCACCCGGGCCACGGGGTCTTCCGCCTTGGGGTTGACGGGCAGGCTTCCCAGGGCCGCGGCCTTTTCCAGGCGGGTTTCCTCCGGGTCTATGGCGTAGACCTGTCCAGCTCCCAGAGCATGGGCCACCATCTGGGCCATGAGGCCCACGGGCCCCGAGCCCACCACCGCCACGCTCATCCCAGGGGAGAGGAAGGGCCTTACGCCCCCGTAGGCGGTGGTGAGGATATCCCCCGCCAGGATGGCTTCCTCCGCGGGCAGGTCCCCGATGGCAAAAAGGCTTTGCCGGGCGAAGGGAACCCGCACCCTTTCCGCCTGGGCTCCCTGGAGGTTGCCCAGGGCCAAGCCGAAGCCAAAGACCCCTCCTTTCAGGCAGGCGAAGTACTGCCCCTTGCGGCAGGCTGGGCAGTCCCCGCAGGCCACCTGGAAGCTCCCCACCACCCTTTCCCCCAGGGGGAAGGGCACCAGGGGGCCCTTTTCCACAACCCGCCCCACGAACTCGTGGCCCAAGACGGTGCCCGGCAGCACCCCGGCGATCTTGCCGTGGTAGATGTGCAGGTCCGAGCCACAGATGGCGGCCAGCTCCACCTGGACGATGGCGTCGGTTTCCGCCTCCAGCTTGGGCTCCGGCACCTCTTCCACCGCCACCTGGAAGGGCCCGCGGTAGACCAGGGCCTTCATGCCACCTCCCGGGCCACCTTGACCAGCTCCTGGGCCGCCTGGGCGTAAGGGGCCAAGGCGGCGATGCTCCCCTTCTTCAACTCCAAAAGGCCCCGCATCAAGGCGGTGAGGGGCTCGAGGCGGCCCTCCAACACCTCCTGCCAGGTGGCCAAGTCGGCCTCTATGACGAAGTCGGCCTCGGCCTCCCCCTCCACCACCTGCACCCCCCGGCACGCCCCGTGCCACAGGTCCAGCACCACGGCCACCCCCTTGGGGAACCCCAGGGCGGGGTCAGGGCGCACCGCCAGGGCCAGGCTTCCTTCCCAGGTGGCGGCGGCCTTTCTGTAGGCCTCGCTTTCGTTCAGCTTCCGGCAGTAGGCTTGGGCCCAAGCTTCCTGAAAAAGCTCCATGGCTTCCCCCCTTTGCTTAAACCGAGTATAAACCTAGCCCCGAGACCTTGGGTAGGGGGTGTTTCAGGGAGTCTCCGGCCAGGCGTGTTTGGGGTAGCGGCGCATGAGTTCCCGGCGCACCTCGGGGTAGCGGTTTTCCCAGAAGCTTTTTAGGTCCTGGGTCACCTGGACCGGACGGCCCGCGGGGGAAAGGAGCTCCACCGCCACCGCTACCCGGCCTTCCAGCACCCTGGGGGTTTCCCGAAGGCCAAAGGCTTCCTGGATGCGCAGGGAAAGAAGGGGTGGGGCCCCTTCCCGGTAGGTGAGGCGCCTGCGCTTGCCCGAGGGCAGGACTAGGCTTTCCGGCGCCAGCCTCTCCAGAAGCTCCCGCTTTTCCCCCAGGAGGCTTAAAAGGATCTCCTTCCAGGGCAGGGCCAGGAGGTCTTCCACCTTCCGCACCCCCTGGGTCCAGGGGAGGAGCCAGGAAAGATCGCGAAGCAAGGCTTGCTCCGAGAGTTCGGGCACCTCTATCCCGTGGGCTCGGAGGAAGGAGAGGCGCAGGAGGACCTGCCGGGCCTCCTCGGGGAGGGGTAGCTGGCCGTTTAAGGCCTCCTCGAGGTGCTTGGCCGTGGGGGGGCCTGGGTCCACCGCCACCCGTTCCAGCACCAGGGCACCGTAGCGCTGCTCCAGATAGCCCCGGAGCCTTCCTTCCTCCCACCCGGTCCAAAGGACCAGTTCGGCCCGCTTGAGGAGATCCTCCTCGGCCAGGGGGGCGTAAAGAAGAACCCTTCCTCCCTGGGTGCCCAGGTCGGCCCAGGGGGCCACCAGGTAGGCGGGGCCGTCACCGGATAGCTGGATAAGGGGCCCGGAGGAGAGCTTGTACCGCTTTGGGGCTACCCGCTTGGCCACCCGGTCGGGATAGGCGGCCAGGAGGAGCCGGCCCACTTCTTCCGGAGCCGGAAGGCTTTGCTGGGGTTTTATCGTGCCAGGGGGGTTGCTCTCGGGAAAGAGCAGGCCAAAGCGTCCCCGCCAGAGGGCGGAAACCTGCTCGTGGGGCCAAAAGGCACCCCGCCTTTCCCTCCGGGCCTCGAGGAGGCCTTCTAGATGAAGCATCAGGTCCGGCTCCCCCTCCAGGGGATTCCGTTCCTCCAGGAGGGCCAAGAGATCGGCCGCCAGGGGGAGAAGGCCCAGCCTTTCCGCTTCCAGCACCATGCGGGCCAGGCGGGGGTGGGTGGGGAGGGAGAGGATCCGCCTTCCCAGGGGGCTTAGCCCATGCCCTTGGACCGCTCCCAGGAGTTCCAGGAGGTTCCAAGCGCTTTGCAAGGCCCCTCGGGGAGGCTTAGTGGGCAGGGGGAGGTCTTCCAGCTTCTCGCCCAGGGCCAGGGCCACCAGGAGGGCCCGGGAGAGGTCGGCCTCCAGGATCTCCGGCCTTTTTGGGGGAAAAGGGCCTTTGGGGTAAAGGCGGTAAACCCGCCCGGGTCCGGTGCGTCCAGCCCGGCCCGCCCGTTGCCTGGCGGATTCCTCGGGGATGCGCACGAGGGCCAGGCGGGTGAGGCCGGTTCTGGGGTCAAAGCGGGGTTTTCTGGCCAGGCCGGAGTCCACCACGGCACGCACCTGGGGAAGGGTGAGGCTGGTTTCCGCCACATCCGTGGCCAGGACGATCTTCCTGGGTCCAGGCCGGAGCAGGGCGGCCTGTTCCTGGAGGGGTAACCCCCCGTGGAGGGGGAAGGCGGGAAGATCCGAAAGAAGCCTTTGCGTGCGCTCTATCTCCCCTTTCCCCGGAAGGAAGACCAGAACATCCCCTTCTCCCTCCAGAAAGGCTTTGCGGGCATAGCGGGCGGCCAGGGGTTCCAGCGGGCCTTCCCAAGGCCTTTCCAGGTGAAAGACCTCCACCGGGTGGCTTTCTCCCTCCACCTCGAGGACCCTTCCTGCTAAGGCGGCCAAGGCCTCGTCGGGGGTGGCGGAAAGCAAGGCGATCTTGAGGTCGGGCCTTAGGGTGGCCTGGACCCGAAGGAGTAGGGCTAGGGCCAGATCGCTCTCCAGATGGCGCTCGTGGGCCTCGTCCAGGAGTACCGCCGAAACCCCAGGAAGGTGGGGGCTTTCCAGGAGATAACGGAGAAGCAGGCCCTCCGTCATCACCAAAAGGCGGGTTTCCTGGCTTTCCTTGCCCTCCAGCCGCACACGGTAGCCCACGGTTTTTCCCAGGGGCTCCCCCAGGTTTTCCGCAAGCCTGGCCGCCACGGCCCGGGCCGCCACCCGCCGGGGTTCAAAGAGGAGGATCCTGCCCGGCAAGGCCTTTAAGAGCCGGAGAGGGAAGAGGGTGCTCTTTCCGGCCCCAGGGTAGGCCTTCAGCAGAAGGCAGCCTTCCTGGAGGAGGAGGGCCGTGGCTTTCTCCAGCCAATCCCCGGGGTGGTCGGGCGGGTAGGGCATGGAGCGGAATGGGTCTCGGCTAAGGAGCCAGGGATTCTTCCCTCATCGTCAGATGTCCAGCTCCGCGTAGCGGGCGTGCTCCTCGATGAACTCCCTCCTGGGGGCTACTTCCTGTCCCATGAGCTTCTCGAAGAGCTCGCTGGCCTCGAGGGCGTCCTGGAGCTCCACCTTCTTCAAAACCCGCTTCTCCGGGTTCATGGTGGTTTCCCAAAGCTGCTCGGGGTTCATCTCCCCGAGACCCTTAAAGCGCTGCACCTCGTAGCTTTTCCCCTCCAGCTCCTTCAGGCGGGCGGCAAGCTCCTCGTCGGAGTAGAGGTATTCCACCTTTTTCCCCACCTGCAGGCGGTAAAGGGGCGGCTGGGCAATGTACACGTGCCCCCTTTCGATCAGGGGCCGCATGTAGCGGTAGAAGAAGGTGAGGAGGAGGGTGCGGATGTGGCTTCCATCCACGTCGGCGTCGGTCATGATGATGATCTTGTGGTAGCGGAGGCCCTCGAGGTCAAAGTGGGCTTCGTCGCCCGTACCCCCGATCCCCACCCCGATGGCCGCCACCATGGCCCGCACCTCGGCGTTTTTCAGGGCCTTGGAAAGCCCCGCCTTTTCCACGTTGAGAATCTTGCCCCTAAGGGGCAGGATGGCCTGGAAGCGCCGGTCGCGGCCCTGCTTGGCGCTTCCCCCGGCCGAATCCCCCTCCACGATGAAAAGCTCCGCTTCCTCCGGGTTTTCCGTCTGGCAGTCGGCCAGCTTCCCGGGAAGGTCGTCGGACTCCAGGGGGTTTTGCCGACGCACCAGCTCCCGGGCCTTCCGGGCGGCCTCCCGGGCTTGGGCGGCCCGCAGGGCCTTCTCGTAGATGGTCTTGGCGATGCGGGGGTTCTCCTCGAGGATTTCCAAAAACTTCTCGTAGACCACCTGGCTTACGGCGCTCCCCGCCTCGGGGTTTAAAAGCTTCCCCTTGGTCTGACCTTCGAACTGGGGTTGGGGTAGCTTCACGCTTACCACGGCATAAAGCCCCTCCAGAAGGTCGTCCCCGGTGGGCTGGGGGCCTTTTTCCTTGTTTAGGCCCGCCTTCTTGGCGTACTGGTTCAGGGCCCGGCTGTAGGCGCTCTTAAAGGCGGTGAGGTGGGTACCGCCGTCCCGGGTGGGGATCATGTTGGCGTAGGTGAGGATCTCGGCGTTGTACCCCTTGGTGTGGATGAGGCCCACCTCCACCTCCACCTCCCCCTCCTGCCCCTTGAGGAGGAAGGGCTTTTCGTAAAGAAGCTCCTCCCCTTCCGCCAGGGCCTTGGCGAAGGAGGCCACCCCCCCTTTGTCCAGGTAGACGTCCTCCCGCCCGTGGATTAGGTCCTTGAAGACCAGCCTAAGCCCCGCCACCAGGTAGCTCACCTCCCGCAGGCGGGCCCTGATCTTGCTGGGGTCAAAGGCCTGGTTCCCGAAGATGAGGGGATCGGGCTTGAAGGTGACCCGGGTGCCGGTCTTGCCCTTGGGAGCGGGCCCCACCACGGCAAGGGGTTCGGTGACCTCGCCCCGGCTGAAGGCGATCCGGTGGTGCTTTCCCTCCCGGAACACCTCCACCACCGTCCACTCGGAAAGGGCGTTCACCACGCTGGCCCCTACCCCGTGGAGGCCCCCTGAGACCTTGTAGGCGCTGCTGTCAAACTTGCCCCCGGAGTGCAGGGTGGTGTAGATCACCTCCACCGCGGGCTTGCCCTCCTCGGGCATCAGGTCCACGGGGATGCCCCGGCCGTTGTCCTCCACGGTGAGGGAGCCATCGGGATTGAGGGTGGTGACGATCTCCGTGGCGTAGCCCGCCAGGGCCTCGTCCACGGCGTTGTCCAGGATTTCCTTGAAGAGGTGGTGGTACCCCTCCACCCCCGTGCCCCCGATGTACATGGCGGGGCGGTGGCGTACCCCCTCTAGGCCTTTGAGTACCTTAATGGCGGAAGCGTCGTAACTCACCCCCTTAGTATACCACAGAAGGAATGCGGCACTTTTCCCTTAAGGATGGGCCAAGAGGGCGCGTGTTCCCGGGGAGGAGATTGGTATTATTACCAATAATGCCCGGGATGCCCTCCGCTTTGGGCCCCTGCCCCAAATGAACCGGAAGGGTGCCTTATCATGGCCCCATGCCGGTTTTGCTTTTCCTACATGCCTCCTTGGGGGTTTTGCTCCTCCTGGCGGTGCCCGCCTTGGCCTTGGTGGGCTTGCAGGGTTTTTTTCGGCCCCTGCCCGGGGGCTTCTTTCGGGCCCTGCGGGGGGTGGCCTGGGTGGCCATCCTGCAGGTGGCCCTGGGGTTTGCCCTTTTCCTGGCGGGCCTCAGGCCCAAGGATGGCCTGCACCTCCTTTACGGTCTCCTTTTGGCGGCGGGGCTCCACTACCTGGGGGGCCTCGAGCCGGGAGGGTGGTTCTACAAAGGCCTGAAGGAGCCTCCCAAGCGCCCGGAGCTCTTTGTGGCCTTGGGCCTCCTCTTTGCCGTGGGGCTTGTCCTTCGCGTTTACCTCACCGGGCGCTAGCGGCAAAGGGAGCCTGGTTCAAGGCCAAATCCCTGGGCACCGGAATCCGCAAGAGCATCTCCCGGGTGAGGTGGGGCACCACCTCCCGGTAAAGCCCCCGGTAGTAGGCCTGGACCTCGAGGCCGTTCAGGTAAGCCACCAGGCCTTCCGGGTCCACCTTCACCCCTGCCTTGGGCAGGAGGTGGAACTCCTCCCGCCAGGGATAAGCCCTCTTATCCCAGGCGGCCACCACCCGGTAGTGGCGGGTGTTCCCCACCACCAGGTGGGGGGTGGCGTAGAAGGGCTTGAGGAGCCCCGCGGCCTCCTTGGGGAAGTAGAGGCCAGAGTAGGGGGTTTCGTAGTCGATCTCCCCCGGCTTCAGGTTCCTCCCCGTGAGCACCGGCACCAGGCCGGGGCCCGGGGCGGTGCGGGTGAGGGGGTGGGATCGGATCTCCGGGCTCCTGGCGGCGAAGTGGAGGTGGAAAAGCGCCCCCAGGGGCACCCCTCTCTTTTCCATCTCCAGGGCCTTGGGGTCGGGGAAGCGGATCATCTCCCCCTGCCAGGCGGGGTCTTCCAGAAGGAGGACGGGGCTATGGAACCATGGGCCCTCGGCGTCGTAAAGCCTTAGTCCCCTTCCCCCCTTACGGAAGCGGACCACCGCGGCCACCACCTTGACCCCGGGGAAGGCCCGGCCCAGGTAGTAGACCTCCGTCTCCCCCTCCCGGGCCAGGAAGGCCCTGAGCTTCCGGAACTCCGAAAGGACCATCCACCCCGCGGGGACCACGAAGACCAGCATCCCCGAGGGAGCGAGGAGCCTCACCCCCTTCTCCAGGAAGGCCCCGTAGAGGTTGTAGCGCCCGTGCCAGGTGGCGAAGCGACTTCGGTAAAGCCTCCGCTGCTTTGGGTCCAGCCGGGCTCCCGCTCCCAGGGCCCCGTAGGGAGGGTTCCCCAGGATGAGGTGGAAGGTTTCGTGGGGCTCCCAGAGGAGGAAGTCCGCCACATGGCCTTCCGCCCAGGGGGGAGGGTCGAAGGCCAGGGGGTCCACCTCTACCGCATGGAAGCGATAGCCTGAGCCGTGCGCCTCCCGGAAGGCACGCAGGAAGGGGGCGTGGGCTGAGGCGGGCTCGAGGATCCTTCCCCCCTTGGGGGCTTCCGCCAGGGAGACCATGAAGCCCACCAAGGAGGGAGGGGTGAGGATGCGGCCCAGGGTACGGGGGGGCAAGGAAGCCACCAGGTGTGTCCTTCGGGAAGCGGCCTAGCGGATCACCCCAAGCTTACGGCCGACTTTCTCGTAGGCCTCGACGGCCTTGTCCAGCATCTCCTTGGTGTGGGCGGCGGTGACAATGTTGCGGATTCGGGCTTTCCCCCTGGGCACCGTGGGAAAGCCAATGCCCACAGCGAAGACCCCTTCTTCCAGGAGGAGGCGGCTCGCTTCAAAGGCCAAGGGGGCCTCCCCGAAGAGTACCGGGGTGATGGGGGTCTGGCTTCCTAGGGTGTCGTAGCCCATACGGGCAAGCTCCTGCTTGAAGTAGCGGGTGTTTTCCCAAAGCCTTTCCACCCGCTCGGGCTCCTTCTCGATGAGCTCTAAGGCACCCAGCAAAGCCCCCACCACCGCCGGGGGGTGGCTGGTGGAGAAGAGGAAGGGCCGGGCCTTGTTGATGAGGAGGTCCTTGAGCTCTAACGCCCCGGCGGCATATCCCCCAACCACCGCCCAGGCCTTGGAGAGGGTGGCCACCTGGATCACGTCGGGGTCCTGGTGGAAGCCAAAGTGGTGCACCGTGCCCTTGCCCTTTTCCCCCAGGACGCCGCTTCCGTGAGCATCGTCCACGTAGACCACCGCCCCGTACTTCTTGGCCAGGGGCACGATGCGGTCCAAGGGAGCGATGTCCCCGTCCATGGAGAAGACCCCGTCGGTGACGATGAGTTTGAGGCCTTCGGTGTCGTGGGCCTTCAGGAGTTCCTCCAGGTGGGCCACGTCGGCGTGGCGAAAGACCAAACGGGTGGCCTTGGTGAGGCGGAGGCCGTCGATGATGCTGGCGTGGTTCAGCTCGTCGGAGAAGACCAGGTCCCCCTCCTGGAGCAGGGCTCCCAGCACCCCCTGGTTGGCGGTGAAACCCGACTGCAGGACCAAGGCGCTTTCCGTGCCCTTGAAGCGGGCCAGGGCTTCTTCCAGCTCAAGGTGGTAGGTGAAGGTGCCGGCGATGGTGCGCACGGCTCCGCTTCCCGCCCCCCACCGTTCCAGGTACTGGCGGGCTTTCTCCTTCAGGTAGGGGTGGTTGGCGAAACCCAGGTAGTTGTTGGAGGCCAGGTTCACCACTTCCCGTCCCTCCACCCGGGTTACGGGTTCCTGGGGAGCCTCGAGGACCTTGGGGCGGATGTACAGCCCCTCCTGCTTTAACCTTTCCAGCTCGCTTTCCACGCGGGCGCGCAGGGATAAACTCATGGCCTTATCTAACCCCGGGGGGTGGGTTCATGGCAAGCCGCACCTGGACTTGCGGGTGTTTCTTACCTTCTCTTGATCGAGAGGGGTTAACCTGAGTGAGGGGGTGGGAGCGCTTCCATAACCATGGACCGATCCACACCGAGGGAATCCTGGCAGGCGGAGTACGAGGCAGAGCGCTTGGAGTGGCGGGCTAGACTCCTGGAGCTGGTTCACCGGTTTAAGGGGGAGCCCGATACCCTCCTTCCCTTCCATGAAGTCTTGGCCTTACGACCCAGGGGGGAGCATCACCTTGGGCTTAGATCCATCGAGGTGGACAGGGTGGTGGGTTCGGTGGACCGCTACGAGGATTTCCACCGCCACTTCCTTCCGCGAACCCCCCATACCCTGGAGCGCTGGAAGCGCCTCAGGGCTCTCCAGCTTTCAGGGGTCGAGTTTCCCCCTATCGAGGTGTACCAGGTGGGGGAGGCCTACTTCGTCAAGGACGGCAACCACCGGGTGGCCTTGGCCAAGGCTACGGGCCAGAAATTCATCGATGCTTACGTGATCGCCCTCGAGGTGCCGGTGGCCTTGCAACCCGGGGATACCTTGAAGGACCTTATCCTCAAGGCCGAGTACGCCCATTTCCTGGAGAGGACCCGCCTGAAGGAGCTCATACCTCCAGAGGAGTTCTCCGAGATCCGCTTTACCACCTTGGGACGCTACGACCTTCTTCTGGACCACATCGCTACCCGGCGGTACTTCAAGGGTTTGGAGGAGGACAGGGAGATCCCCTGGGAGGAGGGGGTGTTGGATTGGTACCGAAACCTTTACCGGCCCACAGCAGAGGCCATCCGCCGCCTGGGCTTGCTGCGGGAGTTTCCCGGCCGCACCGAGGCCGATCTTTACCTATGGGTGATGGACCACCGCTACTTCCTGGCCCAGGAACTGGGGGCGGACCTTGGCCCCGAGGAGGCCGCCCGCTCGTACGAGGCTCGGTTTGGGCCCTGGTGGAAGCGGCTTGGGGGGTGGCTGAAGAAGGCTATTTTGGGGTAGGCATGGAACCACTCATTTTCTCACAAAGGTACCATTTGTCAAGTGCAAATAAACAAGGCGAAAACCTGATGCCTCTTAAAGTTTTCTAAGCCACCCTCCTTAGAAGCGGGGGTGGAGAGGGAGGTGACCCCGCTATGCGAAAGGGCTTGCTTTCTCTGGCTGTCCTTTTTCTGGCTGCATGTGCTCCTCAGGTGACGACCAAGGTAGACTCGGGACTTTCACCGGATAATCCCTATGCCACCTATACGGGTCCTAGGGCAAAGGTCGTGGTTGCCTCGTTTTCGTGCAAAGCGGAGAAGTGTGGACCCGGTGTGGATTCTTCTCAGGTTGGTGCGGCTGTTTTGGGTAAGCTGTTTGGAATAGAGGTTTCAACGAGCCGAGGAGACGTGGGAGCTGGGATTTCTGATATGCTCACCACGGCGCTGATTAACACCAATCATTTTATCGTGTATGAACGGTCCGTCCTCGAGCAACTACAGAAAGAAGCAGGTATAGGCAACCAAGTTCAGCAACTTCAGGGCGCGGAAATCCTGATTACTGGAACCATCACCGCTTTTGAGCCCGATGCTAGTGGTACACGGGGTGGGGGTGGTGGACTCTTGGGGGGTTTATTAGGTGCGGTGGCGGGCGGCCAGAAGAAGGCCTATGTAGCCGTGGATTTCCGAGCGGTTGATGTTCGCACGGGGGCCGTGGTGGCCGCTTTCCGCGTGGAAGGGGAGGCTTCCGATACCGACTTTGGCGGCCTGCTCGGCGCCCTGGTACCCGGGGCTGCCCTGGGCGGGGCCCTAAGCCAGTATCAAAAGACCCCCATGGGTAAGGCCCTTGCGGTCATGGTGAGCAAAGCGGTGGAGGAGCTCATCCGGCGCATACCCCCCTCCTACTTTAAGTACGGTCCGGACGGCCAGCCCCTGCCCCAAAAGGGCTAGGAAGACCCATCTTCGCGGGGATGGCGGCCACCCTTGGCCGCCATCTCCCTTCTTGACAACGGGAACAGGCCGGAGCATCCTGTATACAGGATGCAGACGCTAGGCTTTCGCCGGCCCAACCAGGTGCGGGAGGCCGTGTACCGGCACCTCAAGGACCTTCTCCTCTCCGGGCGGTTCGCCCCTGGGGAAAGGCTTTCCGAGCCCCTCTTGGCCCAGGAGCTCGGGGTTTCCCGCACCCCCGTGCGGGAAGCCCTCATGCGCCTTGCCGAGGAGGGCTTGGTGGAGCTGGTGCCGGGCCGGGGGGCCAGGGTGCGGATCTTCAGCCCGGAGGAGGTGGAGGAGGTCTACGGGGTGCGGGCCCTTCTGGAAGGGGAGGCGGCACGGGAGGCAGCCCTTAGGGCCACCCCTTGGGAGCTTGCCGACCTCGAGGCCCGCCTTAAAGCCATTGACGAAGCTCCCCCTGAGGACTACCCCGAGCAGATGCGCCGGGACTTGGAGTTCCACCGGGCCTTGGTGCGGCTTTCCGGGAACAAGACCCTCTACCGCCTCTACGAGGACCTCCTTTCCAGCCTGGCCCTGGTCCGGAGCACCCTGCCCACCCTTTCCCAGGAGGAGGCCACCCGCAAGGAGCACCAGGCCATCCTCGAGGCCCTGAGGAGGCGGGACCCCGAAGGGGCTAAGAGGGCGGTGGAGGCCCACGTGTACCGGTTCCGCGACCTGGTGGTGGCCAGGCTTAGGAAAGGAGGGGTATGAACCTGGATTTGTTCTATCGGCAGGCGGTGCTTTCCGTGGCCGGGAACCCCAAGGTGGAGGCCCTCATCAAGACCCGGGCCAGGAGCCTGGTGCGGCGCTATGTGGCGGGGGAGACCTTGGAAGAAGCCCTCTTGGTAGCGGAAAGACTCGAGGCCCAGGGGGTCCACGCCATCTTGGACCTCCTGGGAGAAATGGTGAGAAGCGGGGAGGAGGCCCACGCTTTCCAGAAGGGGATCCTGGAGCTCATCCGGGCGGTGGCCGGGCGCCCCTGGCCCAAATACGTGTCCTTAAAGCTTACCCAGCTTGGGCTGGACCTCTCCGAGGCCCTGGCTTTAGAACTTCTTCGGGAAATCCTTAAGGAGGCGGAGCCCAAGGGGGTCTTCGTGCGGATAGACATGGAGGACTCTCCCCGGGTGGAGGCCACCCTGCGCATCTACAAGGCCTTGCGGGAGGAGGGCTTCAGCGGGGTGGGGGTGGTTTTGCAAAGCTACCTGTTCCGCACGGAAAAGGACTTCTGGGAACTACTCCCTTACCGGCCCAACCTGCGCCTGGTGAAGGGAGCCTACCGGGAGCCCAAGGAGGTGGCCTTCCAGGATAAGCGCCTCATCGACGCCGAGTTTTTGCACCTGGGGAAGCTAGCCCTGAAGGAAGGGCTTTACGTGGCCTTCGCCACCCACGATCCCAGGCTCATCGCTGAGGTAAAGCGGTACATCGGGGCCATGGGCATCCCCAAGGACCGCTTTGAGTTCCAGCTCCTCTACGGGGTGCGCCCCGAGGAACAAAGGCGCCTGGCCCAGGAGGGCTATACCGTGCGGGCCTACGTGCCCTACGGCGACCACTGGTACCCCTACCTAAGCCGGCGCATCGCCGAACGGCCCGAAAACCTGTTTTTGGTGCTAAGGAGCCTCCTAGGAGGCTAAAGAAAAAGGAGGTAAGGCATGACGGTGGAACCTTTCCGCAACCAGCCCATAGAAACCTTCCAGACGGAGGAGGCCAAGCGGGAGATGCGGGAGGCCTTAAGGCGGGTCAGGGCCGAGTTTGGCCGCCATTATGGCCTCTACATCGATGGGGCCTGGGTGGATACCCAGGAGAAGATCCAGTCCCTAAACCCCTCGGCCCCGAGCGAGGTGGTGGGGAGCACCGCCAAGGCGGGGCCTTCCGAGGCGGAATCCGCCCTGGAGGCGGCCTGGAGGGCCTTTAAAACCTGGAAGGACTGGCCCCAGGAGGACCGGAGCCGCCTCCTCCTAAAGGCGGCGGCCCTCATGAAAAGAAGGCGGCGGGAGCTGGAGGCCACCTTGGTCTACGAGATCGGCAAGAACTGGCTCGAGGCCAGCGCCGAGGTGGCCGAGGCCATTGACTTTCTGGAGTACTATGCCCGCCAGGCCCTCAAGTACAAGTACCCCTCCGTGGAGGTGGTGCCCTACCCCGGGGAGGATAACGAAAGCTTCTACATACCCTTGGGGGCTGGGGTGGTCATCGCCCCCTGGAACTTTCCCATCGCCATCTTCACCGGCATGCTGGCTGGGCCCGTGGCGGTGGGGAACACCGTGGTGGCCAAGCCCGCGGAGGACACGGTGGTCATCGCCGCCAAGGTCTTTGAGATCCTTCACGAGGCAGGCTTCCCCCCAGGGGTGGTGAACTTCCTGCCCGGCAAGGGAAGCGAGGTGGGGGCCTATCTGGTGGAGCATCCCAGGACCCGGTTCATCAACTTCACCGGGAGCCTCGAGGTGGGGCTTTGGATCCACGAAAGAGCCGCCAGGCTGGCCCAGGGCCAGCGCTGGATCAAGCGGGTATTCCTGGAGCTCGGTGGCAAGGACGCCATCATCGTGGATGAAACCGCCGATTTTGACGCGGCCACCGAGGGCATCCTCATCTCCGCCTACGGCTTCCAGGGGCAGAAGTGCTCGGCAGCAAGCCGGCTCATCGTCACGGAGAAGGCCTTTGAGCCCTTGATGGAAAGGGTTCTGAAGCGGGCCGAGCGCCTGGTGGTGGGCCCGGCCGAGGAGAACCC
This sequence comes from Thermus sp. KWY1, assembly GCF_057547025.1. Lineage (NCBI taxonomy): Bacteria > Thermotogati > Deinococcota > Deinococci > Thermales > Thermaceae > Thermus > Thermus sp. KWY1. Next base: position 191,050 of record NZ_BAAJPG010000023.1, read on the forward strand.
CGACCTGGGCCCTGTGGCCAGCAAGGCCCAGGAGAAAAAGATCCTTTCTTACATCGAGATCGGCAAGGGGGAAGGCCAGCTGGTCCTTGGGGGAGAGCGCCTGGAAGGGGAGGGCTACTTCATCGCTCCCACCATCTTCACCGAGGTGTCCCCCACGGCCAAAATCGCCCAGGAGGAGATCTTCGGCCCGGTGCTTTCCGTGATCCGGGTAAAGGACTTCGGGGAGGCCCTCGAGGTGGCCAACAACACGGTCTACGGCCTCACGGGTGGGGTTTACTCCCGCAAGCGGGAGCACCTGGAAAGGGCCAGGCGGGAGTTCCACGTGGGGAACCTCTACTTCAACCGCAAGATCACCGGGGCCCTAGTAGGGGTACAGCCCTTCGGCGGCTTCAACCTTTCCGGCACCGACACCAAGGCCGGGGGGCCTGATTACCTCCTGCACTTCCTGCAGATGAAGACGGTGGCCGAAAGGTTCTGAGGCTTCCTTGATGCCCGGCTCCCCCTGGACGCCAGGGGGGGCTTGGGCTATTCTGGGAACATGAGCCCGCTTCCCGCCCTTTGGTGGCCCGGTTAGGTCCCCGGGGGCGGATGGGCGTGTTTCCCCGGGGCTAGGCCCCGGGGTTTTTGTAAGGAGCGGCATGGAAACCATAAGGCCTTTTCGCAAAACCCTCTTGGCGGACCTGGAAACCCCGGTGACCGCTTACCTGAAGCTTTCGGAGAAGGCCCCGGTGAGCTTTCTTCTGGAGTCGGTGGAGCGGGGAAGGCAAAGCCGCTTTTCCATCATCGGGGTGGGGGCCCGGCGCACCTTCCGCCTGAAGGACGGGATTTTCACCGTAAACGGGGAAAGGGTGGAAACCCGGGATCCCCTGCGCACCCTTTATGAGGCGGTTCACGCTCCCATGGAGCGGCATCCCGACCTGCCCCCCTTCTTCGGGGGGGTGGTGGGGTACGCCGCCTACGACCTCATCCGCTACTACGAGCGCCTGCCCTCCCTCAAGCCCGACGACCTGGGCCTCCCCGACCTCCTCTTCGTGGAGCCTGAGGTGGTGGCGGTCTTTGACCACTTGAAAAACCTCCTGCACCTGGTGGCCCCGGGGCGGGGCCTCGAGGAGGCCGAAGCCCGCCTTCTTTGGGCCGAGAGAAAGCTTAAGGGTCCCTTGCCGGGGGTGCCGGGGGAAAGGCCGGGGGGGAGGGCCCGCTTTGAGCCCGACATGAGCCGGGAGGAGTACTTAAGGGCGGTGGAAAGGGCTTTGGAGTACATCCGCGCCGGGGACATCTTCCAGGTGGTCCTCTCCTTACGGCTTTCCTCCCCCCTTACCGTGCATCCCTTTGCCCTATACCGGGCCCTGAGGAGCGTGAACCCTAGCCCTTACATGGGCTACCTGGACCTAGGGGAGGTGGTCTTGGTTTCGGCGAGCCCCGAAAGCCTCCTCCGCTCCGATGGCCGCAAGGTGGTCACCAGGCCCATCGCCGGCACCCGGCCCCGGGGGAGAGACGAGGAGGAGGATAGAAGGCTTGCGGAGGAGCTTCTAAAGGACGAGAAGGAAAGGGCCGAGCACGTGATGCTCCTGGACCTTTCCCGCAACGACATCGGCCGGGTTTCCGCCTTCGGCACGGTGCGGGTCCTGGAGCCCTTGCACGTAGAGTACTACTCCCATGTGATGCACCTGGTGTCCACGGTGGAAGGGATGTTGGCGGAGGGCAAGACCCCCTTGGATGCCCTGGCCAGCGTCCTCCCCATGGGCACGGTTTCGGGAGCCCCCAAGATCCGGGCCATGGAGATCATCGAGGAGCTGGAGCCCCACCGCCGGGGACCCTATGGGGGAAGCTTTGGGTATCTGGCCTACGACGGGGCCATGGACGTGGCCTTGACCCTGCGCACCTTCGTGATCGCCAAGGGTTGGATGCACGTGCAGGCGGGGGCGGGCATCGTGGCGGACTCGGTGCCGGAAAGGGAGTACGAGGAGTGCTGGAACAAGGCGAAGGCCCTTTTGAAGGCGGTGGAGATGGCGGAGGAGGGGCTATGAAGGTTTTGGTGATCGACAACTACGATAGCTTCACCTACAACCTGGTCCAGTACCTGGGGGAGCTTGGGGCAAGCCCCGTGGTCTGGCGGAACGACCGGTTCGCCCTCGAGGAGGTGGAGGCCTTAAATCCCGACCGCATCCTCATAAGCCCGGGTCCCTGCACCCCCTTGGAGGCTGGGCTTTCCCTGCCCTTGATCGGCCGCTACGCCCCCCGCTACCCCATCCTGGGGGTCTGCCTGGGGCACCAGGCCATCGGCATGGCCTTCGGGGGCAGGGTGGTGCCCGCCCCGGTGATCATGCACGGAAAGGTGAGCGAGATCCACCACGACGGCACCGGCATCTTCCGGGGTCTTCCCAATCCCTTCCCCGCCACCCGCTACCACTCCCTGGTGGTGGAGGAGGTGCCGGAAGACCTCTTGGTCAACGCCTGGGTGGAGGAGGCGGGGAAGAGGACGGTGATGGGCTTCCGCCACCGCCAGTACCCCACCCACGGGGTGCAGTTCCACCCGGAAAGCTACCTGACGGAAGCGGGTAAGATCATCCTTAAGAACTTTCTGGAGGACCCATGGAGGCAGTGAAGAAGGCGCTTTTGGGCGAGGTGCTCACCGAGGAGGAGGCCCACGGCCTCATGCAGGCCATGATGGCCGGGGAGCTTTCCCCCGTGCAGGTGGCGGGGGTGCTCACCGCCATGGCCCTGAGGGGGGAGACCCCCTCGGAGATCGCCGCCATGGCCCGGGCCATGCGGGAGGCGGCCCGGCGCATTCCCGTAAGCCGCAGGCCGCTTTTGGACATCGTGGGCACCGGGGGGGACCACAAGGGGCTTTTGAACCTCTCCACCCTGGGTGCCCTGGTGGCGGCGGCGGGAGGGGTGGCGGTGGCCAAGCACGGAAACCGGGCGGCCAGCTCAAGGGCGGGCTCGGCGGACCTCCTCGAGGCCCTGGGGGTCAACCTGGAGGCTCCCCCCGAGCGGGTGGGGGAGGCCATTGAGGCGCTGGGCTTTGGTTTCCTCTTCGCCCGGGTTTTCCACCCCGCCATGCGCCATGTGGCCCCCGTGAGGGCCGAGCTGGGTATTCGCACCGTGTTCAACCTCCTGGGCCCCCTCACCAACCCTGCGGGGGCCGACCGGTATGTCCTTGGGGTCTTCAGCCCCCGGTGGCTTGCCCCCATGGCCGAGGCCCTGGGGCACCTGGGGGCCAAGGGGCTGGTGGTCCACGGGGAGGGGGCGGACGAGCTCATCCTGGGGGAGAACCAGGTGGTGGAGGTGGGGAAGGGAGCCTACACCCTGGTCCCCGAGGAGGTGGGGCTGGAGGCGTATCCCCTCGAGGCCCTAAAGGGCGGCTCCCCAGTGGAGAACGCCGAGCTGGCCAAAAGGATCCTAAAGGGGGAGGAGAAAGGCCCTCACGCCCAAGGGGTGGCCCTAGCGGCGGGGGCGGGCTTCTACGCGGCGGGCAAGGTGGCCACCTTGCGGGAGGGGGTGCGCCTGGCCCACGAGGTCC
>NZ_BAAJPG010000023.1:194642-248513 GCF_057547025.1 Thermus sp. KWY1
CGGGAGGGGGTGCGCCTGGCCCAGGAGGTCCTGGCCTCCGGGGAGGCCTACGGGCTTTTGGAGCGGTACGTGGCCTTCCTAAGGGGGTAGGGTCCTGGAGGCAGGCTTGCGGAAGGGATCTGCCGGCCCCCTACCCTGGCTTTCGCCAGGGGGGGTGGGGTGGCCTTAGACCCAGCTCACCGCCCCGAAGGTGTCCTCCCGTCTCGGGCTTGTGGAAAAGAGGACCACCGGTACCCCGGTGTACTCCTCGATGAGCTCCAGGTAGCGCCTTAAGGATGGGGGAAGGTCCTCCCGGCTTCGCACCCCGGAAAGGTCCCCCCAGCCCTCGAGGTCCAGGTAGCGCACGGCCTCGGGGCTTGCCTCCCCGGGCCGGGCCCCATCCAGGTATTCCACCGCCACCTTGATCCTGTCCAACCCGGAGAGCACGTCCAGCTTGGTGATGGCCAGGCCGTCAAAGCCGTTCACCTCACAGGCGTACTTGAGGGCCACCAGGTCCAGCCAGCCCACCCGCCTGGGCCTGCCCGTGGTGGTGCCGTACTCCCCGCCCCTTTCCCTTAAGTAATGGGCCAAGTTCCCTTGGAGCTCCGTGGGGAAAGGACCCTCCCCCACCCGAGTGGCGTAGGCCTTGGCCACCCCGTACACCTTGGTGATGGCCTTGTGGTTTAGCCCTGTGCCCACCAGGATGCCTCCCACCGTGGGGTGGGAGCTGGTCACATAGGGGTAGGTGCCGTAGTTGAGGTCCAAAAGGGTGGCCTGGGCCCCCTCAAAGAGAAGCCGCTTGCCCCGCTTTAGGGCCTCCCGCAAGAGGCTTCCGGTGTCCGCCACAAAGGGGGCCAGGATCTCCCGCATCCGATAGAGGTCGGCCAGGGCCTTTTCCTCCGTGTCCCAGCCCGCTTCCCGGGTGGAGTTGGGTTTTTCCAAAAGGAGGCGGCGCACCCGTTCCCTCAACACCTCTTCCTTTAGGAGGTCCCCAGCCCGGATCCCCACCCTCCTGGCCCGGTCGGAGTAGGCGGGGCCGATGCCCCGACCGGTGGTACCCACGAAGTTATGGCGGCTTTCCACGTGCTTGTGGTGGGGAAGGACCAGGTGGGCCCGTTCCGAAACCAGCACCTGAGGGTTAAACCCCTCCTTCCTCAGGGCTTCAAGCTCCTCCTGGAAGCGGAAGGGATCTATGACCATCCCGTCCCCCAGGATGTTCACCGCATGGGGATGGATGACCCCCGAGGGTAGAAGGTTCAGCTTGAAAACCCGCCCCTCCGCCACCACCGTGTGGCCAGCGTTGGCCCCGCCTTGGTAGCGGATCACGTAATCGGCTTCCTGAGCGAGGGCATCCACCACCTTACCCTTGCCCTCGTCCCCCCACTGGGCTCCTATGATGGCGACTCCCGGCATCCCCTTAAAGCTTACGCCAAGCGGAAGGGATTGAAGTCCGTGTCCCGGTCGTAGACGTCAAGCCCTTCCACCCGCTTAAGGAAGCCCACCACCCCGTAGGTGATGGGGAGCATGAGGGCCTCCACCCCCACCTTGAACACGTAGTTGGAGAGGAAGACCGCCCAAAGCACCTCCGGAGGGAAAACCCCGTAGAAGGCCACCAGGAGGAAGATGCCCGTGTCCAGCCCCTGGCCCACCAGGGTGGAGGTGAGGGCCCTAAGCCAAAAGAAGCGCCCTTCCGTCTTCACCTTAAGCTTGGCCAGGACATAGGCGTTGGCGAACTCCCCCACGAAGTAGGCCAGGAGGCTTCCCAGGACGATCCTGGGGGTAAGGCCCAGAAGGAGGCCGAAGGCCTGAGCGAAGCGCTGGCTTTCCTCATCCTTGGGGGCGGGGAGGGCGGCTACCCCCTGGAAGGTGAGGGTGGCCAGGAGAAGGGCAAAAAAGCCGAGCCAGATCACCCGGCGGCTACGCCTATAGCCGTAGACCTCGGTGAGCACGTCCCCGAAGATGTAGGCCAAGGGGAAAAGCAGGGTACCGCCGTCAAAGGTAAGGGGCCCCAACACCACCAGCTTGGTGGAGGCCACGTTGGAAACCAAAAGCACGGCGGCGAAGAGAACGGCGATCAGGTCCAGGTACTTCATTCTTCCTCCGGGCGGATGGAAGTGATGAAGGGCAGGTTGCGGTCAAACTGGGCCCGGTCCAGGCCGTAGCCGTAGACGTAGGCGTCCTCGATCTCGAACCCCAGGTAGTGGATGGGCACCTCCACCTGGCGCCGGCTGGGCTTGGAGAGGAGGGCGGCCACCCGCACCGAGGCGGGTTTGCGGGCCTCGAGGTAATCCAGGAGGTAGGAGAGGGTGAGCCCGGTGTCCACGATGTCCTCCACCACGATGACATCCCGGCCGTGGATGGGCAGGCGGAGGTCCTTCAAAAGCTCCACCTCGCCGCTACTGCGGTAGGCGTTCCCGTAGGAGCTGATGGAGATGAAGTCCAGGGTCAGGGGCAAGGGGATAGCCCTGACCAAGTCGGCCATGAAGATGAAGGCCCCGTTCAACACGCAGATGAGGTGGGGGGTTTTTCCCTGGTAGTCCTGGGCGATCTGGGCTCCCAGCTCTTTTACCCGCTTCTCTATGGCCTCGGCCGGGATTTGCACGGGTCCGTTCCCCGCAGTGAACATGGCCCTTATTCTACCGGGGTTTCCCGTAAAAGGGCTTCCACCTCCCTTGGCGAAAGTTGCCGCCACTTCCCCGGGGGTAGGTGGCCCAGGTGGATGGGTCCCACCTGGAGCCTGATGAGCCTTTTCACCGGGTAGCCCACGGCCTTCAGCATCCTTCGCACTTCCCGCTTCCGGCCTTCCGCCAGGGTGAGGAGGGCACCCCCGGGAGCCGGCCGGCAGGCCAGGGCTCGGGCAGGGCCATCCTCGAGGTCCACTCCCTCTAAAAGCCGCTGACAAATGGCCAGGGGTAGGGTGCCCCTTTCGGTATAGACCCGGTAGACCTTCCTGACCCCGTAGCGGGGGTGGGTGAGGCGGAGGGTCAGGTGGCCGTCGTTGGTGAGGAGGAGGAGCCCCTCCGAGTCCCGGTCCAGGCGGCCTATGGGATGGAGACCCGGGATATCGGGCAGAAGGTCAAAGACCGTCTTTTGGGCGTGGGGGTCATGGCGGGTGGTGGTGTAGCCCCTGGGCTTGTGGAGGGCCAGGACGATCCTTTCCCGGGGGGGTTCCACGGGTTTCCCGTCCACCTCCACCGCGTCCCCCGGGTTCACCTTTTGCCCCAAGACGGCCACCCTTCCGTTCACCCGCACCCGGCCTTGGCGGATAAGCTCCTCCGCCTTCCTGCGGCTTCCCACGCCGGCGCGGGCCAGGAAGGCCTGTAGGCGCAGGGGTTTTTCCATGCTAGAACTGGGGTTTGCGCTTTTCCTTAAGCGCCCGTAGCCCTTCTTCCAGTGCTTCTCCTTGGAACCCCAAAAACTCCAGGGCCAAGGACACCTCAAAGTGGGGCACGAAGCTGCGGAACCAGTTGTTCAGGGCGTGCTTGGTGAGGCTCAGGGCCTCCTTGGGGCCTTCGGCCAGGCGCGTGGCCACCTCGAGGGCCTTTTCGTACACCTTCTCATCCTCCACGGCCAGGGCCACCAGGCCCACCCGCTCCGCTTCTTCCCCGGTGAGGGGTTCATTGAGGAGGAGGTGGTACTTGGCCTTGGCCATGCCCACCAGGAGGGGCCACAGGAGGACCGCATGGTCCCCGGCCGCTACCCCAAGCCTAAGGTGACCGTCCAGAAGCCTGGCCTTCTTGCCCACCACCACCACGTCGCTGGCCAGGGCCAAGGCCAGCCCCGCTCCCACCGCCACCCCCTCCACCGCGGCCACCACCGGCCTGGGGAAGTCCATGGGCCCGAGCACCAGCTCCCTCGCCTCCCAAAAGACCCGCATCAAGGCTTGGTGGGAGGAGCGCATCTCCTCGATGAGGGCGAAGGAACCCCCGGCGGAGAAGACCCCACCCTCGCCCCTCAAAAGAACGGCCTTGACCTCCTCGATTTCCCCTAAGTCCCGCCAGATGCGGGCCAAGTCCCGGTGGGCTTCGGGGCCCAAGGCGTTGAGTTTTCCCCCCCGCAGGGTGATCTCCAGCACCCCGGGCCGGGGCCAGGTGAAGGAAAGGCTGGGGTAACGGCCTTCTAGGTCCATGCCTCCATTCTTTCCCCTGGCGGGTGGTGATACAATCCCCTAGGCATGGCCCTCTATGCGGTGGACAAGCCCCTCCACCTCACCTCCCATGATGCGGTGGAGGAGGCGAGGCGCCTTCTTGGTACCCGCCGGGTGGGGCATACCGGAACCCTGGATCCCCTGGCCACGGGCCTTCTCCTTCTGGTTTCCGACGAGAGCACCAAGCTGGTTCCCTTCCTCTCGGGGGAGGACAAGGAGTACATCGCCTGGGTTTCCTTCGGGGCCACCACCCCCACCCTGGATGCGGAAGGGCCGGTGAGCGAGGAAGCGCCGGTGCGCTTTGACCGCAAGGACTTGGAAAGCGTTCTCCCTTCCTTTTTGAGGCTCAAGGAGCAGGTGCCTCCCCTCTACTCCGCCATCAAGGTGGGAGGAAAAAGAGCCTACGAGGCCGCTCGGGAGGGGAAGCCCTTGGAGCTTGGCCCGAGGCCGGTAAAGTACCTGGAGGTGGAACTCCTGGCCTTGGACCCCGAGCCCATACCCCATCCCATCGCTCCTTCGGCCAAGGGCTGGCGGCTTGCGGAAAAGGGCGGGCGCAAGGTGGAGCTTCCCAAGCCCTTGGGTCCCTACCCCACGGCGGTGATTCGCCTGGTGGTGGGCCCCGGCACCTATGTGCGGGCCTTTGCCCGGGACTTGGGGGAGAAGCTCAAGACCAAGGCTTTCCTTTCCGGGCTGGTGCGCACCCGCATCGGCAAGGTGGGGCTGGAGCGGGCGGTGAGGCTTTCCGAACTCTCCCCGGAAAAGGCCATCCCCGAGACCGATGTCCTGCCCTTTCCGGTGGTGGAGCTATCCCACACCGAGGCCCGGCGGGTGCTGGAGGGGGTGCCCTTGCCCATCCCCGCCTTGGGCTATGTGGCCCTGGTGGACTCCCGAAGAAGGCTTCTGGCCATCGCTGAGGGGGATGGCTTCAAGCTCAAGATACGGCGTGTCTTTGTAAAGGAGGCGTAGTATGGTGATCGGCGTACCCAAGGAGATCAAGACCCTGGAAAACCGCGTGGCCATGACCCCGGGTGGGGTGGAAAGCCTGGTCAAGCGGGGGCATACCGTCTTGGTGGAGCGGGGGGCGGGTGTGGGCTCCGGCCTATCCGATGCCGAGTACGAGCGGGCGGGGGCCGAGCTGGTGAGCCGGGAAGAGGCCTGGGGGGCTGAGATGGTGGTGAAGGTGAAGGAGCCCCTCCCTGAGGAGTATCCCTTTTTGCGCCCCGGGCTTATCCTCTTTACCTATCTGCACCTGGCCGCTGACCGCGTTCTCACCGAGGCCATGCTGCGAAGCGGGGTCACGGGGATAGCCTACGAAACCGTGCAGCTTCCCGATGGCTCCCTGCCCCTCCTGGTGCCCATGAGCGAGGTGGCGGGGCGCATGGCCCCCCAGGTGGGGGCCCAGTTCCTGGAGAAGCCCCACGGGGGGCGGGGGGTGCTTCTTGGGGGGGTTCCCGGGGTGGCCCCGGCCAGCGTGGTCATCCTGGGGGGTGGCACCGTGGGCACCAACGCCGCCAAGATCGCCTTGGGCATGGGAGCCCAGGTGACCATCCTGGATGTGAACCATAAGCGCCTTCAGTACCTGGACGACATCTTCGGGGGCCGGGTGGTTACCCTTACCGCCACCGAGGCCAACATCAAGAAGAGCATCCAGCATGCCGACCTCCTCATCGGGGCGGTTTTGGTGCCGGGGGCCAAGGCCCCCAAGCTGGTCACCCGGGATATGCTTCCCCTCATGAAGGAGGGCTCGGTGATCGTGGATGTGGCCGTGGACCAGGGAGGGTGTGTGGAGACCATCCGCCCCACCACCCACGCCGAGCCCACCTACGTGGTGGAGGGAGTGGTGCACTACGGGGTGGCCAACATGCCGGGAGCGGTGCCCAGGACCAGCACCTTCGCCCTCACCAACCAGACCCTCCCCTACGTGCTGAAGCTGGCGGAGAAGGGCCTTCAAGCCCTCCTGGAGGATGGCGCTCTTCTTAGGGGCTTGAACACCCACCAAGGGCTTCTCACCCATCCCGGGGTGGCGGAGGCCTTCGGCCTGCCCTATACTCCCCCGGAGGAGGCCCTAAGGAGGTAGGATGCAAGGACGGGTGACGGTAACCGAGGGGGCTTTGGCCTCCTTGCTGGCCTTGGCGGCCCACGAGGTGCCGGGGGTGGTGGGGATGGCTCCGGCAGGGCTTAAGGATCAGGTGGTGCGCATTCTGGGGCGGCAGGAGGCCAGCGAGGGCGTGGTGGTGCGCCAGGACCCGGCCAGCCCCGGCAAGTACGCCGTGGACTTCTACGTGGTGGTGGCGGTGGGCACCCGCATCCCCACGGTGGTGGAGTCCCTGGCGGAGAGGGTGGCCTTTGCTGCCAAGAAGCTCGCCGGGGTGGAGCTTTCCCAGGTGCGGGTGCACGTGGTGGGGGTGGGGCGTGGCTAGCCTGAGCCCCGGGGAGGTGGCCGAGGCCTTCCGCTACGCCACGGACTGGTTTTCCGTGTTCGTAGAGGAGATCAACGCCCTCAACGTCTACCCCGTCCCCGATGGGGATACGGGCACCAACATGCACCTCACCCTCCAGTCCGCCCGGCGGGAGCTGGATCTGGCCGACACCTCCAGGATGCCCGAGGTGGCCCGGGCCATCGCCTACGGGAGCCTTTTGGGAGCCCGGGGGAACAGCGGGGTGATCCTTTCCCAGATCCTGAAGGGGTTCAGCGAGGCCCTCCGCAAAAAGGAGGTGCTGGATGCTTCCACCCTGGCCGAGGCCCTGCGCCTGGGGGCGGAAACCGGATACAAGGCGGTGATGAAGCCGGTGGAGGGCACCATCCTCACCGTGGCCCGGGCGGCTGGGGAAGGAGCCCAAGGGGAGACCCTCGAGGAAACCCTGGAAAATGCCCTTGGCGCAGCCCAAAGGGCCCTGGAGAAGACCCCGGACCTCCTTCCCGTGCTGAAGCAGGCGGGGGTGGTGGACGCTGGGGGTGCGGGGTACGTGCGCTTTTTGGAAGGCATCCGGGGATATCTCCTTAGGCTTCCCCTGCCCGAGCCCCCCAAGGTGGAGCGCTACGCCCAGACCGCCTTCGCCACCGAGGAGTTCGGCTACTGCACGGAGTTCCTCATGGAGGGGGTGGAGGTGCCCATTGAGCGGATCCGGGAGGCGGTGGCGCCCTTCGGGGACTCCTTGCTGGTGGTGGGGGCCGAGGGGTATGTGAAGGGGCACATCCACACCGACGACCCCGATGGCCTCCTGGCCACCGTGGCCCGCTTTGGCCGCATGGTGCGCACCAAGGTGGAGGACATGACCGAGCAGCACACGGAGATCCTGGCCATGGTGGGGGCAGGGGAGGAGGCCCCTCCTCCCACGGGCCTGGTGGCGGTGGCCCTGGGGCATGGCCCGAGTCGGGTCTTCCGCAGCCTGGGGGCCCGGGTGGTGGCGGGAGGGCAGACGCAAAACCCCAGCGTGGAGGACCTGCTGGCCGCCATAAGGAGCGTGGCCAGCCCCAAGGTAATCCTCCTGCCCAACAACCCGAACGTCTTCCTGGCGGCGGAGAAGGCGGCGGAGCTGGCCAAAGCCCAGGGCAAAGAGGTGTACGTGCTCAAAACCCGCACCCTGGGCCAGGGCCTGGCGGCGGCGGTGCGCTACCTGCCCGAGGCGGAGGTGGAGGAGCTTCTTCCCGAGATGGAGGAGGCCCTGAAGGGGGCGGTGACCCTCGAGGTCACCTGGGCCAGCCGGGACGCCGAGGTGGATGGGGTCAAGGTCCTGAAGGATAAACCCATCGGGCTTCTGGATGGAAGGCTGGTCCTCATGGGGGAAACCCCCGAGGAGGTGCTGGAGGGCCTTATCCGCCTGGCCGGAGAAGACAAGGAGATCCTCACCCTTTTCCTGGGCCCCAACACCCCCAAGGAAAAGGCCGAGGAAGTGGCCAGGAAGTTCCCGGGGCTCGTGGTGGAGATCCTTCCCGGTGGTCCCGACCTCTACGCCTACCTGGGGGTCTTGGAGTAGCCTAAAGAAAGCCTAAGCTCCTTTCCCCTTTCCCGGGCTATGCTGAGGGAAAGGGGGGTTTTATGTGGTGGATGACCAGAGGAGTGGTTCTGGGCTTGGTGGTTCTCGCCCTAGGGGCTTGCAATCTCCAGGGTACCCCGCCCGTGAGCGGGGACCTGTCTGTGGGAGATTCGAAGATCGCTGACCTGCCCCCAGCCCAGGAGAGCGGTGGGGAGCTAAGGCCGGGGGTAAAGGTATACCGCATAGCCCTAGACCAGAACCAAGCGGTGAGGGTGAGTGCGGTTTCTGCGGACCTTCAAGGGAGGGCCCGGCTCCGCCTGGTGCTTCTGGACGACAGGGGAGTGGTGCAGGCGGTGAGCGTGGCCCGGAACTGGTTTGCCGCCAGGCAGGAGCTTGCTCCCCTTTCCCTGCGCCCCCAGATCACCACCGACCCCGGGTACCGCCTGAACTTCAAGGGGCAGGCGGGCCAGGTCTTTTACCTGCGGGTGGAGAACTACGCCCTAAGCCAGGATCGGGTAACCCTCTACGCCGATCCCTTTACCCCTAATCCGGCAGGGAACGAGGAAGCCTTCACCTCCGGAACCAGGCAGGGGGCCATAGAGTTCGTGGGGGAGTTTGACCGGTATAACGTTTCTGCCGCCACGGGGTACCTCCGCTTCACCTATTCCGGACCCCTGGACCTGGTGGCCCTCCTTTACTCTTCGCCCCAAGACTCAAGCCCCCTGGTCCTGGACCCGGTGATGAACTGTGCCCCCATCTCCCCCGCCACCCTTCTGGTGGTGCGGGATAGGGGCCTGGCCCGGGCGGGGTTTGACGAGGAAAATAGCGGCCGGTACCAGCTGGAGATTTCCCCCACCCCCTGCCCCTAGGCTTCTTTGACAGGGCTTAGCGTGGGGTAAAGAGGCTTAAGGAATCTCTAATGCAAGGCATCCGAAAGTTGTCCCTTTCCTGCGGGGTTCCTGAGTTGTTGTAATCGTTCCATCTCTGCTGGGGGGCGGCCTGGATGAGGCCCCCCCTTCATGGTTCTCAGAAACCTCCAGGTTTGACCCGCATACTCAGGGGCGCTATGCGGGGTTTGCTGATTGTGCTCCTTTCCGCCCTGGCCGTTGCCGGGGCCTGGGCCCAGATGGCGGGCCAGAAGACCATGGTCCTCGAGGCCACCGCCTACACTTCCAGCGTGCGGGAGACCGACTCCACCCCCTTCATCACCGCCACCGGCATACGTACCCGCCTGGGGGTCCTGGCGGTGAGCCCGGACCTCCTCAAGGTTCTGCCCTATGGCACCAAGGTGCGCCTTAAGGACCTGGGTTCCGTGTACGGCCGGGGCCGCGGGCAGTTTGACTACCTTTTCCGGGACCGCATCTTCGTGGTGGCCGACGTGATGCACCCCAGGATGCGGGAGAAGGTGGACGTCTGGCTTCCCGACCGGGCCACAGCCCTGCGCTTTGGCCGCAGGGTGGTGAGCCTCGAGGTGGTGGAGTACCCCAGGCGCTAAAGGCCAAGAGTTTCCTTATCCTTAGGGCGTGCGCTTCGCCTTCTTCCTGGCCCTGGCCCACCTTCGGCGTAGACCCCTGCAGACGGGGCTGGCCCTTTTGGGGGTGGGGGTGGGGGTGGCGGTCCTCCTCACCGCCCTCTCCCTCACCAATGGCTTTGTCAGCGGCCTGGTGCGGGCCACCTTGAAGGCCTACCCCCACCTGGTCCTCTTCAGCCTGAGCGAGGAGCTTCCCCCCTTTCCCACACGGGAACACCCGGAGGTGGAAGCCTACGCCCCCTTCGCCGCCACCAAGGCCCTTTTAACCCGCCCGGCGGAGGGCGCCAGGGGCCCGGGGGTGGACTTCGCCACCCTGGTGGGCCTGGGCCAGGGTGGGGAAGCCCTTTATCCGGAGCTGGGCTTAAGGCTGGAACCCGGGGGCATCTACCTGGGCTCGGCCTTGCAGCAATCCTTAGGGGCCTTTGTGGGGGATCGGCTTTACGCTCTGTCCGCTACCCAGGAGCGGGTGGAGCTTAAGGTCTTGGGCACCTTTCGCACGGGCAACTACCTCCTGGACTCCGCCTATGCCTTCGTGGATCTGAAAACGGTGGAGAGGCTTTCCGGCATACGGGCCCAGGGGTACCAGGTGCACCTTAAGGACCCCTGGCGGGCCAAGGAGATAGGGGTGGCCCTTGCCGGCACCCGCTTTTTCCCCCAGGCCTGGCAGGACACCCAGCGCACCCTTTTGGAGCAGCTTTCCCTGCAGAAGCGGGTCCTGGGCATCCTGATCTTCCTGATTGTGGCGGTGGCCGCCCTGGGGGTGGCCAACCTTCTGGTGCTCAAGGTGGTGGAGAAGACCCCGGAGATCGCCCTCCTTCGGGCCATGGGCGCCTCGAGGCTCACCGTGGGCTTGGTCTTTGCCCTCGAGGGGGTCTTTTTGGGCGCGGGAGGCGTTCTTTTAGGAAACCTCCTTGGCTATCTCCTTTCCCTTTACCTCTCCTTGCGCCCGCTGGACCTTCCCGGGGAGCTTTACTTCCTCACCCACCTGCCCGTGGAGATGCGCCTTTCCGACTTCCTTCTGGTGAGCGGCGCAAGCCTGGTCGCCACCTTCCTTTCCGCCCTTTTGCCCCTCTTCCGGGCCCTAAGGGTCCAGCCCGGGGTGGTGCTCAGGTAGTTGCCAAAAAGAGCCTCCTGCCCTAGACTCTTTAGGGCGGGCCGGTGTAGCTCAGCGGTAGAGCAACCGCCTCGTAAGCGGTAGGCCGCCGGTTCGAATCCGGCCACCGGCTCCAGGCCAAGCCCATCCCTTTAAGCCCCGCCGGCTGGCGGGGTTTTCCTTTGCCTCGCTTGCCAAAATGCCTCTTGCCCTGTACACTAGTCAAGTTGAGGGCCCTCAGGGCCAGCCCCCTGGTCCTGAGGGTGCTGCCCTGTGTGGGCGAACGTCGGGGGAAGGCGCTTCCCCCGGGTGGATCTTGAGAACACGGGGGCAAGTCCAAGAAGAAGGGAGTGGTGGCACTGCCGACGATCAACCAGCTGGTCAGAAAGGGCCGCGAGAAGGTCCAGAAGAAGAGCAAGGTTCCGGCCTTGAAGGGCTCGCCCTTCCGCCGGGGGGTGTGCACCGTGGTGCGCACCGTAACCCCCAAGAAGCCCAACTCCGCCTTGCGTAAGGTGGCCAAGGTGCGCCTTACCTCCGGGTACGAGGTGACCGCCTACATTCCCGGCGAGGGGCACAACCTGCAGGAGCACTCCGTGGTCCTCATCCGGGGTGGCCGTGTGAAGGACCTGCCGGGTGTGCGCTACCACATCGTGCGCGGGGTCTACGACACCCAGGGCGTGAAGGACCGCAAGAAGAGCCGCTCCAAGTACGGAACCAAGAAGCCCAAGGAGACCAAGGGCGCGGCTCCGGCCAAGAAGAAGTAGGTGAGCTATGGCACGGAGAAGAAGAGCAGAGGTACGCCAACTCCAGCCCGACCTGGTCTACGGGGATGTGGTGGTGTCGGCCTTCATCAACAAGATCATGCGGGATGGCAAGAAGAACCTGGCCGCCCGCATCTTCTACGATGCCTGCCGCATCATCCAGGAGAAGACCGGGCAGGAGCCTTTGAAGGTCTTTAAGCAGGCGGTGGAGAACGTGAAGCCCCGGATGGAGGTGCGTTCCCGCCGCGTGGGTGGGGCCAACTACCAGGTGCCCATGGAGGTCTCCCCCAGGAGGCAGCAGTCCTTGGCCCTGCGCTGGCTGGTCCAGGCGGCCAACGCCCGTTCCGAGCGGGGGGCTGCCGTGCGCATCGCCCATGAACTCATGGATGCGGCCGAGGGCAAGGGCGGAGCGGTCAAGAAGAAGGAGGACGTGGAGCGCATGGCCGAGGCCAACCGCGCCTACGCCCACTACCGGTGGTAAGCCATGGCGGTTAAGGTAGAGTACGACCTAAAGAGGCTCCGCAACATCGGCATCGCCGCCCATATCGATGCCGGTAAGACCACCACCACGGAGCGCATCCTTTACTACACCGGCAAGATCCACAAGATCGGTGAGGTGCACGAGGGTGCGGCCACCATGGACTTCATGGAGCAGGAGCGGGAGCGGGGCATCACCATCACCGCCGCCGTGACCACCTGCTTCTGGAAGGACCACCGCATCAACATCATCGATACCCCGGGCCACGTGGACTTCACCATCGAGGTGGAGCGCTCCATGCGGGTTCTGGACGGGGCCATCGTGGTCTTCGACTCCAGCCAGGGGGTGGAGCCCCAGTCCGAGACCGTCTGGCGCCAGGCGGAGAAGTACAAGGTTCCCCGCATCGCCTTCGCCAACAAGATGGACAAGACGGGGGCCGACCTCTGGCTGGTGATCCGCACCATGCAGGAGCGCCTGGGGGCCAGGCCGGTGGTGATGCAGCTTCCCATTGGCCGGGAGGATACCTTCTCGGGGATCATTGACGTGCTCCGGATGAAGGCCTACACCTACGGCAACGACCTGGGCACGGATATCCGCGAGGTTCCCATCCCCGAGGAGTACCTGCCCCAGGCCCGGGAGTACCACGAGAAGCTCATCGAGGTGGCCGCCGACTTCGATGAGAACGTGATGCTCAAGTACCTCGAGGGCGAGGAGCCCACCGAGGAGGAGCTGGTGGCGGCCATCCGCAAGGGCACCATCGCCATCCAGATTACCCCCGTGTTCCTGGGATCCGCTTTGAAGAACAAAGGGGTCCAGCTTCTCCTGGATGCGGTGGTGGATTACCTGCCCTCCCCCTTGGACATCCCCCCCATTCGCGGCACCACCCCCGAAGGGGAGGAGGTGGAGATCTACCCCGACCCCGACGGCCCCCTGGCGGCCTTGGCCTTCAAGATCATGGCCGATCCCTACGTGGGCCGCCTCACCTTCATCCGGGTTTACTCCGGCACCCTCACCTCGGGCTCCTATGTCTACAACACCACCAAAGGCCGCAAGGAGCGGGTGGCCCGGCTTCTCAGGATGCACGCCAACCACCGCGAGGAGGTGGAGGAGCTCAAAGCCGGCGACCTTGGGGCGGTGGTGGGCCTCAAGGAAACCATCACCGGGGACACCCTGGTGGGCGAGGATGCCCCGCGCATCGTCCTGGAGTCCATTGAGGTGCCCGAACCGGTCATCGACGTGGCCATCGAGCCCAAGACCAAAGCGGACCAGGACAAGCTTTCCCAGGCCCTGGCCCGCCTGGCGGAGGAGGACCCCACCTTCCGCGTCTCCACCCACCCCGAGACCGGCCAGACCATCATCTCCGGGATGGGCGAGCTCCACCTGGAGATCATCGTGGACCGCCTGAAGCGGGAGTTCAAGGTGGACGCCCACGTGGGCAAGCCCCAGGTGGCCTACCGCGAGACCATCACCCGACCCGTGGACGTGGAGGGTAAGTTCATCCGCCAGACCGGTGGCCGCGGTCAGTACGGCCACGTGAAGATCAAGGCCGAGCCTTTGCCCCGGGGTAGCGGCTTTGAGTTCGTCAACGCCATCGTGGGCGGGGTGATCCCCAAGGAGTACATCCCTGCGGTGCAGAAGGGGATTGAGGAGGCCATGCAGTCGGGCCCCCTGATCGGCTTTCCCGTGGTGGACGTGAAGGTGACCCTCTACGACGGCTCCTACCACGAGGTGGACTCCAGCGAGATGGCCTTCAAGATCGCCGGCTCCATGGCCATCAAGGAGGCGGTGCAGAAGGGGGACCCGGTGATCCTCGAGCCCATCATGCGGGTGGAGGTCACCACCCCCGAGGAGTACATGGGCGACGTGATCGGCGACCTGAACTCCCGCCGGGGCCAGATCCTGGGCATGGAGCCCAGGGGGAACGCCCAGGTGATCCGGGCCTACGTGCCCCTGGCGGAGATGTTCGGCTACGCCACCGACCTGCGCTCCAAGACGCAGGGCCGGGGCTCCTTCGTCATGTTCTTCGACCACTACCAGGAAGTCCCCAAGCAGGTGCAGGAGAAGCTCATCAAGGGTCAGTAGGAATGCCTGGGGGTGGGCCTTCGGGCCTGCCCCGCATACGGAAAGGAGAGCGAAGATGGCCAAGGGCGAGTTTATCCGTACGAAGCCTCACGTGAACGTGGGGACGATTGGGCACGTGGACCACGGGAAGACGACGCTGACGGCGGCTTTGACGTTTGTGGCGGCGGCGGAGAACCCGAACGTGGAGGTGAAGGACTACGGGGAGATTGACAAGGCGCCGGAGGAGCGTGCGCGGGGGATTACCATCAACACGGCGCATGTGGAATACGAGACGGCGAAGCGGCACTATTCGCACGTGGATTGCCCTGGGCACGCGGACTACATCAAGAACATGATCACGGGTGCGGCACAGATGGACGGGGCGATTCTGGTGGTGTCGGCGGCGGACGGACCGATGCCGCAGACGCGGGAGCACATTTTGCTGGCTCGCCAGGTGGGGGTGCCGTACATCGTGGTGTTCATGAACAAGGTGGACATGGTGGACGACCCGGAACTTCTGGACCTGGTGGAGATGGAGGTGCGGGACCTCCTGAACCAGTACGAATTTCCTGGGGACGAGGTTCCGGTGATCCGTGGGAGCGCGCTGCTGGCGCTGGAGCAGATGCACAAGAACCCCCAGACGAAGCGTGGGGAGAACGAGTGGGTGGATAAGATTTGGGAGTTGTTGGACGCGATTGACGAGTACATTCCCACGCCGGTGCGGGACGTGGACAAGCCGTTCTTGATGCCGGTGGAGGACGTGTTTACGATCACGGGTCGTGGGACGGTGGCCACGGGTCGTATTGAGCGTGGGAAGGTGAAGGTTGGGGACGAGGTGGAGATTGTGGGTTTGGCTCCTGAGACGCGGAAGACGGTGGTGACGGGTGTGGAGATGCACCGTAAGACGCTGCAGGAGGGGATTGCTGGGGACAACGTGGGTTTGTTGCTCCGGGGTGTAAGCCGGGAGGAAGTGGAGCGGGGCCAGGTGCTGGCGAAGCCCGGGAGCATTACGCCGCACACGAAGTTTGAGGCCTCGGTGTACATCTTGAAGAAGGAGGAGGGCGGGCGGCACACGGGGTTTTTTTCTGGGTACCGTCCGCAGTTTTACTTTCGGACGACGGATGTGACGGGGGTGGTGGAGTTGCCCTCTGGGGTGGAGATGGTGATGCCGGGGGACAACGTGACGTTTACGGTGGAGCTGATCAAGCCGGTGGCGCTGGAGGAGGGATTGCGGTTTGCCATTCGTGAGGGTGGGCGGACCGTGGGCGCCGGCGTGGTCACCAAGATCCTGGAGTGAGGTGAAGCATGCCCAAGATCCGCATCAAGCTACGGGGCTTTGACCACAAGACCCTGGACGCCTCGGCCCAGAAGATCGTGGAGGCCGCCCGGCGCTCCGGGGCCCAGGTCTCGGGTCCCGTGCCCCTGCCCACCCGGGTGCGGCGCTTCACCGTGATCCGGGGTCCTTTCAAGCACAAGGACTCCCGGGAGCACTTTGAGCTTCGCACCCACCACCGCCTGGTGGACATCCTGAACCCCAACCGCAAGACCATCGAGAGCCTCATGTCCTTAGACCTGCCCACCGGGGTGGAGATTGAGATCAAGACCGTGGGGGGTGGCAAATGAAGGGCATCCTGGGCATGAAGGTGGGCATGACCCGGATTTACCGGGAGGACCGGGCCATTCCCGTCACCGTGATCCTGGCTGGGCCCTGCCCTGTGGTCCAGCGGCGGACCCCGGAGAAGGACGGGTACACGGCCGTCCAGCTGGGGTTCCTGCCCCAGAATCCCAAGCGGGTCAACCGGCCCATGAAGGGGCATTTCGCCCGGGCCGGGGTGGGTCCGGTGCGCATCCTGAAGGAGATCCGCGACTTCAACCCTGAGGGCGACGTGGTGACCGTGGAAATCTTTAAGGCTGGCGAGCGGGTGGACGTGACCGGCACCTCCAAGGGCCGGGGCACGGCGGGGGTGATGAAGCGCTGGAACTTCGCTGGCGGCCCCGATTCCCACGGCGCCCACAAGATCCACCGCCACCCCGGGTCCATCGGGAACCGCAAGACTCCGGGCCGGGTCTACAAGGGCAAGAAGATGGCCGGCCGCTACGGGGCCGAGCGGGTCACGGTGATGAACCTCGAGGTGGTGGACGTCATCCCCGAGGAGAACCTCCTCTTGGTCAAGGGGGCCGTGCCGGGACCCAACGGGGGCCTGGTGCTGGTGCGCCAGACCAAGAAGGTGGCCAAGTAAAGGAGGGCATGGTGTACCAGATTCCTGTTCTCTCCTCTTCCGGCAAGCGGGAGCTTGCCGCCGATCTCCCCCAGGAGGTTAACCCCCATCTCCTATGGGAGGTGGTGCGCTGGCAGCTGGCGAAAAGGCGCCGGGGGACGGCCAGCACCAAGACCCGGGGCGAGGTGGCTTACTCCAGCCGCAAGATCTATCCCCAGAAGCACACCGGGCGGGCCCGCCACGGGGACATCGGCGCCCCCATCTTCGTGGGCGGGGGTACGGTCTTCGGACCCAAGCCCCGGGACTACAGCTACACCCTGCCCAAGAAGGTGCGGCAGGCGGGGTTGGCCATGGCCGTGGCCGATCGAGCCAAGGAGGGTAAGCTCCTTCTGGTGGAGGACTTCGCCGGGGTTAACGGCAAGACCAAGGAGTTTCTGGCCTGGGCTAAGGGTGCGGGGCTAGACGGCTCGGAAAGCGTGCTCCTGGTGACGGCCAGCGAGCTGGTGCGCCGGTCTGCCCGGAACCTCCCTTGGGTGGTGACCCTGGCGCCGGAGGGGTTAAACGTCTACGACATCCTGCGCACCGAGCGCCTGGTCATGGACCTGGCGGCTTGGGAGGCCTTCCAGGCCCGCATGGGGGGTGAGGCATGAAGACCGCCTTTGACGTGATCCTGGCCCCGGTGCTTTCCGAAAAGGCTTACGCCGGCTTCGCCGAGGGCAAGTACACCTTCTGGGTCCACCCCAAGGCCACCAAGACGGAGATCAAAAACGCCGTGGAGGCGGCCTTTAAGGTCAAGGTGGTGGGGGTGAACACCATGACGGTGCGGGGCAAGAAGAAGCGCCTGGGCCGCTACCTGGGCAAGCGCCCCGACCGCAAGAAGGCCATCGTGCAGGTGGCCGCCGGGCAGAAGATCGAGGCCCTGGAGGGCCTCATCTAAACCTAAGCCGGGAGGGGGGCCCGGCCCCGATCCGGCAAGGGAGGCATAGAGGATGGCTGTTAAGAAGTTCAAACCCTACACCCCAAGCCGCCGTTTCATGACGGTGGCGGACTTCTCCGAGATCACCAAGACCGAGCCGGAGAAGTCCTTGGTCAAGCCCCTGAAGAAGACGGGAGGGCGCAACAACCAGGGCCGCATCACCGTGCGCTTCCGGGGGGGCGGCCACAAGCGGCTTTACCGCATCATCGACTTCAAGCGCTGGGATAAGGCGGGCATCCCCGCCAAGGTGGCGGCCATAGAGTACGACCCCAACCGCTCCGCCCGTATCGCCCTTCTGCACTACGCCGACGGGGAGAAGCGCTACATCATCGCTCCCGAGGGCCTGCAGGTGGGCCAGCAGGTGGTGGCGGGGCCGGATGCTCCCATCCAGGTGGGCAACGCCCTTCCCCTCCGCTTCATCCCCGTGGGCACCGTGGTCCATGCGGTGGAGCTGGAGCCCAAGAAGGGGGCCAAGCTGGCCCGCTCTGCCGGCACCAGCACCCAGATCCAGGGCCGGGAAGGGGATTACGTGATCCTGCGCCTGCCCTCGGGGGAGCTTAGGAAGGTGCACGGGGAGTGCTACGCCACCATCGGGACCGTGGGCAACGCCGACCACAAGAACATCGTCCTGGGCAAGGCGGGGCGCACCCGCTGGTTGGGCCGCAAGCCCCATGTGCGCGGCGCCGCCATGAACCCGGTGGACCACCCCCACGGCGGTGGTGAGGGCCGGGCACCCAGGGGCCGTCCCCCGGCCTCCCCTTGGGGCTGGCAGACCAAGGGGCTTAAGACCAGGAAGCGGCGGAAGCCCTCGAGCCGCTTCATCATCGCCCGCCGCAAGAAGTGAGGTGAGCCATGCCGCGTAGCTTGAAGAAGGGCGTTTTCGTAGATGACCACCTCTTGGAGAAGGTGCTGGAGCTCAACGCCAAGGGGGAAAAGCGGCTCATCAAGACCTGGAGCCGCCGCTCCACCATCGTTCCCGAGATGGTGGGCCATACCATTGCGGTCTACAACGGCAAGCAGCATGTGCCCGTCTACATCACCGAGAACATGGTGGGGCACAAGCTGGGAGAGTTTGCCCCCACCCGCACCTACCGGGGGCACGGGAAAGAGGCTAAGGCCACCAAGAAGAAGTAGCCATGGAAGCGAAAGCCATTGCCCGTTACGTGCGCATCTCCCCCAGGAAGGTCCGGTTGGTGGTGGACCTGATCCGGGGGAAGAGCCTCGAGGAGGCCCGCGCCATCCTGCGCTACACCCCTAAGCGGGGGGCCTATTACGTGGCCAAGGTGCTGGAGTCCGCCGCCGCCAATGCGGTCAACAACCACGACATGCTGGAGGACCGGCTTTTCGTGAAGGCGGCCTTTGTGGACGAGGGGCCCGCTTTGAAAAGGGTGCTTCCCCGGGCCCGGGGCCGGGCGGACATCATCAAGAAGAGGACCAGCCACATCACCGTGATCTTGGGAGAGAAACATGGGAAATAAGATCCACCCCATTGGGTTCAGGCTCGGTATCACCCGGGACTGGGAGTCCCGCTGGTATGCGGGCAAGAAGCAGTACCGCCACCTCCTGGTGGAGGACCAGAAGATCCGCGAGGTCCTCACCAAGGAGCTCTACCCGGCTGGTTTGGCCCGCATCGACATCGAACGGGCCGCGGACAACGTGGCCGTGACCGTGCACGTGGCCAAGCCGGGTGTGGTCATCGGCCGGGGCGGGGAGAAGATCAAGGTCCTGAGGGACACCCTTTCCCAGCTCACCGGCAAGAACGTGGCCCTGAACGTCCAGGAGATCCACAACCCCAACCTCTCCGCTCCTTTGGTGGCCCAGCGGGTGGCGGAGCAGATCGAGCGCCGCTTTGCCGTGCGGCGGGCCATCAAGCAGGCAGTGCAGCGGGTCATGGAGGCGGGGGCCAAGGGAGCCAAGGTGATCGTCTCCGGCCGCATCGGCGGCGCCGAGCAGGCCCGCACGGAGTGGGCCGCCGAGGGCCGGGTGCCCCTTCACACCCTTCGTGCTAACATAGACTACGGCTTCGCTTTGGCCCGCACCACCTACGGGGTGCTGGGGGTCAAGGCCTACGTGTTCCTGGGCGAGGTGATCGGCGGACAGAAGCCCAAGGCCCGCCCCGAGGGGCCGAGGGCGGAGGAAAAGCCCCGCCGCCGCCGCCCAGCGGTGCGCGTGAAGAAGGAGGAATAGGCCATGTTGATGCCCAGGCGCATGAAGTACCGCAAGCAGCACCGGGGTCGCATGAAGGGGGCGGCCAAGGGGGGTGATTACGTGGCCTTCGGGGACTTCGGCCTGGTGGCCATGGAGCCCGCCTGGATCACCTCCCAGCAGATTGAGGCGGCCCGTGTGGCCATGGTGCGCCATTTCCGCCGCGGGGGCAAGATCTTCATCCGCATCTTCCCCGACAAGCCCTACACCAAGAAGCCCCTCGAGGTGCGGATGGGTAAGGGTAAAGGCAACGTGGAAGGGTATGTGGCGGTGGTGAAGCCGGGCCGGGTGATGTTCGAGGTGGCGGGCGTCACCGAGGAGCAGGCCCTCGAGGCCTTGCGCATCGCCGGCCACAAGCTTCCCATCAAGACCAAGATCGTGAGGAGGGACGCCTACGATGAAGCCCAGTGAGATCCGCAAGCTCTCTCCCAGTGAGATCGAGAAGCTGGTTCGGGAGAAGAAGCGGGAGCTGATGGAGCTTCGCTTCCAGGCCTCCATCGGCCAGCTCTCCCAGAACCACAGGATCCGGGAGACCCGGCGCCTCATCGCCCGGCTCCTCACGATCCTGAACGAGAGGAGGAGAGCCAATGCCTAAGAAGGTGCTGACCGGGGTGGTGGTGAGCGACAAGATGCAGAAGACCGTTTCGGTACTGGTGGAGCGCCAGTTTCCCCACCCCCTCTACGGCAAGGTGATCAAGCGCTCCAAAAAGTACCTGGCCCACGACCCCGAGGGGAAGTACAAGGTGGGGGACGTGGTGGAGATCATCGAGTCCCGCCCCATCTCCAAGCGCAAGCGCTTTAGGGTCTTGCGCCTGGTGGAGGGGGGCAGGCTGGACCTGGTGGAGAAGTACCTGGTGCGTAGGCAGAACTACGCCAGCCTTTCCAAGCGGGGAGGTAAGGCATGATCCAGCCCCAGACCTACCTGGAGGTGGCCGACAACACCGGGGCCCGCAAGATCATGTGCATCCGCGTGCTTAAGGGCTCCAACGCCAAGTACGCCACCGTGGGGGACATCATCGTGGCCAGCGTCAAGGAGGCCATCCCCCGGGGGGCGGTGAAGGAAGGCGACGTGGTGAAGGCGGTGGTGGTGCGCACCAAAAAGGAGGTCAAGCGCCCCGATGGCTCCGCCATCCGCTTTGACGACAACGCCGCCGTCATCATCAACAACCAGCTAGAGCCCCGGGGCACCCGCGTCTTCGGCCCCGTGGCACGGGAGCTCCGGGAAAAGGGCTTCATGAAGATCGTCTCCCTGGCTCCGGAGGTGCTCTGATGCAGGTCAAGCTACATGTGAAGAAGGGGGACACGGTTCTGGTGGCCTCCGGCAAGTACAAGGGCCAGGTGGGCAAGGTGAAGGCCGTGCTGCCCAAGAAGGGGGCGGTCATCGTGGAGGGGGTGAACATCGTTAAGAAGGCGGTGCGGGTGAGCCCCCAGCACCCCCAGGGTGGCTTTGTGGAGCAGGAAGCTCCCCTGCATGCCTCCAAGGTGCGCCCCATCTGCCCCGCGTGCGGCAAGCCCACCCGGGTGCGGAAGAAGCTCCTGGAAAACGGCCGCAAGATCCGGGTGTGCGCCAAGTGCGGCGGGGCTTTGGACGTGGAGGGATAAGATGCCGCTAGAGGTTGCGCTGAAGAAAAAGTACTACGAGGAGGTACGGCCCGAGCTCATCCGCCGCTTCGGCTACCAGAACATCTGGGAGGTGCCTCGGCTGGAGAAGGTGGTGATCAACCAGGGGCTGGGGGAGGCCAAGGAGGATGCCCGCATCCTGGAGAAGGCTTCCCAGGAGCTTGCCCTCATCACCGGCCAGAAGCCGGCCATAACCCGGGCCAAGAAGTCCATCTCCAACTTCAAGCTCCGCAAGGGGATGCCCATCGGCCTCAGGGTTACCCTGCGCGGCGACCGGATGTGGATCTTCCTGGAGAAGCTCCTTTCCGTGGCCCTTCCCCGCATCCGCGACTTCCGGGGGGTGAACCCGAACAGCTTTGACGGCCGCGGCAACTACAACCTGGGGTTGAGGGAGCAGCTCATCTTCCCGGAGATCACCTACGATATGGTGGACGCCCTTCGGGGAATGGACATCGCGGTGGTGACCACCGCCCGGACCGACGAGGAGGCCAGGGCCCTTTTGGAGCTTCTGGGCTTCCCCTTCCGCAAGTGAGGCGAGCATGGCGAGAAAAGCGTTGATCGAAAAGGCCAAGCGTACCCCCAAGTTCAAGGTGCGGGCCTACACCCGTTGCGTGCGCTGTGGGAGGGCCAGGAGCGTGTACCGCTACTTCGGGCTCTGCCGGATTTGCCTTAGGGAGCTGGCCCACAAGGGGCAGCTTCCCGGGGTGAAGAAGGCCAGCTGGTAGGCCGTGGCCGGTCGAGGGGGTTCCCTCGAGACCGCATGGTCCAGGAGTGAGGTAAAAGGAGAGAGGAAATGTTGACGGACCCCATTGCCGACATGCTGACCCGGATTCGGAACGCCACCCGGGTCTACAAGGAGAGCACCGAGGTACCCGCCTCCCGCTTCAAGGAGGAGATCCTCAAGATCCTGGCGCGGGAGGGCTTCATCAAGGGGTACGAGCGGGTGGAGGTGGACGGCAAGCCTGTTTTGCGCATCCACCTCAAGTATGGGCCCAGGCGCCAGGGACCTGATCCCCGGCCCGAACAGGTCATCAACCACATCCGTCGCATCAGCCGTCCTGGGCGACGGGTGTACGTGGGGGTCAAGGAGATTCCCCGGGTGCGCCGCGGCCTGGGGATTGCCATCCTGTCCACGCCCAAGGGCGTCCTTACCGACCGGGAGGCCCGGCGTCTGGGCGTGGGCGGGGAGCTTATCTGCGAGGTGTGGTGATGTCTAGGATTGGCCGGCTTCCCATTCCCTTGCCCAAGGGGGTCACTGTGGAGGTGACCCCGGGGCTCGTCAAGGTGAAAGGCCCCAAGGGCGAACTTTCCGTGCCCATCTCCCCGGAGATGCGGGTGGTGGTGGACGGAGGGGTGGTGCGGGTGGAGCGGCCCTCGGATGAGCGCCGGCACAAGAGCCTGCACGGCCTCACCCGGACCCTCATCGCCAACGCCATCAAGGGGGTTTCCGAGGGGTACGTGAAGGAGCTCCTCATCAAGGGTATCGGCTACCGGGCCCGGCTTGCGGGACGGGCGGTGGAGCTCACCGTGGGCTTTAGCCACCCCGTGGTGGTGGAGCCCCCGGAGGGCATCACCTTCGAGGTGCCCGAGCCCACCAAGATCCGCGTTCTGGGCATAGACAAGCAGAAGGTGGGCCAGGTGGCCGCCAACCTGCGCGCCATCAAGAAGCCCAGCGCCTACCACGAGAAGGGCATTTACTACGCGGGCGAGCCCGTCCGCCTTAAGCCCGGCAAGGCCGGGGCCAAGAAGTAGGGGGAACCATGGCACGGCTTACCGTATACGAACGCCGCAAGTTCCGGGTGCGTAACCGCATCAAGCGCACGGGCCGGCTCCGCCTGTCCGTCTTCCGGAGCCTTAACCACATCTACGCCCAGATCATCGATGACGAGAAGGGCCATACCCTGGTGGCCGAGTCCAGCCTGGCCCTGAAGCTGAAGGGCAACAAGACCGAGGTGGCCCGGCAGGTGGGGCGGGCCCTGGCGGAGAAGGCCAAGGCGTTGGGGATCACCAAGGTGGCTTTTGACCGTGGCCCCTACAAGTACCACGGCCGGGTAAAGGCTCTGGCGGAAGGGGCCAGAGAAGGGGGCCTGGAGTTCTAGGTCGCTTAGCGAGGAGGAAGCATGCCCGAGACCGACTTTGAAGAGAAGATGATCCTGGTGCGGCGCACCGCCAAGACCTACCAGGGTGGCCGCCGCTTCCGCTTCGGGGCCTTGGTGGTGGTGGGTGACCGGCAGGGCCGGGTGGGCCTGGGCCTGGGCAAGGCCAAGGAGGTGCCCCTGGCGGTGCAGAAGGCGGGGTACTACGCCCGTCGCAACATGGTGGAGGTGCCCATCCAAAACGGCACCATTCCCCACGAGATCGAGGTGGAGTACGGGGCCTCCAAGATCCTCCTGAAGCCCGCAGCCCCGGGCACGGGGGTGATTGCGGGGGCAGTGCCCCGGGCCATCCTGGAGCTTGCGGGGATCACGGATATCCTCACCAAGGAGCTGGGGAGCCGCAACCCCATCAACATCGCCTACGCCACCATGGAGGCCCTCAGGCAGCTTAAGACCAAGCAGGATGTGGAGCGCCTGCGGAAGGGTGGGGAGGAGTGATGGCCAAGCTCAAGGTTAAGCTGGTGAAGAGCCCCATCGGCTATCCCAAGGACCAGAAGGCGGCCTTGAAAGCCCTGGGGCTGACCAAGCTCCACAGGGAAAAGGTCCTCGAGGACCATCCCGCCATACTGGGCAACATCAAGAAGGTGGCCCACCTTGTGCGGGTGGAGGTGCTGGAATGAAGCTTACCGATCTAAAACCCAATCCTGGGGCCAACAAGAGGCGGAAGCGGGTGGGGCGGGGCCCTGGCTCCGGCCACGGCAAGACGGCCACCCGGGGTCACAAGGGGCAGAAGTCCCGCTCCGGTGGCCTCAAGGATCCCCGCCGCTTTGAGGGGGGGCGCTCCACCACCCTGATGCGCCTGCCCAAGCGGGGCATGCAGGGACAGGTGCCCGGGGAGATTAAGAGGCCCAAGTACCAGGGGGTGAACCTGAGGGACCTGGCCCGCTTCGACGGGGAGGTGACCCCGGAGGTGCTGGTCCAGGCTGGAATCCTGAAGAAGGGCTACCGGCTTAAGGTGCTGGGAGAAGGGGAGGCCAAGCCCCTTAGGGTGGTGGCCCACGCCTTTTCCAAGACCGCCCTGGAGAAGCTGAAGGCTGCGGGCGGCGAGGCCGTCCTTCTGGCTCCCTTGCCCGAAGGGCAAGCACCCAAGGAGGCTTAGGATGCTTAAGGCCTTCCGGAGCGCCCTGGCCATTCCCGAACTGCGCCAGCGGATCCTCTTCACCCTGCTGGTGTTGGCCGCCTACCGCCTGGGGGCCTTTATCCCCACCCCGGGGGTGGACCTGGACAAGATCCAGGAGTTCCTGCGCACCACCCAGGGAGGGGTTTTCGGCATCATCAACCTCTTTTCGGGCGGTAACTTTGAGCGCTTCTCCATCTTCGCCCTGGGAATCATGCCCTACATCACCGCTGCCATCATCATGCAGCTTTTGGTCAATGTGATTCCCACGCTGGAGAAGCTTTCCAAGGAGGGTGAGGAGGGCCGCCGCATCATCAACCAGTACACCCGCATCGGCGGCATCGCTCTGGGGGCTTTCCAGGGTTTCTTTCTGGCCACCGCCTTCCTGGGGGCGGAGGGGGGGCGTTTCCTGCTGCCCGGCTGGGCACCCGGTCCCTTCTTCTGGCTGGTGGTGGTGGTCACCCAGGTGGCGGGCATCGCCCTCCTTCTCTGGATGGCGGAGCGTATCACCGAGTACGGCATCGGCAACGGCACCAGCATGATCATCTTTTCGGGGATCGTGGTGGACTGGTTGCCGCAACTTTTCCGCACCGCTGGCCTTATTCGCACCGGGGAGGTCAACCTGGTGGCCTTCCTCTTTTTCCTGGCCTTTATCGTCTTGGCCTTCGCCGGGATGGCGGCGGTGCAGCAGGCGGAAAGGCGCATTCCCGTCCAGTACGCCAGGAAGGTGGTGGGCAGGAGGGTCTACGGGGGGCAGGCCACCTACATCCCCATCAAGCTGAACGCTGCCGGCGTCATCCCCATCGTCTTTGCCGCCGCCATTTTGCAGATCCCCATCTTCCTCACCGCCCCCTTCCAGGACAACCAGGTGCTCCAGGCCATCGCCAACTTCTTCAACCCCACCCGGATCTCCGGCCTCCTCATCGAGGTGGTGCTCATCGTCCTTTTCACCTACGTCTACACCGCGGTCCAGTTTGATCCCAAGCGGATTGCGGAAAGCCTCCGGGAATACGGGGGGTTCATCCCGGGCATCCGCCCAGGCGAGCCCACGGTGAAGTTCTTGGAGCATATCGTTTCCCGCCTGACCCTCTGGGGGGCCCTCTTCCTGGGCCTGGTGGCGGCGTTGCCCCAGATCATCCAGAACCTCACCGGGGTGAAGAGCATCGCTTTTTCCGGTATTGGCCTTCTCATCGTGGTGGGCGTGGCCCTGGATACCTTGCGGCAGATTGAGAGCCAGCTGATGCTGAGGAACTACGAGGGGTTCCTTTCCAAGGGCCGCATCCGCGGCCGCACGCGCTAGGAGGGAGGATGGGGGAAGCGGTGATCTTCTTGGGGCCGCCGGGGGCGGGAAAGGGCACCCAGGCGGCCAGGCTGGCGGAGGAGCTGGGCTTTAAGAAACTCTCCACCGGGGACATCCTGCGGGACCATGTGGCCCGGGGCACGCCCCTGGGGCAGCAGGTGAAGCCCATAATGGACCGGGGGGACCTGGTTCCGGATGAGCTCATCCTGGCCCTTATCCGGGAGGAGCTTTCGGAGCGGGTGATCTTCGACGGCTTTCCCCGCACCCTGGCCCAGGCGGAGGCCCTGGACCACCTGCTTCAGGCTACCGGGACCCGGCTCCTTGGGGTGGTGCTGGTGGAGGTGCCGGAGGAGGAGCTCATCGCCCGGATGCTCAAGCGGGCGGAGCTCGAGGGGCGCTCGGACGACAACGAGGAGACCATCCGGCACCGGCTCCGGGTCTACCGGGAGAAAACCGAGCCCTTGGTGCAGTATTATGAAAAAACGGGTGCCTTGAGGCGGGTGGACGGCCTGGGTACACCCGATGAGGTCTACGCCCGCATCCGGGCAGCCCTGGGAATCTGATGGCCATCAAGCTGAAGAGTCCATGGGAGATTGAGCGCATGCGGGAGGCGGGGGCCCTCCTCACCGAGGTGGTGGAGGAGGTGGGCCGGCATGTGGAGCCCGGCATCACCACCAAGGAGCTGGACCGGATCGCCTACGAGGCCATAAAAAAGCGCAAGGCCAAGCCAGCCTTCCTGGGCCTTTACGGGTTTCCCGCCACCCTGTGCACCTCGGTGAACGAGGTGGTGGTCCACGGCATCCCCTCGGAGGAGCCCCTGAAGGAAGGGGATATCCTTTCCGTGGACGTGGGCCTCATCTACGGGGGGTTTGCCGCCGACATGGCCCGCACCTTTCCCGTGGGCAGGGTTTCCCCGGAGGCGGAAAGGCTCATCCAGGATACCGAGGCCGCCTTCTGGGAGGGGATGAAGTACCTTAGGCCCGGCTACCGCATCGGGGATGTGGCTCATGCGGTGCAGACGTTTCTGGAAAGCCGTGGGTATGGGGTGGTGCGGGAGTTCGTGGGGCACGGGGTGGGGCGGGAGATCCACGAGGACCCGCAGCTGCCCAACTTCGGCAAACCGGGAACGGGCCCCAAGATCCGGCCTGGCATGACCCTGGCCCTCGAGCCCATGGTCACCCTACGCCCGGCTTCTGTGGTAATATTGGAAGATGGCTGGACGGCGAGCGCCGGACCTGGCAACCTCGCCGCCCACTACGAGAACACCGTCTTGGTGACGGAGGAGGGCCCGGAGCTTCTCACCGGGGTTTCCCTGGTGCGGGCGCGGTAGGAGGGGTATGGCGAAGGAGAAGGACACCATTCGGGCGGAAGGCGTGGTTACCGAGGCTTTGCCCAACACCACGTTTCGGGTAAAGCTGGACTCGGGACCGGAGATCCTGGCCTACATCTCGGGCAAGATGCGCATGCACTACATCCGCATCCTGCCCGGGGACCGGGTGGTGGTGGAGATTACCCCCTACGACCCCACGCGGGGCCGCATCGTGTACAGGAAGTAGGAGGCGAGATGAAGGTACGGGCATCGGTTAAAAAGATGTGCGAGAAGTGCAAGGTGGTGCGCCGGCACGGCCGGGTGTACGTGATCTGCGAGAACCCCAAGCACAAGCAGCGGCAAGGGTAAGGAGGGAACGTGGCGAGGATTGCAGGTGTGGAGATTCCTAGGAACAAGCGGGTGGACGTGGCCCTCACCTACATCTACGGGGTGGGGCCGGCCCGGGCCAAGGAGGCTCTGGAGAAGACGGGCATCAATCCGGCGACCCGGGTGAAGGACCTCACCGAGGCGGAGGTGGTGCGCCTTCGGGAGTACGTGGAGAACACCTGGAAGCTGGAAGGTGAGCTCAGGGCTGAGGTGGCCGCCAACATCAAGCGCCTCATGGATATCGGCTGCTACCGGGGCCTCCGCCACCGCCGTGGATTGCCGGTGAGGGGGCAGCGCACCCGCACCAATGCCCGTACCCGCAAGGGTCCCCGCAAGACCGTGGCGGGCAAGAAGAAAGCCCCTAGGAAGTAGTTCTAGGGCCAGTGGATACTCCTAAAGCTGAGGGAGAGTATGGCCAGAAAAGCGACCAAGAAGAAAGTCAAACGACAGGTGGCCAGTGGGAAGGCGTACATCCACGCCTCCTACAACAACACCATCGTCACCATCACCGACCCGGACGGCAACCCCATCACCTGGTCCTCGGGTGGGGTCATCGGCTACAAGGGAAGCCGCAAGGGCACCCCGTATGCGGCCCAGCTGGCGGCCATGGATGCGGCCAAGAAGGCCATGGCCTACGGCATGCAGAGCGTGGACGTGATCGTGCGCGGCACCGGGGCAGGCCGGGAGCAGGCCATCAGGGCCCTCCAGGCCTCGGGCTTGCAGGTGAAGTCCATCGTGGACGACACCCCTGTGCCCCACAACGGCTGCCGGCCTAAGAAGAAGTTCCGCAAGGCTTCATAAGGAGTAGGAGAAGATGGGTCGTTACATTGGTCCAGTTTGCCGTCTTTGCCGCCGGGAAGGAGTCAAGCTCTACCTGAAGGGGGAGCGTTGCTACAGCCCCAAGTGCGCCATGGAGCGCCGCCCCTACCCTCCGGGGCAGCACGGGCAGAAGCGCACCCGCCGCCCTTCCGACTACGCGGTGCGCCTGAGGGAGAAGCAGAAGCTCCGCCGCATCTACGGGATCTCCGAAACCCAGTTCCGCAACCTCTTTGAGGAGGCCAGCCGCAAGAAGGGGGTTACGGGTACTGTCTTCCTGGGGCTTTTGGAGTCCCGCTTGGACAACGTGGTCTACCGGCTGGGCTTCGCCGCCAGCCGCCGCCAGGCGCGGCAGATGGTGCGCCACGGCCACATCACCGTGAACGGCCGCCGGGTGGACCTTCCCGCCTACCGGGTGAAGCCTGGGGATGAGATCGCCATCGCCGAGGGTAGCCGCAACCTGGCCTTCATCCGGGAGAACCTCGAGGCCATGAAGGGCCGCAAGGTGGGCCCCTGGCTCTCCTTGGATGTGGAGGGGATGAAGGGTAAGTTCCTGCGCCTGCCCGATCGGGAGGACCTGGCGCTTCCCGTGAACGAGCAGCTGGTGGTGGAGTTCTACTCCAGGTAGCCCTAAAGGGGCCCGGCTGGACCGGGCCCATGTGTTGCCGGCAAGGAGGTCTATGTTAGAGAGCAAGCTGAAAGCCCCGGTCTTCACGGTGCGTACCCAGGGGCGGGAGTACGGGGAGTTTGTCCTGGAGCCCCTGGAGCGGGGATTCGGCGTCACCCTGGGCAACCCCTTGAGGCGGATTCTCCTTTCCTCCATTCCCGGGACCGCGGTCACCAGCGTCTACATTGAGGATGTCCTTCACGAGTTCTCCACCATTCCTGGGGTCAAGGAGGACGTGGTGGAGATCATACTGAACCTCAAGGAGCTGGTGGTGCGCTTCCTGGACCCCAAGATGCAGACCACCACCCTGGTCCTGAAGGCGGAAGGGCCCAAGGTGGTCAAGGCGGGGGATTTCGTGGTGCCCCCCGATGCGGAGATCCTGAACCCGGACCTCACCATCGCCACCTTGGACAAGGGGGGCAAGCTTTACATGGAGGTGCGGGTGGATCGGGGTGTGGGGTACGTGCCCGCCGAGCGCCACGGCATCAAGGACCGCATCAACTCCATCCCCGTGGACGCCATCTTCTCCCCCGTGCGCCGGGTGGCCTTCCAGGTGGAGGATACCCGGCTTGGCCAGCGCACCGACCTGGACAAGCTGACCCTGCGGATCTGGACGGATGGCTCCGTCACCCCCTTGGAGGCCTTGAACCAGGCGGTGGAGATCCTCAAGGAGCACCTTTCCTATTTCGCCAACCCACAGGCCACCGCCCTCCCTGCCCCGGAACCCGCTTCTGTGGAGCGTGCGGAAGGGGAGGAGGACCTGGACCTGCCCCTGGAGGAGCTTGGCCTTTCCACCCGCGTTCTCCACAGCCTCAAGGAGGAGGGGATCGAGTCGGTGCGGGCGCTTTTGGCCTTGAACCTCAAGGACCTTAAGAACATCCCCGGCATCGGGGAAAGGAGCCTCGAGGAGATCCGCGAGGCTTTGGCCAAAAAGGGATTCGCCCTAAAGGAGTGAGACCATGCGCCACCTGAAGTCTGGAAGAAAGCTGAACCGTCACTCTTCCCACCGCCTGGCCCTTTACCGCAACCAGGCCAAAAGCCTTCTCATCCACGGTCGCATCACCACCACCGTGCCCAAGGCCAAGGAGCTCACCGGCTTCGTGGACCACCTCATCCACCTGGCCAAGCGGGGGGACCTGCACGCCCGCCGCCTGGTGCTGAGGGACCTGCAGGACGTGAAGCTGGTGCGGAAGCTCTTCGATGAGATCGCCCCCAAGTACCAGAACCGGGCCGGAGGGTACACCCGGGTGCTCAAGCTGGCGGAACGCCGGCGGGGGGATGGGGCGCCCTTGGCCCTGGTGGAGCTGGTGGAGTAGGAGCGCCGAAAAAAGGGAAGGATGCCCCTAAGCGTCGGGCCCCGGGATGGGGTGCCGGCGCTTACGTGTTCTCTCCTCCCCGCCCCTGAAGGAGCCTGAGGAGCTGGTCTTCCAGCTCGCCGATGTAGGCGGCCAGGGTGTTCCCGTGCTTTTCCAGGGTTTCCGCCAGGCGGGCCTCGAGGGCCCGGATCTCCTCCTTCTCCGCCTCCGCCAGGCGCTTGAACTCCGCCTCCAGGTAGCCTCTAAGCTCGGTGTATCGGCTCTGCTCCGCCTCCTCGGCCAGCTTCTTGTAATGGAGAAGCTCCCGGGCGTAGCGCCGCACCTCCAAAAGGGCGGCGGTTTCCAGGCCGATGGTGAAGATGAGGTAGAGGAGGGAAACCACCCCCAGGGCCACCACCAGAACCAGGCCCAAGGGAGCTTCCACCCGGGTGAGGCCCAGGGAAAGGGAGGTGGGCTTGGTGATCTCCCCCCAGTTGAGCCAGGAGAAGAGGACCAAAAGAAGGAGGACAAGGAGGGCAAAAAGGGTACGCGCGCTCATAGGTCAGCCTCCATAGGGCACTGGGGGGATTATACACTCTTCCCCATGGGCTACCTGTACCTGCTCCTGGCTGCCTTCCTTTGGGGTCTCATCGGCCCCGTAAGCCGCCTGGCCTTTCAGGAGGGGCTTACTCCCCTGGCCGTGGCCTTCTTCCGGGCAGGCATTGCCTGGGTCTTCTTCGGCCTGCACGCCTTGCTCCTGCGCCAGGTCAGGGTGGAAAGGCGGGATGCCTTGCCCCTCCTTCTTTTCGGCCTGGTGGGGGTTTCCCTCTTCTACGGTTCCTATCAGCTGGCGGTGGTCTACGGGGGGGCGGCCTTGGCCTCCGTCCTCCTGTACACGGCCCCGGCCTGGGTGGCCCTCCTTTCCCTGGTGGTCCTGAAGGAGCCCCTGGACCGCACCGGCCTTTTGGCGGTGGCCCTGACCCTGCTGGGGGTGGGGCTTATGGGCGTGGGAGGGGGAAGCGGGGTAAGGGTCCTCTCCCTTGCCCTTTTCTTTGGGCTCCTTTCCGGCTTCACCTATGCGCTTTACTACATCTTCGGCAAGCTCTACCTTCCCCGCTACGCCACCCCCACCCTCTTCCTCTACGCCCTGCCCGTGGGGGCCTTGGGGCTTCTGCCCTGGGTGGAGTTTGCTCCCTTGAGCCCAAGGGCCATGGAAGCCTTGCTCTTTTTGGGGGTATTTTCCACATACGGGGCCTATCTGGCCTACTACGCAGGGTTGAAGCGCCTTCCCGCCACCCGGGCCAGCGTGGTGGCTACCCTCGAGCCCGTGGTGGCCAACCTGTTCGCCTTCCTCCTCTTTAGGGAGGTGCTTTCCCTCTGGGCCTACCTGGGGGCAGGCTTGGTGCTTTTGGCCGTGGTCCTCACGGTGCGGCGCTAGGGGTTAGGACAACCAGGCTTGAAGGTAGGGCTGCCAGTCCTCGGGGACCTCCTTCAGGTCGGAAAGAAAAAGGGGCGCCTTGGGCGCCCGGGGAGGCTTTAGCAGGCGCATCCCCGCCTCCTCGGGGGTGCGGTCCCCCTTCTTCAGGTTGCAGGAGCGGCAGGCGGCCACCAGGTTCTCCCAGGTGCTCCTGCCTCCCCGGCTTCTGGGAAGCACGTGGTCCACGGTGAGCTCCCCTCCCTGGCGGCCGCAGTACTGGCAGGTGTAGCGGTCCCGCCTCAGGATGTTGCGGCGGTTTAGGGGGATGCGGCTTGGCCCCCGCCGCACCAGGCGCTTCAAGCGGATGATGCTGGGGACCGGGATCCGGGTGGAGGGAGTGTGCAGGTAGCGCCCGCTTTCCGAGAGCATCTCCGCCCCCCCGGAAAGCACCAGGAGGACGCTTCGCTTGATGCTGGCAAGCCCCAAGACCTCGTAGGCGGCGTTCAGGACCAAGACCCGGGGGGCGTCCAGGTCCAGGGCCTTGCCCAACGCAGGACCCACGCCCTTAGAATAACAAAGACCCTTCCCCTGGAGCTGTGCTATGCTTAAGGCAACGACGGGTTTGGAGGCCCTTATGACGAGACCTTTTCCCAAAGCCCTCACCCTTCTCCTGGGGCTGGGTCTGGCTTTGGCGCAGACCTCCTTGGAACGGGCGGAATCGCTGTTCAAGGCCGGGGAGTATGCTCAAGCCGTCCTGGCCTATGAGGAGGTTTTGGCCCAGGACTATAGCCGCTTCGAGGCCCATCTGGGCCTTGGGGTGAGCCTCTTCCGCTTGGGCCGCCTCGAGGAGGCCCGCTTCGCCTTTGACCAGATGGTCCGGGTTTTCCCCGACCGTTACGAGGGCCATTACAACCTGGGCCAGGTGTACCTGCGCCTGGGAAAGCCTAAGGAGGCAGCGGAGGCCTTTGCCAAGGCGGCGGAG
Organism: Thermus sp. KWY1; assembly: GCF_057547025.1. Lineage (NCBI taxonomy): Bacteria > Thermotogati > Deinococcota > Deinococci > Thermales > Thermaceae > Thermus > Thermus sp. KWY1. Next base: position 227,137 of record NZ_BAAJPG010000023.1, read on the forward strand.
CTTTCCCCCACGGAGGAAGCCTACCTGGGGTGGGCCAGCGCCCTCGCCGAGGCAGGCCAGGCCAAGGAGGCAGCAGAGGTTTTGCGCAAAGGGCTTACCCCGGAGCGGAGCCCCGCCTACCACCTGGCCCTGGCCCAGGCCCTTTACGCCGCAGGGGCCCGGGCCGAGGCGGTGCCGGTGCTCTATGGGCTTCTCAACCGGGAACCCAGGTCGGCCGAGGGCTGGGACCTGCTGGCCCGCATCCTGGCGGAGGAGGGCTTGAAGGAAAGGGCCCTGAGGGAGCTGGACCGGGGTCTTAAGGCGGTGGAGGGGAAGGCTAGGGCGAGACTCCTTCTGCGCAAGGCCCTTCTTTCCTCCCGCCCGGAGCCCCTGCTTAAGGAGGCCTACGCCCTGGATCCTTCCCTTTGGGAGGCCGCCTACCTCCTGGGGCAAGCCCGCCTCGAGGCGGGGGATGCCAAGGGGGCCTTGGGGTACCTGCTTTCCGCCTACCGGGCCAGCCCCGAGCCCCAGGTGGCCTTGGCCCTGGCGGCGGCCTACCTGCGGCTTAAGGACTATAAGAACGCCTACCGGTATGCGGAGGAGGCAGGACCTCCGGGGAGCTTCCTCAAGGCCCAGGCTGCCTACGCCTTGGGCCGGAAGGAGGAGGCTTTGAAGCTCCTCGAGGGGCTTACCACTCCGGAGGCCCAGGCCCTTAGGGGCACGTTGTTGCTGGAGATGGGCCGCTTGGAGGAGGCCTTGGCCCTCCTGCGCCCCCTTTACGAGTCCGGCCGCGATCCAGGGGTGGGGGTGAACCTGGCAGCAGCCTTGGTGGCCCTGGGGCGCTTCGGGGAGGCGGAACTGGTCCTCAGGGAGGTGCTGGGAAGAGCCCCCAGGCAGGCGGCAGCCTGGTACAACCTGGGTCTGGCCTTAAGGGGCCTGGGCCGGGAGGCAGAAGCCGAGCGGGCCTTGAACCAGGCGGCGGCCCTGGGCTCGAGGGAGGCGCGGGCCCTGCTTCGGAGGTAGAATGCGCTGGCTACGGGAAAACTGGCTGGACTTCCTCATTTTTCTTCTCATCGCTCTGGTGGCGGCGGGCATTGTCCTTTACCTGACCGGCATCAATCCCTTTGCCCGGCCAAGGGAGAGTGCCTCGCCCATGCCCGGGCCTTCGGTCACCTCCTCGCCCCCTCCTTCCCCGGTCCAGCCTCCCAAGGTGGAGCCTGCTCCCCAGGCACCCTCCCCTGAGGCCAAACCGGCCCCTGAACCCGTGGTCACCGTGCTCCCCCTACCCCAGGCTCCAGCGGAGTCCAAGCCAGCACCCCAGGAAAAACCCACAGCCTCGCCTGGAGGATCCCCTCCAAGCGAACCTGCTCCTTCGGCACCTGCGCCGGGGGGAACCTACCGGGTGGCGGTGGGGGCTTTTGCCAATCCGGAAAACGCGGCCAGGCTTCGTCAGGAGCTGGCCCAGAAGGGGTACCCGGCTCGCCTGGAGCCTTCGGGAAACCTGACCCGGGTGGTGGTGGGTCCTTACGCCACCGAGGCCGAGGCCAAACGGGTAGCGGAGGCCTTGGCCGCCTACGGGGCTCAGGTGTACCGCGGCCAGGGAGCGGCCCCGCCGGCCTCGGGCACCCTTTACCTCCAGGTGGGAGCTTTCCAGAAGGAGGAAAACGCCCTGGCCCTGGCCGCGAAGCTCAGGGAAGTGGGCCTGCCCGTGGTTCTGGTGAAGGATGGGGTCTACCGGGTGCGGGTGGGCCCGGTGGCCGAGGGGGAAAAGGAGGCCGTCAAGGCCAAGGTGCAGGCCTTGGGCCTCGAGGCCTTGGAGGTGCGATGAAGGTTCCCAGTGCAGCCATCAGCCGGTTGGTCACGTACCTGCGCATTCTGGAGGAGCTGGAGGCCAAAGGGGTTCACCGCACCAGCTCCGAGCAGCTGGCGGAGGAAGCCCAGGTCACGGCGTTTCAGGTGCGGAAGGACCTTTCCTACTTCGGTTCCTACGGCACCCGGGGGGTGGGCTACACGGTGCCCGTGCTCAAGCGGGAACTCCGCCACATCCTGGGCCTGAACCGAAAGTGGGGCTTGTGCATCGTGGGTATGGGCCGTCTGGGTAGCGCTTTGGCCGATTACCCCGGGTTTGGAGAAAGCTTTGAGCTACGGGGATTCTTCGACGTGGATCCCGAGAAAATCGGCCGCCGGGTGAGGGACGGGGTGGTGGAGCCCATGGATCTGCTTCCCCAAAGGGTGCCCGGCCGCATAGAGATCGCCCTTCTCACCGTGCCCCGGGAGGCAGCCCAGGAGGCAGCCGATCGCTTGGTGGCCGCGGGGATCAAGGGCATCCTGAACTTCGCTCCCACGGTGCTGGAGGTGCCCAAGGAGGTGGCGGTGGAGAACGTGGACTTCCTGGCGGGCCTAGCTAGGCTTAGCTTTGCTATACTGAATCCCAAGTGGCGCGAGGAAATGATGGGGTGAGACTATGAGGGGTATGAGACTTCTTGTCGGATTGGTTGGGGCGCTGGCGCTGTCCGCGTGTTCAGATGTGATTTTTAAGCCAGCCTTCCAAAGCTACCAGGTGTATTTGGAGCCCGCCCAGTTGGGTTATGAGGTTGATCAGACAGGCCAAATAATCATTGTGGTCAACAAGGCTTACGTTCAGGTGGCACCAGGGGCCCCGGAAGGATTCCTGGAGAGTTATGAGTACACGGTATTAGATGATGCGGGTAACGAGGTTTTCCCGGGAGAGTCGCTGGGAAGTGGGACTGTAGGCATAAGAATTCCGCCAGGACGGAAAGAAGTTGGCGGCGGAAACTTTGTGTACGAAACAACCAAGTCCGATCCGTTTACGTTCAGCTTGGATGGAAGGGTTGCACAAGAGCATCTGGCCCAGGGAGCACCCTTGAATTGGCGCTATCAGGTTACTTGGCATGCCCGGACCTCTAATGGAAAGGAGATTTCCTGGGTCCAGGAGTACCAGATTAAGTACCCCTTAAGGGGCCAATAGCCTAGCCTGGACTTTGCTCTCTCATCGAAGGCTATACTGGGGGGCGTGGTGGTTCTTCCCGACCTCGAGGCCCCCCTTAACCGGTTTGAGGAGGCTCTCTCCGAGCTGATTGCCTCCGACGTCCTCTTCGTGCGCGTGATTCATCAGGACCTGGTGACGGCGGGGGGCAAGCGCATCCGCCCCCGCTTGGTCTTTCTGGCCTCGAGGGCCATCGGGGGCGCTCCCTTCGAGATGGAGCTGGCCTTGGCGGTGGAGCTTCTGCACTCCGCCACGCTTCTCCACGATGACCTCATCGACGATGCGGAAACCCGCCGGGGCAAGGAGGCGGCGTTTCGCCGGTACGGGAATGCGGTTTCCGTGTTGTCGGGGGACTTCCTGCTTTCCCGGCTCCTCCATGTGATCGCCAGGACCGGGAGGATGGAGCTGGTGGAGCGCTTCGCCCAGGTGGCCAAGACCTTGAGCGAAGGGGAGGTGTTGCAGTTCCAGGTGGCGGCCCTGGAGGACTACTCCCTGGAGAACTACGAGCGCATCATCACCGCCAAAACGGCGGTGCTTATGGAACTCAGCACGGAAGGCCCCGCCCTCCTCAAGGGGGTGGATGGGGAGGTGCGGGAGGCCTTGGCCCGCTTTGGCCTTTACTATGGCCAGGCCTTCCAGATGCGGGACGATTACCTGGACCTCATGGGCACCCCCGAGGCCTTGGGCAAACCGGTGGGGGGGGATGTGCGGGAGGGAAAGGCCACGTTGGTCACCCTTCTTCTCATGGAGCGCTTTCCCGAGGTGCGGGAGGTTCTGAGGCGTAAGGGAAGGCGTGAAGGGGATCTGGACCGCCTGCGCATGCTGGCTTGGGAAAGCGGGGTGGCGGAGGAGGTGGAAAGGCGTATCCGGGAGAGGGCGCTTCTGGCCGCCGCGGCCCTCAAGCCCCTTCCTCCCTCCCCCTACAAGGAGGCCCTCGAGGCCCTGGCCTTAAAGGAAGCCGAGCGCCTTTCCTGACTTCTTGGAACCTGGAGCCGGGTGGGGCAGCCGTCCCTCCCCGAGCAGGGTATAATCCCCTCCGGTGAGGCTATGGCTATTCCCGCATACAGGTCCCCGGAGGACCCAGGCCTCTGGGAGGCCTTCCTGGAGCGATTGGAAAAGACCTTAAGGGTGGCGGCGATCCACCCCACCACGGTGGAGTACCTGGCTCACCCCAAGCGCCTGGTCACGGTTTCCCTGCCCGTGGTCATGGACGACGGGAAGGTGCGGGTTTTCCAGGGCTATCGGGTGGTGCACGATATCGCCCGGGGGCCCGCTAAGGGGGGGGTGAGGATCCATCCCAAGGTAACCCTGGGCCAGACGGCGGGCCTGGCCGCCTGGATGACCTTGAAGGCTGCCGTTTACGATCTGCCCTTTGGCGGGGCGGCGGGGGGGATTGCCGCCGACCCCAGGCTCCTTTCCCGGAGGGAGCTCGAGCGGCTCGTGCGCCGTTACACCGCCGAGCTGGTCAACCTGATCGGGCCCGACATCGACATCTTGGGCCCCGACCTGGGGACCGACCAGCAGGTGATGGCCTGGATCATGGACACCTACTCCATGACCGTGGGCTCCACGGTGCCGGGGGTGGTGACGGGCAAGCCCCATGCCCTTGGGGGGAGCGAGGGCCGGGACGATGCCGCTGGGCTTGGGGTGGCCCTGGTGCTCAAGGAGCTTGCCGGGCGCCGGGGGCTTCCCCTGGAAGGGGCCAGGGTGGCGGTGCAGGGCTTCGGCCAGGTGGGAGGCAGTTTCGCCTTGCATGCCGAAGGGATGGGCTTGAAGGTGGTGGCGGTATCCACGGCCCGGGGGGCCATGTACCAGGAAGAGGGCCTCGAGGTGGCCGAGGTCCTGCGCCACTACGAGGCCACGGGGGAACTTCCCCGCTACGACCTTGCCCCGGAGGAGCTTTTCGCCTTGGATGTGGACTACCTGGTCCTGGCGGCCCTCGAGGGGGCTTTGAACGGGGACACAGCCAAGGCGGTGCGGGCCCAGGTGGTGCTGGAGGCCGCCAACTTCGGCCTGACCCCCGAGGGGGAGGCCTACCTCCTGGGCAAGGGAGTCCTGGTGGTGCCGGACCTCCTCACGGGGGGCGGGGGGCTTCTGGCGGGCTATCTGGAATGGGTGCAGGACCTCAACATGTTCTTCTGGAGCGAGGAGGAAGTGCGGCAAAGCTTCGCTAAAAGCGTGGCCAAGGCGGTGGCTGAGGTGTGCGATCGGGCCGAGGTTCTTTCCACCGACCTGCGCACCGGGGCCATGGCCCTGGCCTTGGAACGGGTGAACGAGGCCACGCGGCTAAGAGGCGTCTACCCCTAAGAGGAGTGTCTATGAAGAGCGAACCCCTTTCCTACCTGGGCAAGGACGGCGGTCCTTGGGAGATCTTCGTGGAGCAGGTGGACCGGGTGGTCCCCTACCTGGGGCGGTATGCCCCTTTGGCGGAGAGCCTTAAGAGGCCCAAGCGGATCCTGATCGTGGATGTGCCCATCCATCTGGACGACGGCACCGTGGCCTACTTTGAGGGTTACCGGGTCCACCACAACACCGCCCGGGGGCCGGCCAAGGGGGGAGTGCGCTACCACCCCGAGGTGACCCTTTCCGAGGTGATGGCCTTGGCCGCCTGGATGACCATTAAGAATGCCGCCGTGGGCCTGCCCTATGGGGGCGGCAAGGGGGGCATCCGGGTGGACCCCAAGAAGCTTTCCCCGGGGGAGCTGGAGCGCCTGACCCGCCGCTACACCTCGGAGATCGGGATCCTTTTGGGCCCGGATCGGGACATCCCTGCTCCCGATGTGAACACCGGGGAGCGGGAGATGGCCTGGATGATGGACACCTTTTCCATGAACGTGGGCCGCACGGTGCCGGGGGTGGTGACGGGGAAGCCCATCGCCCTGGGGGGTTCCTTGGGAAGGCGGGACGCCACGGGCCGGGGGGTGTTCGTCACCGCCAGGGCGGCGGCGGAGAAGATAGGCCTTCCCATAGAGGGAAGCCGGGTCATCCTCCAGGGCTTCGGCAACGTGGGGAACGCCGCTGCCCGCATCTTCCACGACCACGGGGCCCGGATCATCGCCATCCAGGACCACACGGGCACCATCTACAACGAGGCGGGGATAGATCCCTACGACCTTCTCAAGCACGTGGTGGAGTTCGGGGGGGTGCGGGGTTACCCCAAGGCCGAGCCCCTGCCCAACCCGGAGTTCTGGGCCGTGCCCGCAGAGTTTCTCATCCCTGCGGCTTTGGAAAAGCAGATCACCGAGCAAAACGCCTGGCGGATCCAGGCCAAGATCATCGCCGAGGGGGCCAACGGCCCCACCACCCCGGCCGCCGATGACATTCTCCTGGAGAAGGGGGTCCTGGTGGTGCCCGATGTCATCGCCAACGCCGGGGGCGTCACGGTGAGCTACTTTGAGTGGGTGCAGGACTTCAACTCCTACTTCTGGACGGAGGAAGAAATCAACGCTCGTTTGGAGCGGGTCCTTAGGAATGCCTTTGAGGCGGTGTGGCAGGTGAGCCAGGAGAAGAAGATTCCCTTGCGCACGGCGGCCTATGTGGTGGCCGCCACCCGGGTCCTCGAGGCCAGGGCCCTCAGGGGGCTTTACCCCTAGCCTCCGTTAGGCTATTCGTGTGGACTGGCCCCGCTATGGCCGCGTTACCCTGAAGCCCTTTAGCGCGGGGCTCACTGAGGAGGAGTGGAAGGGGCTTTATGAGACCTTCCGCGACCCCGAGGTGGCGGAGTGGAACGGCTCGAGCCCCTTGCGCTCGCCTTTCTGGCTTTTCAAGCGCTTCGTCCTGGCAGAGATGCGCCGAAAGGACCGCCTGGCCTTCGTCATCCTGGACGAGAGGGGAGAGTATCTGGGCACCCTCGAGCTTTACGACCTCACCCCGGAGGAGGCCACCTTGGGCATCCTCATCGGGCGGAAGGACCGCTGGGGCCAGGGCTACGGCACGGAGGCGGTGCGGGCGGCCTTGGCCTACGCCTTCGGTCCCTTGGGGCTTACGCGGGTAAAGCTCCGCACCTTTGCCCATAACCTTAGGGCCAGGCGGGCCTTTGAGAAGGCGGGTTTCCGCCAGGTGGGCCTGGGCCCGGGGCCTAAGGGAAGGGAGGATGTGTACATGGAGGTGACCCGTGGTCAGCCGGAAGGCTAGCGTGCGCATCTTGAGCCCAAGGCTTAGGGAAGAGGTCTTCGCCCTTTTACCCGAAGAGGTGGAGGTGCATTACCTGGACGAGCCTTGGCCCAAGGCGGTGGACTTCTTCCTGCCTCCTTTCGGCCAGGAGGCAGTGGTGCGGCGGGTGCTGGAACAAGTAGAGGTCAAGGTGGTCCAGACCCTTTCCGCCGGGGTGGACTGGATCCTGCCCCTTGTGCCCGAGGGGGTGGTGCTTTGCGATGGCTCGGGCATCCACGACGTGCCCGTGGCGGAGTGGGTGATGATGAGCCTTTTGGCCCTTCTTAAGGACCTGCCTGCCTTTTTGCAGGCCCAGGGGGAAGGGCGCTGGGCTCCCAGGGTGCTGGCCGACCTCGAGGGCAAGAAGGTGGTTCTATTGGGCTACGGTTCCATTGGGAAAGCCGTGGAGGAGAGGCTTAGGGCCTTTGGGGTGGAGGTGCTGCCCGTGGCCAGGCACGCCCGTCCCGGGGTCTACACTCCCCAGGACCTCCCGCATCTTCTGCCCCAGGCGGATGCCGTGGTGGTTCTCCTTCCCCTTACCCCCGAAACCCGGGGGCTGGTGGGCCGGGAGTTCCTTTCCTGGATGAAGCCGGGAGCCCTTTTGGTGAATGCTGGCCGGGGGCCAGTGGTGGACACAGAAGCCCTCCTCGAGGCGCTACGGGAGGGGAAGGTTCGGGCGGCCTTGGATGTCACCGACCCTGAGCCCCTGCCTTCCGACCATCCTCTTTGGCAGTCTCCCGGAGTCCTCATCACCCCGCATGTGGCCGGGCTTTCCCAGGGTTTCCACCGCCGGGCGGCCCGGTTTTTGGCGGAGCAGGTGGGGCGGTACCTCCGGGGTGAGCCCCTTAGGAACGTGGTTTTGGAGGGATACTGATGAAGGTGGTCCTTCACGGGGACCTTAGGCGGTTTGGAGAAGTCCTCGAGGTGGAGGCCAAGACGCCCAAGGAAGCCCTGGAGAAGCTGGGCATTCCCCTGGAGGAGGCCTGGCTTCTGGCGGTGGGTGGAAGGATGGTGGAGCCCCACGAGGAAGTGGAGGGCCCCCTCGAGGTCTACCCCCCCATCGCCGGGGGTGGTATACTGGAAGTCCTGCCCTAAAGGCAGGGGGCGCGAACAAGGGGGGAGCCGCCCGACGCCCACCCCGCGTAGAAAGGAGAAGGATGGAGAAGAAAGAACTCCTCTCTACGCCCGTGGTTCCCATAGACATCAAGGCCTTTGACGCTGGGCCCATCCTCGAGGCCATGGGCAAGACTGCCTTCCAGGCCCGGAACCTTTACCGGGCGGCGGAGATCTACCTCAAGATGCTGGAGGACGACGCCGCCGTCATCCTCACCCTGGCGGGGAGCCTGGTTTCCGCGGGCCAGGGCCTCATCATCCACGACCTCATCCGGAAGGGCCTGGTGGACGCCATCGTGGCCACCGGGGCCAACATTGTGGACCAGGACTTCTTTGAAGCCTTGGGCCACCGCCACTACCAGGGGGACCCCAAGGCTGACGACGAAACCCTTAGGCGGCTTTGGATCGACCGCATCTACGACACCTACATCGACGAGGAGGAGCTCCGCCACACGGACTACACCATCGCCGAGATCGCCGATTCCCTGGAGCCTAGGCCCTACTCCAGCCGGGAGTTCATCTGGCACATGGGCCACTACCTGGCGGAAAGGGGTCTGGGGGAGAAGAGCATCGTCCGGGCTGCTTACGAGGAGGGGGTGCCCATCTTCGTGCCGGCCTTCTCCGACTCCTCCGCGGGCTTCGGCCTGGTCTACCACCAGGTGAAAAACCCCAAGGCCCACGTGACCATTGACTCCGTGGCCGACTTCCGCGAGCTTACCGAGATCAAGCTCAAAGCCGGCACCACGGGCCTGGTGATGCTGGGGGGTGGGGTGCCCAAGAACTTCGCCCAGGACATCGTGGTGGCCGCGGAGGTCTTGGGCCACCAGGTGGAGATGCACAAGTACGCCATCCAGATCACCGTGGCCGACGAGCGGGATGGGGGGCTTTCCGGCTCCACCCTTTCCGAGGCCCAAAGCTGGGGCAAGGTGGACGCCGCCCTTTCCCAGATGGTCTTTGCCGAGGCCACCCTGGCCTTCCCCCTCCTGGCCTCCTACGTTTACCACCGGGCTCCCATGCGGGCCAAGCGGCGCTACGCCGACCTCTTCGCTGAGGAGGTTCCCGCCTAGCGGGCTGGGGTTCCCCCCGCTTGGGGTTATGCCCGGGCGGGGGATTTCTGCTGGACCAACCCCCCCTCCCTTTGGTAGACTTCCGGCAAATGCCCGATGAGCTAAGGCTATACCTGAAGGAGCGGTTTGGCGTCTTGGGGCCGGTTTCCCCAGGGCGCTTTGAGGCCGAGTTGGCCAAGCGGGTGGGAAGTCCCGCCAAGCGGGAGCCTGTTCTCAAAGCCTGGCGGGCCTACCTTTCGGGGGGCGGCAGGGAGGCGGTGCGAAGTTTCTACCAGGAGATCCTCAAGGTGCCCAAGGGGGAGGCCTTGGTCTACGGCATGCACCTCCCCTTTTTGGAGTTCTACGCCCGGGAGGTGCCTTCCCGCTTGGAGGGGCGGGTTTTGGAGGTGGGGGCCTTCACCGGGGCCTTGGTGGGCTATTTGCAAAGGAAGCGGCCCGAGCTTTCCTTCCACGCCCTGGACGGGGTGGAGGAGGCCGTGGAGCTTGGGAAAAAGCGAGTGCCCGAGGTTGTCTGGCATGCGGCCTGGGCGGAGGAGGCGGAGCTTCCTCCCTTTGACACCCTGCTTCTCCTTTCCGTGTTCCCCGAGGGCTTTGTGGACCAGGAGCTGGAAAGCCGCCTCGAGGCTCCTTCCTTCTGGAAGCGCTTCGGCTTCTTTGATCGCCTTCCCCTTTTGGCCCGGCTTTTGAAGCCCGGTGGGCTTTTGATCTACGGCCACGGACCCTTCCTGGGCAAAAGCCCGGAAGGTGTGGAGGAAGGCCTGAAGCACCTGGGGTTTGACCAGGTGGAGCGGGTGGGGGAAGGGGAGTACTTTCTGGTGCTGGCGAGAAGGCCCGAGGCACTGGAGGTTAAAGAGGAGGCCTGGTCCCTGGCGGTGGACGAGGAAGCTTCCCTGGAGCTTGAGGAGGCGCCCCTGCAGGTTCCCGTTCTGGTTGAGGGGGATCTTTCCGAGGTGCGGGAGCTTCTGGCCGCGGGGCGGTATGCGGAGGTGCTGGCCCATCTGCCCGAGGGAGTGGAAGGGGAGGCGGCCTGCCTGAGGGGGCGGGCCCTTTTCGCCCTTTCCCGCTATGCCGAGGCGGAGGAGGTCTTAAGGCGGGCCCTTTCCGAGGAGGCGGAGGACCTGAGGGCCATGGTGCTGGTGGAGCTCGGGGAGTACGAGCGGGCCAGGCCCCGCCTCGAGGCCCTGGCCGGGAGGGGAGGAAGGTACCGGATCTACCTGGGCCGGGTCTACCTGAGCCTGGGGCGGTATGCGGACGCCCTCAGGCAGTTTGTGGAATCGGGCCTGCCCGAGGCGGAAGGGTACGTGCGGGAGGCCCTGGAGCGGATCACCGAGCGCATGCGCCGCTTCGCCCGGGAAGGGGAGTGGGCGGAGGTAAGCCGCCGGGCGGAGTTTGTGGAGGACCTTTCCCCAACCCTCCTGACCCGGGAGATGCTCCGGCTTGGCTTAAAGGCCGCCCTGATCCAGGGGCTTTTTGCCCGGGCGGAGCGGTATGCCAGGAGGCTTGCGGATCTGGACGAGGCCGAGGGCTTCTTGGGGCTTGCCCTGGTGGCCCTGAGGGTGCGCTCCCCTCTGGAGGTGCGGCCTCTAGAGGACTTAAAGCCGGTGGAGCCCTACCTCACCGAGGCTCTGGCCCGGGCGGAGATCCCCGAGGCCTTGCTGCTTCTTGGGATGCTCCGGGAACGGGAGGGGCGCCACCTGGAGGCCCTGCGCCTTTTGGAGCGGGCGGCGGAGCGGGGGGAAGGGGAGGTGGCGGGTCTAGCCTACCACCACCTGGCCCAGGTGAAGAGGGCCCTCAGGCGGCCCCTTAAGGAGATCCTGGGGGACCACAAGCGGGCCCACGCCTTGAGGGCCTACCCTGCCCCCTACCTGTTCCAGCTGGCCCAGGAGGCCCTGAAGGGGGGAGAGGAGGTCTTGGCCCGGGAGCTTCTCTCCCGGGCCCGGGATGCCGGGCTTTCCGAGGTGGCCGAGGAGGACCTCATGGGGCTCCTTGCCCTTCTGGAGAGGCTGGAGGGTCCTTGGGCTGCCTTCAGCCTTCTCTACCAGGCCCTGGGCCGCACGCCCAAGCCCCCCCTGGAGCTTCTGGCCCTGGCCTACCGGCTTTCCCGTGGTTTCCGGGAAAGCCCCGAGGCCTCGGAGGTGCGGGGGCAGTACCTGGCAGCCCTGTATGCCGAGGGGCGGGGGGAGGAGGTGGAAAGGCTCTTGCTGGAGGAACTGAAGGCTGACCCCCAGGCCCTGGAGGTGCTCTTTGACCTGGCGGAGCACTACGAGGCCCAGGGCAACTGGCGGAAGGCGGCGGAGCACTGGCAGAAGGCCTTGGAGGTAGCCCTCTACCGGGAAAAGGACCTGGACCTTTCCCGGGAAGTCTTAAGAAACCTCCTCTTCCTGAGGCCCCACGACGAGAGCCTTACCCTTTACCTGGAGGAGCTTAAGGCGGTGAGCCGGGGCCTGGAGGCCTTGGGGGAAAGCCCAAAGGCCCTGCCCGAGACCAAGGAGGAGCTCCTGCAGGAGGGCCTGCCCCAGTTCCACGGGGAGCACCTTCTGGTGGTGGGCGGGCACACCCAGCTCAGGAGCCGGCTGGTTCCCCTCCTCGAGGCCCGGGGCCTCAAGGTGGACTGGTTTGATGCGGACACCGCCGGGGTGGGCAAGGAGGCCCTGAGGCGTATCCAGAACCGCCTGGAGAAGGCCCATGGCCTCATGGTGGTTTCCAGCTATGTGGGCCACGACTTCTCCGAGCCCGTGCGCCTCGAGGCGGAGCGCCTGGGGGTTCCGGTCTACGTGATCCCGGGGCGGGCCCGGGGGGCCACGGGGTTTTTGAGAGCCCTCAAGGCCTTCGCCCCCGAGCTCTTCAAACGGGCCCTCAAGGGGGTACAGTAGGGTTCATGGAGGCGCCGGTTCTGAAGCTGGGCTACTCCCCCTGCCCCAACGACACCTTCATCTTCTACGCCCTCACCCATGGCCTTGTGGAAAGCCCCCTTCCGGTGGAGGCGGTTTTGGAGGACGTGGAAACCCTGAACCGCTGGGCTTTGGAGGGGAGGCTACCCCTGACCAAGCTCTCCTATGCCGCCTATGGGAGGGTGCGGGACCGGTATGTGGCCCTAAGGAGCGGGGGAGCCTTGGGAAGAGGGGTGGGCCCTTTGGTGGTGGCCAAGAAGCCCTTGAGGAGCCTGAAGGGAGCCCGGGTGGCCATCCCCGGGCGGAACACCACGGCTTTTTTGCTCCTTTCCCTGTACGCGGAAGGGTTTGAGCCGGTGGAGGTGCGCTACGACCGCATCATGCCCCTGGTGGCCCAAGGGGAGGTGGAGGCGGGTCTCATCATCCACGAAAGCCGTTTCACCTACCCGGAGTACGGCCTGGTCAAGGTCCTGGACCTGGGGGAGTGGTGGGAGGGGGAAACGGGCCTGCCCCTTCCCTTGGGGGCCATCCTGGCCTGGCGGGACCTGGGGAAGGAGCTCATCCAGGCCCTGGACGAGGCGGTGCGGCGGAGCCTGGAATACGCCTTTGCCCATCCCGAGGAAACCCTTCCCTACTTGAAAGCCCATGCCCAGGAGCTTTCGGAGGAGGTGATCTGGGCCCATGTGCGCACCTATGTGAACGGGTTCAGCCAGGACGTGGGGGAGGAAGGGGAAAAGGCGGTGGAGAGGCTCTTCGCTGAGGCCGAGGCCCGGGGGCTTATCCCTTCCTCCGAAGCCCCCCTCTTTTTGTAAACTCGGGGCATGTTCCAGGAGCTTTCCCTCGAGGCCCGGCGGGAGATGGCCAGGGTGTTCCAGCCCAAGAGGGTCTTGCGGGGTACCCCCCTCTACGCCCTGGGGGACCGGGCGGACGGGGTGTACCTGGTGCGGGAAGGGCTTGTCTGGCTGGAGGGACCCCGCTCGGCGGAAGGGGAGCCCGCCACCTTGGGGGTGGTGGGGCCTGGGGGGCTTTTTGGGGAGGAGGCCCTGGTGGGGGGAGGAAGGCGCACTTCGGGGGCCACCGCCCTGACCTACGCCGAGTTCCTCTTCGCCCCCCAGGAAGCCCTGGCCCCCGTGCGGGCGCGTTTTCCCGAGGTGGAGCGCTTCCTCCTGGAGGCCCTCTACGCCCGGCTGAAGGAGGCGGAGGAGCGGCTTTGGGAACTGCGCCACCTCTCCGTGAGCCAGCGCTTGGCCCGGCTTCTCCTGAGGCTAAGCCAGGCGGGGGAGGTGGCCTTTTCCCACCAGGACCTGGCCCGCATGGTGGGGGCCACCCGGGAGACCGTGACCAAGCTCCTGGGGGAGTGGGCCCTTTCGGGGGTGGTGGACCTGGGCTACCGGAGGGTGGAGGTCCGGGAACCCCAGGCCCTTGCCCGCCTGGCCGAGGCGCTTTAGGCTTTGAAGCATGGAAGCCCAGGTCCTGGCCCAGCTTTTGGGCCTACCCCAGGGGGAAGAGGTCCTCAAAGAGCGCTTGGGCCGGGAAGGACATCCCCAACTCTCTTCGGCGCTTACCGCTTACCTGAAGCGTCTGCAGGCTCCACGGGAGGTCCTGGCGGCCCTCGAGGGCCTGGGGCAGGGGGCGGTGGTCACGGGCCAGCAGGCAGGGCTTCTGGGAGGGCCGGCCCTGACCTTCTACAAGGCCCACACCGCCTTGGGCCTGGCGGAAAAGGTGGGGGCGGCTTCCCTCTTCTGGGTGGCTTCCCAGGACCACGATGTGGAGGAGGTGCGCCACCTTCACCTTCTCCTGGAGGAGGAGGTGCGTACCCTGTCCCTGCCCCTGCCGCCCCTTCCCGCAGGGCGGATTCCTTTTGCCCCTTACCGAGAGGCGGTGAGGGAGTTTCTGGGCCCCTGGTCCCGGGATGCCCGGGTAGCCTACGCCCTGGAGGGGGAAACCCTGTCCGAGTTTTTCGCCCGCACCCTCTTGGCCTTTCTGGGGGAGCGGGGCCTCATTCCCTTTGACCCCATGGCCCCGGAGCTTGCCCCCCTTTTCCAAAAGGCCCTGGAAAGGGAGTTGGAGGACCCCCTGGCCAGCGCCCAGGCCATCAACCAGGAGGCGGAGCGCATCCGCGCTTTGGGGGGCAAGCCTCCTTTGAAGCGCAAGCCAGGAGCCACCAATCTTTTTTTAGAAACAGACCAGAGAAGACTGCTTTTTTACCAGGATGGTGCCTTTACCGACGGGGTGCGCCGCTACGGCAAAAAGGAGCTTCTGGAGATCCTCAGGACCGATCCCAGCCGCCTCACCCCCGCAGCGGGCTTGAGGCCGGTATTCCAGGACCTGGTTCTGCCCACGGCGGGCTTCGTGGTGGGTCCCAACGAGTTCCGGTATGTGGCCGAGCTTTCCGGGGTCTACGCCCTTTACGGCATCCCCATGCCTGCCCTCTTCCTTCGCCTGAGGGCGGTGGTTTTGGAGCCTCCCATCCGCCGCATTGTGGAGAGGTACCGCCTGGATCCCTGGGCGTTTGTGGATGGGGGGGAGGATGCCTTTCTTAAGGCTGTCAAGGAGGTGCTGGAAGGGTTCAGGGGCCTCGAGGCCGAGCTTTTGCGCCTCTTGGAGGAGGTGGAGGCCCTGGGCCAGAAGGCCCATGCCCTGGAGCCCACCTTGGAAAGGCCTTTCCGCCGCTTCCAGGCGAGGCTGAAGGGGGAGGGGGAAAGGCTTTTGAAGAAGCTCCTTCGCGCCCGCATGGGGCGGGATGCGGTCCTTCTGCATCACCTGGAGCGCCTCAAGCGGCACCTTTTGCCTCGAGGCCTGCCCCAGGAACGGGTCTACCCCTTCGCCATGTACGCCTTGCGCCACCCGGAGGCCCTCTTTAAGCTCCAGGAGGCACCCATCTCGGGAAAGGCCACCTTGGTTTTGGGCTAGGTGGTAGGATGGGGGCAGTATATGACGCATGGGTTAAAGGGTGCCCTTCTGGCATGCCTCCTTTTGCTGGTCTGGCTCCTGCCCTCCCGGGGCCAGAAGGAGGACCTCCTCCTCAGGGTGCTCCTTAAGGAGGTGCCGGAGGGCCAGGAGGTATCCCTTCTCCTGCCGGAGGGCCAGGGAACCGTGCGGGCCAGGGGGGAGGCCCAAGGGGTCTGGGTGGAGGGCAGGCTCCAGCCCTTTTGGGAGTTTCCCGGACCCTATTTCCGCCTTGATGGGCGCACCTATAGGGGTGGGGTGCGCCTTCTTGCCCAGGGGGGGAGGCTTTGGGTGGTGAACCAGGTCCTTTTGGAGGACTACCTCCTCGGCGTCCTCCCTGCCGAGATGCCCGAGGGCTTCCCCCAGGAGGCTTTAAAGGCCCAGGCGGTGGTGGCCCGCACCTTCGCCGTGAACCGCTTGAATCCCCGGGCTCCTTACGACCTCTGCGCCAGCGAGATCTGCCAGGTCTACCTGGGCTTGGCCGTGGAAACCCCCAGGCATACTGAGGCGGTGAGGGGTACCCGGGGGAAGGTCCTCAGCTACCAGGGAAGGGCCATTTCCGCTCTCTACCACGCCGACTCCGGGGGTATGACCGCAGGGAGCGAGGAGGTCTTTCAGAAGGCCCTGCCCTATTTGCGGCCGAGGCCGGACCCCTACGCCCGGGGTCCCAAAAGCCAGTGGCAGCTTTCCGTGAGCCCGGAGCGGGCGGCGGCGGCCTTGAGGGCCATGGGCCGTACGCCCCAGGCTGGCTCCCCTGGGGATTCCCCGGTGGTGCTGGAGCGAAGCGCCTCGGGAAGGGTGTGGCGCCTGCGGCTTTTGGGGGTGGAGGTGCAGGGCCCGGAGGCCCAGCGGCTGGTGCGGAACCTGGGCCTGCCTTCGGCCTTGGTGGAGTTTAGGGGCTGGCAGGCGGAGGGCCGGGGAGCAGGGCACGGGGTGGGGCTTTCCCAGTGGGGGGCCAAGGGCATGGCGGAGGCAGGGTACGGGTACCGGGAGATCCTCGGGCATTACTTCCCCGGCACCTTCCTCTCCGACCTTTTGCTGGGTGGGATTTCGGACCCCGAGGAGGCTTGGGCCACAAGATAGCCTCGGCCGACCCCGCTAAGGAGCCATGTTGATTCCCACGCCCATCGGTCCTTTGTGGCTCGAGGTGAGCCCTGGGGGAGTGCGGCGTTTGGAGCCCACCCTCTTCCCCCGGGGCCTCGAGGCCAGGGGCCCCTTGGCGGAAGCTGTGCGGGAGCGGGTGCTGGCCTACTTTGCCGGGGAAAAGCCCGATTTTTTGGACATCCCCCTGGACTACACGGGGTTTTCCCCCAAACGGGTGGCCCTTTACGAGAGGGTGCGCCTTATCCCCTACGGGCGCACGGAAAGTTATGGGAGCCTGGCGCGGGAGCTTGGCCTTTCCCCGAGGGCGGTGGGGGCGGGGATGCGGGCCTCGCCCTTTTTCCTCCTGGTGCCTGCCCACCGGGTGATCCACGCCGACGGGCGGCTTGGGGGGTTTGCCGGGCAGGAAGGGCTTAAGGCCTGGCTCCTGCGCTTTGAAGGAGCCTGGCCCTAGACCTCCACCCAGATGGCCACGGAAAAGGGGGGAAGCTCGGGCCCGCAAAGGCGTCCTCCTGCCGGGGTGCAGGTTTTCCCGGAGAGGAGGTCCACGGCCTGGGCCCCTCGAGGCAGGGCGCCATGCAGGGGAAAATCCTGGCGGAAAGGCTCGGAAAAGGCGTTCACCACCACCAGGTAGGGCCCCCGGGTGAAGGCCAGGTGCCCGTCTGCGGCATAGACCCGCTGGTAGGGGGCGGTGCGGAGCTCGGGGTGTTCCTGGCGCAGGCGGGCCATACGCCGCACGGTTTGGCGGATCTCCTCCTTCCAGCGGGCCGGGTCCCAGACCATGCCCGCCCGGTTTTCCGGGTCATGGCCTCCTTCCATCCCCACCTCTTCCCCGTAGTACACCGTGGGGTTTCCGGGCAGGAGGAAAAGCAGGGAAAGGGCCAGCTTAGCCCGCTCCACGCTTCCCCTAAGGAGGGTGAGGAGGCGGGGGGTGTCGTGGGAGGTGAGGAGGTTCATCTGGGCCCGCACCACCTCCGGGCGGTAGCGGCTGAAGAGGCCTTCCAGGCGGTGGCTGAAGGCCAGGGCCTGCAGGGGTTCGATCCGCCCCAGGCCCGAGCGGGAGGATAGCTCCTGGTCCAGGACCTCTCCCCCCACGAAGCCCAGGATGGCCCGGCTCAAGGGGTAGTTCATGGTGGCGTCGAACATATCCCCCTGGAGCCAGAAGTCGGCTTCCTCCCAGATCTCCCCCACGATGTAGGCCTCAGGGTTGGCTCCCTTGACCCTCCTGCGGAAGGCCCGCCAGAACTCGGGGTCGGGGATCTCGTTGGGCACGTCCAGCCGCCAGCCGTCCGCGCCGAAGCGGATCCAGTGCTCCGCCACCTCCAGGAGGTACTCCCGCACCGCCGGGGTTTCCACCCGGAGCTTGGGAAGCTCAGGATTGCCCCACCAGGCCTCGTAGTTGGGGTGGCGGCTATAGGGGTTTAGGGGAAAACCCTTCACGTAGTACCAGTCCCGGTAGGGGCTTTGTTCTCCGTTTTCCAAAAGGTGCTGGAAGGCAAAAAAGCCCCTACCCGTGTGG
This sequence comes from Thermus sp. KWY1, assembly GCF_057547025.1. NCBI lineage: Bacteria > Thermotogati > Deinococcota > Deinococci > Thermales > Thermaceae > Thermus > Thermus sp. KWY1. The sequence goes on from NZ_BAAJPG010000023.1 coordinate 244,915, forward strand.
TTGAAGACCCCGTCCAGGATGACCCGCATGCCGTGGGCGTGGGCGACTTCCAGGAGGTGCCTTAGGGCCATGTTCCCCCCCAGGAGGGGATCCACCTGGAAATAGTCCGTGGTGTGGTACCGGTGGTTGGCGGTGGAGGCGAAGACGGGGTTCAGGTAAAGGGCTTCCACCCCCAGGTCCTTGAGGTAGGGGATTTTCTCCGCTATGCCCCAGAGGGTTCCCCCCTTGAAGCCCCTGAGGGAGGGGGGTGCTTCCCAGGGTTCCAAAGGACCCGCCGGGGCAGGCTTTCCGAAAGGGCCAGCCCGGAAGTAGCGGTCGGGAAAGATCTGGTAGAAGAAAGCGCCCTCGTACCAGGCCACGGGGCCAAGTGTACCACGCGGGTAGTGTGTTATAGGTCACAAAAATCCTTGCCTCCTCCAGGTGGCTTTGGTATCCTCCCGGGGTGAGGGGTATGGGGGGCCGCCTTTTCGTCATGACCGGGGCCAGCGGGGTGGGGAAGGGCACGGTGCGGGCCAAGGTGCTGGAGCGCACCCGCCTCTTCTACTCCATCTCCATGACCACCCGTCCCCCGCGTCCCGGGGAACGGGATGGGGTGGACTACTACTTTGTGGACAGGGCCACCTTTGAGGCCCTGTTGCGGGAGGATGGGTTCTTGGAGCACGCCGAGTACGTGGGGCACCTGTACGGTACCCCCAAGGCTCCGGTGGAGCGGGCCTTGGCCCGGGGGGAGGATGTCCTCCTGGAGATCGAGGTCCAGGGAGCCCTGCAGGTGCGCAAGAAGGTACCGGAGGCGGTCCTCATCTTCCTCCTGCCCCCTTCCCTTTCCGAGCTGAAGCGACGTCTGGTTTACCGGGGCAAGGACGCCCCGGAGAAGATCGAAAAGCGGCTGAAGCAGGCGGAGTGGGAGATACGAAACGCCCACCTCTTTGACTACGTGATCGTGAACGATGTGCTGGAGGAGGCGGTGGCTGACTTCCTGGCCATCCTTACCGCTGAGAGGCGGCGTACCCCCAGGATGGGCCCCGCCTTGGAGAGGGCCTTGAAGCGGGATAAGGACCTGGAAGCTGAGCTGGACGAGATTCTACGGAGGAGTTATGGCGGAACCCGGGATTGACAAGCTTTTTGGCATGGTGGATTCCAAGTACCGGCTCACCGTGGTGGTGGCCAAGCGGGCGGAGCAGCTTCTCCGCCACCGCTTTAAGAACACGGTTCTGGAGCCGGAGGAGAGGCCCAAGATGCGGACCCTCGAGGGGATCCTGGACGACCCCAACCCCGTCACCTGGGCCATGAAGGAGATGCTCACGGGAAGGCTGGTCTTCGGGGAGAACCTGGTGCCCGAGGACCGCCTGCAGAGGGAGATGGAGCGGCTTTACCCGGTGGAAGAGGAGGAGTAGGTGGCCCGGGTCCTGGTGGCGGTGACGGGGGGGGTGGCGGCCATCAAGGCCCCCCACCTCCTCCGTCTTCTCAGGGGCCAGGGCCACGAGGTACGGGTCCTGGCCACCCCCAGGGCCCTGGAGTTCATCACCCCCCTTTCCCTGGCGGTGGCCGCTGGAGGGGAGGTGGCCACGGAGGAGGCCTGGTTCAGGCCGGATGGCCGGGCCTTACATATAGAACTCGCCCGCTGGGCCGATGTGGTTTTGGTGGCTCCCGCCACCGCCGACGCCATGGCCAAGGCGGCCCTGGGTCTGGCCGACGACCTCCTTTCCGCCACGCTTCTCGCAGGGGCTAAGCGGGTGGCCTGGGCCCCGGCCATGAACGAGGCCATGTGGCTTTCCCCCAGGACCCAGGAGCATGCCCGGACCCTCGAGGGCATGGGCCATGCCCTTTTCGGTCCCGCCCACGGACCTCTGGCGGCGGTGGGGGAGGGGGAGGGATGGGGACGGATGCTGGAGCCCGAGGAGCTTTTGGAGAGGCTTCAGGCCTTCCTCACCCCCAAGGACCTTAAGGGCCTTAAGCTTCTGGTGTCTGCCGGCCCCACCTGGGAGTACCTGGACCCGGTGCGCTACCTTTCCAACCCTTCCTCAGGCCGCATGGGCTATGCCGTGGCCGAGGCTGCCCGGGACCGGGGGGCGGAGGTGGTGCTGGTTTCCGGGCCCACGGCCCTGCCCGCCCCCTGGGGGGTGGAGGTGGTGCGGGTGGAAAGCGCCTTGGAGATGCGCGAGGCCATTCTGGGGCGCTATTCCTGGGCCCAGGCGGTGGTGATGGCGGCGGCGGTGGCCGACTACCGCCCGGCGGAGGTGAGCCGGGAGAAGGAGCCCAAGGTGGCGGCGGAGAAGGTTCTCCGCCTCCTTCCCAACCCCGACATCCTCAAGGAGCTGGGGGAGAACAAGGGACCGAGGGTCCTGGTGGGCTTCGCCATGGAAACCGGGGAGGGTTTGGCGCGGGCCAAGGAGAAGCTTCTCCGCAAGAACCTGGACCTCATCGTCCTCAACTGGGTGAACCGCGAGGGAGTGGGCTTCGGCAGCCTCGAGAACGAGGTGGTCCTCCTCCTCCGGGATGGCCGGGTGCTGGAACTCCCCCGCATGCCCAAGCGGCAGGTGGCCGACCGTATACTGGACTTGGTTAAAGAGTTCTGGAAGGGTTAGAGGGGTGTCTATGCGAAGCAAAGCGGAGCGGCACCGCGCCATTCAGGAGATCGTGAGCCGGGAGGAGATCGGCACGCAGAAGGAGCTGGTGGAGCGCCTGAGGCAGCTGGGGTTTGAGGTGACCCAGGCCACGGTGAGCCGGGACATTGCCGAGCTGAGGCTTGCCCGGGTTTCCCTGGGCAAGGGGCGGCACAAGTACGCCCTGCCCTCCATGGAGCTTCCCGAGGACGTTTACGAGGAACTGAAGCGGCAGTTTGGCCTCTTCGTCAAGGACGTGGACCGGGGGGGGAATATCCTGGTGGTGAAGACGGCGGAGGGCCACGCCTCCGGCATCGCCCTTTTGATGGACCGCCTCAAGCGGGATGAGATCGTGGGCACCCTGGCGGGGGAGGATACCATCCTGGTGGTGGCCCGGACCGAGGAAGGGGCGAGGGCCCTGGAGGAGGAGTTCGGGGAACTCCTGGTGGCGGGGAAGATGCGCCTTTAGGCCTTCGTGCTGGAGCTTTTCCTCAAATCCTTCCTCACCCTCTTCGTGGTCATGGACCCGGTGGGGCTGGTGCCGGTCTTTCTGGCCCTGGCCGGGGACCGTCCTCAAAGGAAACAGGCCCAGATCGCCAGGAAGGCGGTGCTGGTGGCGGGGGGGCTTTTGGTCTCCTTTTTTTTCTTCGGGCGGGGGCTTTTGGGCTACCTGGGGATCAGCCTCGAGGCCCTGCGCATCGCCGGGGGCATCCTCCTCTTCCGCATCGCCACCGAGATGGTTTTCGCCCACCACGAGCGGGAAACGGAGGAGGAAAAGGATGAGGCCCGCCTCCGGGCGGATATCTCCGTCTTTCCCCTGGCCATTCCCTTGATCGCCGGCCCCGGGGCCTTGGCCAGCGTCCTTATCCTGGCCGCAGAGGCCCGGAAGGAACCCCTGGGCTTTGTGGTGGTCCTTTTCACGGTCTTTTTGGTCCTGGCCCTGGCCTATCTGTTCCTCCGGCTTGCGGCCCAGGTGCGCCGGGCCCTGGGCCGCAC